>JBDLTZ010000059.1:0-20499 GCA_039805565.1 Chloroflexota bacterium | reverse complement strand
AGGGAGCTCTTTTTTCACCCGGCACGAGCTGCGCATGATAGGCTCAGGAGGGGAAGGCCGGAGAGCACAGCCCACCGAGAGACCCACCTTCGTACTGATGCGTGTGCGTGGAGCACACTAGGGCGGCTGGAGCCCGGCAAGGCAGCGGAGTTCGTGGTTGCGGCTCAGCCGCCCGAGGACATTGCGCTTGACGTTGTAGACCTCGGAGATGCTTGCGAACAGCGAGCCGTGCCGCGTGAGAATGTCGCCCGGCTTCATGCCCATCACGAACGTGTCGTACACTACGGTGCGCTCGGCAGGGCCGGTGAGCTGCCTGGCGATCAGCTCCCAGAACTCCTGCCGGCCGATCCGCTCGAGGGCCTCCTCATCCGGTGCAACGCTCGGGGCGCGCCCCGAGGGCACCGCCTCCTCGGGGAGCATCTCGGCCCAGGACTGGGCGCGCACGCTGTCGATCACCACGCTGCTCGTGCAGAGTTGGAGGTAGTGCAGCAGCGCAGACAGGGTGCCGAACGATGCGAACCGCTCGGCAGAGATCGCCTGCCAGAAGCGGGTGAACGCCGGCACGACGAAGTACTCGCTGCTTTCGCCGCTGCCGACGAACGCGCCGCTGCGCCGCACCCAGCTCTCGACGAGCGGGCGATAAAGCTCGTACAGGTGCGTCCAGGCCACATCACAGCGCTCGACCAGGGCGCGGCGGAAGAGCTCGTACGCGTAGCGCGTGTCGTGCGGCTGGCCGCGGTAGTAGCGCTCGCTCTCCACGAGGCAGCGGCGGCGCAGCGCCTCGGCCTCGAGCTGGCCGGGGACCTCGGCGCCGGGCCTGTTGATCTGCTCGTGGTAGACGCGCGGGCGTGCTGCCGGGCGAGCCGGCGAGGGAGTCTTCCGGCGCGCCAGGGGACTCTGTCGCATCATCTTCCATCCTCCTGCGGCGGGTATCTGGCCGTATTCTAGGCCTCAGACGCAGGTTTTGGGAATAGGGGAAGGATGAGCGTACGATGACATAGGTACTACGTATCATCAAATGAGGGGGCGTGCGGGCGCTAGGGCTCCATCAGCGCGGCCCGCCGCTCCCAGCGCTGCGCCTCCTCGGCGCGGCCGGCGATGCGCGCCTCCTCGGCACGCAGACGCAGGCTAGCGGCATCGAAGCCGCCCGCGCGCCACGCCTCGGCCATACGCTCACGCGCCGCGAGATCGGAGGGGGTTGCCTGCCAGAGCTGCTCGTAGGCCAGCCCGGTCTCCCAGGCGATCAGAGGGTGACGCTGGGCACGCGTGCGGGCAGCCTCAAGCTCCCGCGCCGCCCCGGCCCAATCGCCGCGGGCCAGCGCCACATACCCCGCCAGGCGGTAGGCATACGCAAGGCCCGGCCGCCAGCTGCGGGCGGCCTCCAGCTCGCGCACGGCCTCCTCCAGAGCTCCGGTGTCAGCCATGATGGGGAGGCTGTCCACCATGCGCGGCTCGGGCCAGACGAGCCCACGCTCGAGCAACGCACCCGCGCGGCTCAGGTGGTACGCCCAGAGCAGCGTGGGCGACACAGCGACCAGGGCGGCCAGCAGCGCCAGGCCCGCGATAACGGCGCGCCTACCCATAGTACAGCTCCCAGATGCGCAGCACCGCCAGCACGTTCAGCGCCAGGGTGCCCACCACCACCAGCGTAACACCATAGCCCCGTAGGCGTGCTGGCCACAGCGCCAACCACCCGCCCACGAGCGCGAGCACGGTGGGGATGATCGCCGGGAAGCCGTAGCGCGCGGACGTGAGCGGCATCGCGGTATCGATCAGCGGGTGGATTCGCAGCACGACGTTGCCCCAGATCACCAGGGCGGTCAGGCCGAGGAACGCCAGCGCCGGGAGGCTGGGCGAGGGCAGGCGCACCCGGCGCAGGAGCCACGCCGCACAGCCGGCGAGCGACAGCAGGGCGACGCCGCGGAAGACGATCTGCCAGCCCCAGCCCGGGAACAGGCTGCCGCCCCAGCCGAAGCGGCTGAAGAACATATCCACCACGCCGGGCGCGACCTCCAGGAACGTCAGCCGGCCGGTGCGCTCGAGGTCGAGGATTGAGACCAGCGTGGTGCTCAGCGAGCGGCGCGCGTAGTAGGCCAGCGGCCGGTCCAGCCAGGCGCGGAAGCGCGGCCCGCCCTCCTCGGCCGAGCCGTTGCGAAGCAGATTGTTGTACGACTTCCCGCCCCACATCACGCTGCGCCCGCCCGGGCCATCGAACGACGGCACCTCGTCGAGCGGCGGGCGAGCTCGCACCACCACCGCGCCGTCCACGTACACCTCGAGCGACTCGCTCCACGCGTCCGTGCCGACCACGTACTGGAGCCGCTGCGCCCCCTCGGGGACGGAGGTGGTCCAGGCGAAGAAGCGCGGCTCCGTGCCAAGAGCGATCGGCTCAGTGCGCGGCTCGTCGGCGCCGCCGGTGTTGATCAGCACCCCGTGGCTCAGCGTGATCGGCCGAGTCGCCCAGACCCACGCTCCCACGGTGACGCGCTGCCCTCTCACTGCGGCCAGGTCACGCCCGAGCAGCGGGTTGGAAAGCCGCTGGCCGGTGGTCTCCGGCTGGACCTGGAGCCGAAGCACGTGGTCCCCGAGCGGTGCGCCGGCGAGGGCGATGCGCGTGGCGCCCGGCTGGGACGGCCAGGCCCAGCGGTACCAGGCCCGGGCGTCGTCCCAGGAGATCGTAGCGAGGATGGCGACGAGCGCTCCCGCCGCTATCCCCGCTACGAGCCAGCGCCAGCGCCAGCCGCGTTGGGCCCAGAGCGCGATGACCACTGCCACCGGGGCCAGGGCCACGGCCACGGCTCCGGTATTCTTGAACGCGGCGGCGGCGAGCGCCGCGACGAGCATGACGGCCATCCGCCGCCAGCTGATACCGCGCCGGATGACACGCACAGCGCTCCAGAGGAAGAGCGATACGCACGCCGCCGCCGCGCTGTCGTTGTTCACCGAGGTCATGGAATCCGCGTAGCTGGCGCAGAGCACAACGCCGAGCGGCAGCAGCCAGCGCACGGGGCTCTCGGCTGGGGCGAGCTCGCGGGCGATCCCGGCGGCGGCGAGGGCGGACGCCAGGAAGAACAGCAGCGACACGCCGCGTACCATCAGGAGCTGGGTGGTCACGTCGAGGTGCGGCAGAGCCGCGAGCGGCAGGCTGGCGAGCACGTAGTAGGGCGGCGGGTGCCCGGTGGCAGTGAAGCCGCCGCTCAGGTAGATGCCCCCGGCGTCATTCAGCAGCGGCGGCACCGGGATCTCCGGCTCGTAGAAATCGTGCTCGATCATCGAGGCCGTGATCTCGCGCTGCATCAGCGGGTCACGGTCGCCGTACTCCGGCAGCGTGCGGCGGTCCGCGATCAGGCGGACGTACTCGAAGTGCGCCGGCTCATCGTAGTGCTGCCAGGGCGGCACGAGGAACACGAAGAGCAGACCCTGGCCGAGCGCGCCGGCGGCGACGAGGGCCAGCAGCACACGCCGCTCGAGCGTGACGCCGCTGAGGCGCCGGGACAGCGCTCCCACCAGAGGTTGTGAGACGCCGAGGGCCAGGGCCAGGGCGAGCGCGCCAGGGAGCAGCCAGGTCTCCGGAAGCACGACGGCGGCCTGAAGAGGGTACGCTGCGGAAAGGGTGACGAGAGGGAGGGTGAGGAGCGGGACGATCAATCCCGCACCCGCCGCCCGCTCCTTGCCGCGCCAGGGGGGGGAGAGTGCGCCGAGTGCAACGTAGAGCAGCAGCGGCAGCAGCGCGAGAGTCACGGCGCGCGGAGCACCGAGGATGGCCCAGGCGTGCGCCGCATCGGACGTGAGGGCAGTTGTGGCCGCACGCACGTCGGCGAGGGTGATACCGAGCTCCCGCGCATCGCTCTCGCCGGGAACGAAGGGGACAACGCGCAACTTGACCGGTCTGTCTGCAGCCGGGAGGAGAAGCTGGTAGCGGCGCCAGTCCCCCGTGACGGTGAAGTCCCCGAGGCGCCAGACGTCATCGGTGAGGAAGGTGACTGCCGCAGGTGCGTCAGGGGGGCGCGGGGCGGCCATCCGCAGCGTGAGCAGGACCGGGCGGCGCGCGAGGCCCTGAAGGTCGATCTCGGCCTTGGGGAGCGACCAGCGGTAGGTAGCCTCGCCGCTCGAATCGATATCGCTGAAGCCCTGCAGGACAGCGGCGGCCTCCGCGGAGGCGGCGCGGGCGCCGAGGGAGGGCCGAGCAAGCGCCAGGCCGGCGGCGAGCGCGGCGGCAGCCAGGAGCAGAAGCAGGGCGCCAGGCGCGGCCCACCAGGGCAGGCGGGGCACGAGTGGGGTAGGAACAGCGGCTGCTCGGGTGCTCATAGGGCGGGCAAGCGATGCGGCACAGCGGCTGGCGCTCGGGGGGCCACGGCGGCCGCACGCAAGCGGGAACGCGCCACACACACCCGCGGCATGAGATTCGCGAAGCGAGAAGCGGCGTACCGTCTCATGGCTACTGCCCCTTCAGGCGAAGCACCACGACGATCGTCCGCAGCAGGATGAGCAGATCAAACCAGGGCGACTGGTGCTTGAGGTAGTAGAGGTCGTACTGGAGCTTGATCAGCGCGTCCTCGACGGTGCTGCCGTAGCCGTAGTTAATCTGCGCCCAGCCCGTGAGCCCGGGGCGTGCGGCGAGGCGCGTGCGGTAGAAGGGGATCTCGCGCTGGAGCTGCTCGACGAACTGCGGGCGCTCGGGGCGCGGTCCGACGAGGCTCATCTCGCCGCGGACGACGTTGATCACCTGCGGCAGCTCATCCAGACGGGTCCGACGCAGCCACGCGCCCACACGGGTGATGCGCGGGTCGCCACGGGTGGACCACTGGGCCTGGCCGGCGCGCTCGGCATCCTGGTACATGGAGCGCAGCTTATAGACGACGAATCGGCGCCCGTGGAGGCCGACCCGCTCCTGACGGTAGAACACCGGGCCGGGGCTATCCAGCTTGATCGCCAGCGCGAGCAGCGGGAGGAGCACGACAAGAGCCAGCGCCAGCAGAAGGCCAACCGAGAAGTCGATCAGGCGCTTGACGAAGCTGAAGGCGGTGCGGCTCTCCGGCCCCTGGAAGGGCAGGGCCACATACCACTGGCTGCCGATGTGCTCGACGGCGACGCGCCCGGTGAGGCGCTCGTAGAGCAGCGGCATTGGCGTGACCGTCAGGCCGGCCTCGTGGCAGTCCATGATCGCCTGGAACATCGTGCCGCGCACCTCGGCGCTGATCGCCACCACGATCTCATCGGCGGCGTGAGCGAAGGCGACGCTGCTGAGCTGCTCGTGGGTGCCGAGCACCGGTAGGCCGGCGACCTGCGCACCCTGCTTGCCCGGATCGTCGTCGACGAAGCCGACGATGGTGTAGTAGGAGCTGTGTGACTTGCGGATGACGTGCGACATGGCGCGGCCAGCTGACCCGGCGCCGAGGATGATCAGGCGGCGGCGGGTGTGGGGGCCGGCGAGGACGCGGATGTAGAAGGTGCGCCAGGCAAGCAGGAGCGCGGTAGAGAGAGCGATGGCGCCCACGGGCGCGATGCGCAGCAGGGGCGCTCTTTCACTGAGAGCGGCTATCACGCCGGGTATCGGGTCACTCACGGCCTCGCGCGAGGTGATGAAGAACAGGCCGAGGTAGGCGACGCCGATCACCGCGCCGCCGAGCATAATTCGGCTGGCGCTGCGGCCGGACTGGGCCACCAGGCGGAGGTTGTACATGTCGTTGAGGGCCAGCCAGAGGAACCAGCCACCAAGTATGAGCAGCACCCAGGGCGCCTGGTCACGCAGGAGGATCAGGTCGAGCGCGCGCCCGGAGAGCTGCGCCCACACGAGGAGTGCAGCGAGGATGCTGGAGGCCACCAGGCCAAGGTCGCCCACCCGCAGCAGCAGGCGGCGCTCTGAAATTTCGGGTCTCAGTCTGAGCGGCACAGTGAGCGGCCGTATCACAAGCTTCAGGGCGTCGCGTCGGCTCATCATACACCGAATCGGGGAGCACGCAGCAGGTAGCGGTGCTTCCAGAAGTACCAGGCGAGCCCGGCGGCGTGGGCACGGGCGAGCGGGCTTCGCCAGGGGGCGCCGCGGGCGATGCGGCGCTCGTAGTGGGTGAAGACGGCGGCGGGCTCGTAGCGGACGCGCCAGCCGGCGCGCCACATGCGCAGGCAGAGGTCCACGTCCTCGGGCCCGTAGAAGATGCGGTCGTCGTAGCCGCCGACGGCATCGAGGGCGGCGCGGCGGAGCAGCTGGCAGGCCCCGATCACGTAGCCGACGTCGCGCGGGGAGGCGTGGTCCCAGTCGCGCAGCTCGCTCTGGCGCAGGACGCGGCGCCCGAGTCCGACGGGGAGCTGGCGGCCGAGCTTGCTCCAGAGCGTCGGGAAGACGCGGCAGGTGTACTGCAGCCGGCCCTCGGGGTCCTCGAGGCGCGCGCCGAACACGCCCACGTCGGGCGCGGCATCCATGGCGGCGCTGAGCGCGGCGAGGGCACCGGGGCGGGCGACGGTGTCGATATCCAGGACCAGGACCTGCTCGCCGCGCGCGAGGGCCAGGCCCTGATTGCGGGCGGGGCCGACGCCACGGTTGGCGGTGTTGGCGACGACGCGCGCCGAGGGCCAGAGCCGGCGGACGAGCTGGGGCGAGCCGTCCGTGGAGCCGTTGTCCACGACGATCAGCTCCTTGTCGTGGGGGGGCTGCGGGGCAAGCGACTCCAGGCAGGCGGGGATGAACTGCCGGGAGTCCCAGGTGAGCAGCACGATCGAGAGCTTCACAGGCAGGGCCCCCGCGCTAACGCGTCAGCTCGACGACCGTGACCCAGGCGTAGCGGCCGAGGCCAGGCCTCCGGGCGAGCAGGGCGTCGTCCAGGCGAGTGAGCGGCGCGAGGGCGGCCTGGAAGAGGACGCGGCTGCCGAGCGGCCAGAGCGGGAAGGCGGCCAGGGCGAGCAGGTAGAACTCGCGGTGGCGCATGGACGCGAACGGCTCGGCGAAGAAGCGCATGTCCTCGTCGCTGAGGGGGCGCTCGGTGGGCGTGCGGCGGCCGGGGGTGAGCGCGCGGAAGGCGGCGAGCAGCGGGTTGTGGCCGAGCGGCTCGAGGAACACGGCGCGCCCGCCGGGCCGCAGGACACGGCGCACCTCGGCGCGGGTGATGGCGAGGTCGGTGTGGTGCAGCACCGAGTGGCCGAAGACCAAGTCGAAGGAGGCGTCCGCATAGGCCAGGTGCTCGGCGCTCATCTGCTGGGCGTGGACGCGCCCACCGAGCCCCGCGCCACCGACGCGCCGTAGGGTGGTGTCGACCATGCCGGCGGAGATGTCAGTGGCGTGGACCTCCGCCCCGCCCGCGGCGAGCCATATGGTGTTCTCGCCGGTGCCGCAGCCGAGCTCGAGGACCGTCTGGCCGCGCACGTCGCCGAGAAGCCGGCGCACGTAGTGGTCTGCCGCGTCGAGCGCCCCGAGGGTGTAGAAATCTCTCCGCTCGTGGCCCGACTTGTGGTCGTGGAACTCACGCTCGACCTGGTGCCGCTCAGTCAGTGACAGACCCACTCATGCCCGCTTTCTCGCTCTGCCGCGCTGTAAAGACTAAGAAATATTATAGCATAGTGTTGGGCGCCATCGCCCCGCGAAGCTCCTCCTGAGCTGTTATCAAGCTGCAACTCAGGGAGAAGGGGCGCTGGGCTATACTGCGAGCGTAGGTTCTGGCCCGCCGCGCGGCCCAGCCGCAGTAAGTAACGGATGACGACATGACACGACGAACACAGCTGCTCGTGCTGGCCTGCGCAGCCGTGCTGGCGCTGCTGGCACTGCCGGCGGCGGCCCAGGAGGCACCGCAGGAGGGCGGGCAGATCTTTCTGCCGCTGGTGGAGGGGGCGCCGCTGGCGCCGAACCGGCTGGGGGTGGACCTGCGCGCCCACATCGGCCCCGACGTGATCCCCTATGTGGAGGACCTGGCACCGCGCTGGGCCCGTGCGGGCGACCTGCTGTGGTCTGACATCGAGCCGGTGCGAGGCGCAGGCTACCGCTGGGAAGCCGCCGCCGCGCTCGAGGCCAACATCGCGCGGATCCGGGCGGCGGGCGCGGAGCCGCTGGTGATCGTGCAGCGCTCCCCGGACTGGGCGCAGCAAGTCCCCGGCCGGGCGTGCAACCCGCCCTCACCGGAGGCGCTGCCGGACCTGGCGCGCTTCGTCAGCGCGGCGGCTGAACGCTACGGCGGCGGGCCGCTCCAGGTGCACTACTGGCAGCTTGGTAACGAGGTGGACTTCCGGCCGGACCAGATCCCCGACGCGCTCGGGTCTGGCTGCTGGGGCACCTCCGCCGCGCCCCACTTCGGCGGCGACTCCTACGGCGCGGCGCTGAAACAGGTCTACCCGGCGCTGAAAGCCGCCAACCCGCGCGCCACGCTGCTGGCCGGGGGGCTGGCGCACTTCTGGCCGGACGACACGCAGACGCGCGGGTTCCTGCGTGGGATGCTCGCTGCCGGGGCCGGCCAGTCGTTCGACGCGCTGAGCTTCTCGGCGTACGGGATGTACCAGGCTGCCGACAGGCTCGTGTATAAGACCAATAGCCTGCGACGCGGTCTCGCCGAGTTCGGCCTGGAGCGCAAGGCGATGATTGCGGCAGAGGTTGGGGCGGTCTGCTACATGAACAACCAGTGCGACCCCCTCTACCCACAGTACCATGCGAACTATGCAGCACGCATATATGCCGAAGCAGTGGCCCTGGACCTGCACGGGGCGATGTGGTACACGCTCGCCAGCGCCGACCCCGGCTTCCAGCACAGCCACCTGATCCTGGACACCTTCGGCCAGCTGACACCGCGGCCGGCCTTCTACGCGCTGCGGAACTCGGCCCGGCTGCTGCGCGAGGCTGTCGCGGCCGGCCCGCCCCCCGCTGAGCTCGACGAGAGCCAGGCTGAGGAGGTGCAGACGCTGGCGTTTGCGAAGCGCGGAGCCACGCTCCTGGTGCTGTGGCTCCCGCGAACGGACGCGGTGCGCCAGCACACGCTCGTAGTCTCGCCTCGCGCGCGGGCCGCCTGCACCAGCCGCCTCGATCAGTCTGTCCCACAGGTAGATGACTGCTCGGACCTCGACGGCAATGGCCGGATAACGCTCACCGTGGGGGGCGCACCTCTGTACGTCGAGATACGGTAGTAGGCGGCCGCGCTGTAATTATTTACAATCCCGTGACAGAATTGCAATATCTAGAGGCTAGCGCGCAGGCAGCGAATCGCTATAATGCGCTATAGGTTGAGGGCATTCGGGAGACGCGCCTCGACGGACTCCATCATACAGGACAGAAGGCACCCCCCGCATGACATGTGCAACACGAGCGCTCCTCCTCATACTCGCGGCGCTGGTGCTCACCGCACTGCCCACATCGGCGCAAGAGCAGCCCCCCACCGACACCACTGCTGACCAGATCAGCCCGCTAAACGCGCCGCTCGCGGCCAGCCACACGCTCTACCTCCCCACCATCCAGGGCGGCACACAGCCCCCCAACCCCTTCGGCTTCGACCTGCGCGCGTACAGCAGCGAGGCCGTGATGGAGTATGTGACCGGCGCTCGCCCCAAGTGGTCGCGCGCAGGCGATCTGCTGTGGTCCGAGGTGGAGCCGGTGCGCGGCGGCGGATACCGTTGGGAGACAATGGCTACGCTCGAGGCCAATATTGCACGGCTGCGGCAGGCGGGGATCGAGCCGATGGTTATCGTTATGTGGTCGCCGCCGTGGGCCCAGAGTCTGCCGGGCGAGGTGTGCAGCCCGCCGCGCCCTGAGCACGTGGCAGACTTCGTGCGCTTTGTGGCCGCCGCTGCCGAGCGCTACTCGAGCGGGCCGCTCCAGGTGGACTACTGGGAGATCTGGAACGAGCCGGACTTCCGCGCCGACCAGGTGGGGGCGTTCGATGGCACCGGGTGTTGGGCCACCAGCACCGGCCCCTACTACGGCGGCGACTACTACGGCGCGGTGCTGAAGCAGGTCTACCCCGCGCTGAAGGCCGCCAACCCGCGAGCCACCGTACTGGCCGGCGCGTTCGCGCACTTCTGGCCGGATGACAGCGTGACGACCGGGTTCCTACGCGGGATGCTGGCGGCGGGAGCGGCGTCTTCGTTCGACACGCTGACTTTCCACGCCTACAACGACTACGAGGGCGGCGACCGGCTGCTCTTCAAGGCCAACAGCCTGCGGCGCGTGCTGGCGAGCTACGGCGTCAGCAAGCCGCTCATGGCCACCGAGATCGCGGCGACGTGCGTGGAGTGGCAGGGCGCGCCAGACAACATCGCCTGCCCGGCTGACTTCGTCCAGCGGCAGGCCAACTACGCGGCGCGCATCTACGCAATGGCGATCGCGCTGGACCTGCAAGGCGCTTTCTGGTACACGCTGGCCAGCAGCAAGCCGGGCTTCCTGGAGAGCCACCTGATCGACAACGTCGACGGCGCACTGACACCACGCCCGGCCTACAACTCGTTCCGGAACTCGGCGCTGCTGCTGCAGGGGGCGCGCTACATCGGCCCGCCGGTGGTGGACCCGCCGCCCACGATGCGCAACGCGGTGCAGGTGCTCACCTTCCAGCGCGGCGAGCGCACGCTGTACGTGTTCTGGGTGCCGGAGACGGATTTTCCGAAGCTGTATAATCTGCCCGTGCCGCCCGGCGTGACGGCGATCTGCACCGACCAGCTGAACCTGCCCACGCCCGCCAGATACTACTGCTCAGACGCCAACCGCGATGGGGTCATTCCCCGCGCCGTGAACGAGCTGCCCCAGTATGTGGAGGTGCTGCCGTAGGCCAGCCCCGCAGCCTCAGCCTTCAGGCTTGTGGCTTCGACTCTAGCGGCTCAGGCGGGCCAGCCGGGCGAGGCGGCGCGCTACGCCCTGGCGCCGCACCGGGAGACGCCAGAAGATCGGCCGCAGCAGCACCTTGGGCAGCAGCCCCGGGCGGTAGCGGGCGATCAGCACGCTGTACCACAGGAGCGCCGCGACCCAGTGTACGGGCGAGCGCAGCCGGTCCCGGACGCTCCACGCCGGGGAGAGAACCCGCGCGGCCCAGGCGCGCAGATCCTGCTCGTACAGCGCCGGGTGGTTCAGCACAATCCTGGCACGCAGCTCGAGGTCGTACTTGCGCGCCTCGGTGAGCATACTGCTCGGCGAGCGACGGTAGCGCAGCAGCACCTCAGGCAGATGCAGGCCCTCCCACCCCGCCTCCGCCAGGCAGAGCCAGAAGTCCCAGTCCTCATACCCCTGCACTCCCATATCCGCGAAGCCGCCCGTCTGCTCCCAGGCCGCGCGGCGGAACAGCGTGGCCGGCATCATCAGGCACTCGAAGCGCAGCACGTCGCGGCTGTACGCCTCGCTCCGCAGGACGTTCTCCTCGGCCCCGAAGCGCCGCACATCCGTGTAGACGAACCCGACGCGCGGGTGGGCATCGAGCGCCGCCACTGTCACCGCGAGCATATCCGGCTCGATAGCGTCGTCGGCGTCGAGCGGAAGGATGTACCTGCCGCGGCTCCGGAGGATTCCATTGTTGCGCGCCGCCGCCAACCCCTGGTTCTTCTGGCGCATCAGGGTGATCGCCCGGCCGGGGTGACGAGCGATCAACTCCTCGGCGACGGCCGCCGTGTCATCCGGGCTGCCATCGTCCACGATCACGATCTCCCAGTCGCCGAAGGTCTGCGCGACGACGCTCGCCACGGCCTCGGGGAGGTAGTGCGCCTGCCGGTAGCAGGGGATGATCACACTCACGCAGGGGGTGCTGCTCATGGGTTATAGGGCCTTCCCAGGGCGCGCTTGAGGCGCCACATCAGCTCGCGCCACCAGACGTACAGCCCACGTTCGAGATAAC
The DNA here is from genome assembly GCA_039805565.1 of Chloroflexota bacterium. Lineage (GTDB taxonomy): Bacteria > Chloroflexota > Chloroflexia > Chloroflexales > Roseiflexaceae > CALJIC01. The sequence goes on along the minus strand of JBDLTZ010000059.1, from coordinate 8,716 downwards.
CACGCGCCTTAAGCAATCGTGTCAGCGGGACGATCAGCCGGGCGAGCGCCGAATGACGCAGGTGCAACAGCAGGCGCACCGGGGGCAAACGCCGCAACCGCTGCTCCAGCTGGAAGTGCTCGATCGCAAGCGAGGCAGCCGGCAGGGCAGCCGCCAGAGGCACGAGGGGGCGTGGCGCGCCCCGATTCAGCGCGGCCGCCTGATCCAGCATCTGCCGCATGCGCTCGAGGACCGCCTCTGCGCTGAAGTGCACCAGCACGCGCCTCCGGCCGGCCGCGCCCATCCGCCGGCGCCGCTCCGGGTCCACAATCAACGCGCGCAGCGCCGCCGCGTAGGCCTCCGCCTCGGAGCCAGCCGGCGCCAGCACGCCCACGTCCGGCGTGACCAGCTCGCGCTGCCCGCCCACGTCGGCGGCCACCGGAACCACCTCCATCGCCAGCGCCTCGAACAGCGTCACAGCGATCCCCTCGCGCGCCGACGGCAGGATCAGGAGGTCGGCCGCGGCCATGAGCGCGCGCACCCGAGCGTGTGGCACGGCCCCCTCCAGGCGAACGGCGTCCGCCAGCCCGCCCCGGCGCACTTCGTAGCGCACCTCGCGCATGTCGTTCCCGTCCCCAGCGATCACCGCCGCGAACGCGAGCCCTTCGGCGCGGAGTCGGCGCAGCGCCTCGACCACCACCAGCGGGCGCTTCTCGGCCGAGAGCCGCCCCACGAATAGCACCAGCGGCGTCTCCAGCGTCACGCCCAGTCCGGCGCGCGTCGCGGCGCGCAGCTGCGCGTCGGGCGACCAGCGCTCTGCGTCCACGCCCACCGTGCAGACCTCAATGCGCTCCGCCGTCCCGCCGCGCTCCAGCATCCATGACCGCAGGTGCTGCGAGGTGGTCACGTGCAGGTCGAGCAACCCGTCGTGCTCGAGCGCGACGCGCGGGAACCCGCCGTGGCGATGCTCCTGCTCGGCGTGCAGGTAGTCCACGAACGCCACATCCGGGCAGCGGGCACGCAGATACGGCAGCAGCTGGTAGCTGAGCAGGCTGTAGGAGATCAGCACGTGGGTGATCTGCCGCGAGCGGATCAGGTAGTGCAAGAAACGCGGGTAGTCGGCCGGGCTGAGGAACGACGCCAGCTCGAAGGCATCGGGCGTGATGCGCCGCAGCTCGTCGATCCAGTCATGCGGGCCAGGTAGGGTGATGCAGACGCTCACCCGGTCGCCGCTGGCGGTGAGGCCGGCGGCGAGGTCCAGCGCCCAGCGGTCGGCCCCGCCGACGCTCATGGTCTGCACGAGCACCAGCACCCGCCGCCCACCGCCCGGCAGCAGCTTGTTGTCGAACGGCAGCGCGGTGGGGATCACGGCGTGGGTGGTGAGCAGCGACTCCCCGCCGCCCACCGCCGGCGGCCCGTCGCGGAACAGCCGCGGGTAGCGCCGTCGCAGTGAGGCGCGAAAGCTGGCGATCGCGTGCACGTCGTCGTGGAAGGCCCAGCGGTAGGAGGTGTAGTCCTGCGCGGGCTTGCGCCGGATCCACACCAGCGGCTCGCGCACATCGTGGCCCCAGATGCCGGCGGCGGCGCTGCGCACCCACAGCTCGTAGTCCTCCAGCCCGCGGCGCATGGACTCATCGTACCCCCCGACCTGCGCGAGTGCGCTGCGGCGCACCATGGACGCGTAGGCCGGCGTGTTGTCGTGCGGGAAGGCGTGGCGCGTGTCGAAGCCGCGCAGCCACAGGTAGCGCTCGGCGCCGAAGGCCACTGTCCAGCCGCCGGCGAAGGCGCTGTCCGGCCGCGAATCGAGCGTCCAGGCGAGCTGCTCCAGGGCCGTGGGCGCGAGCATGTCGTCGCTGTCGAGGAAGAACAGCAGCGGCGCACGGCTGGCGGCCACCCCGGCGTTGCGGGCGGCTGGCAGCCCACGGTTCGGCTGGTCCAGCACGCGGATGCGCAGGTCGGCCGAGCGCAGCGGCAGGAGCGTGCGCAGGGCGTCCGGGTCGTCTGAGCCGTCGTTCACGATCAGCCACTCCCACTGCTGGAGCGACTGGCGCAGGACCGAGCGGATGGTGTCCATGAAGACCGGGCCGGTGTTGTAGTACGGGGTGACGATGCTCACCGCCGGCGGGGCGGCCAGGTCGGCGGGGCGGTAGCCGTACGCGGGCTGGTCCGGGTCGATGGGAGAGAGCACGTGAACCTCTTATATCCGGTCGGGAGACAGCAGCGAGCCCGTGGCGCCGCGCTCATGCGCGATGACGAGCCGCAGGATGTCGTCAAGGGCGAGGGTCGGCGCGAAGCCAGTGAGCGCCGCGATGCGCTCGATGCTCGGTACGCGCCGCCGCATATCCTCGAAGCCCGCCTCATACGCCTGGTCATAGGGGATAGCGATGATCTGCGACCTGCTGCCAGCCAGCGAAATCACGCGGCGGGCCAGCGCCTCGATCGTCACCTCCTCGGGGTTGCCGATGTTGAACACCTGGCCCTGCGCGCGCGGCTCGTCCAGCAGCGCCATGAGCGCACGCACCGTGTCCCCAACATAGGTGAACGAGCGCGTCTGCTGACCATCACCGTACACGCGCAGCGGGGCGTCGTGCAGCGCAGCCTGCACAAAGCGTGGGATCACCATGCCATAGCGCCCGGTCTGCCGTGGCCCAACGGTGTTGAACAGCCGGACAACGATCACCGGCAGGTCGCGCTCCTTCGCATAGGCCAGCCCCAGGAACTCGTCAAGCAGCTTCGAGCAGGCGTAGCTCCAGCGGCCGATGGTGGGTGGGCCGAGCGTCAGGTCGTCGTCCTCGCGGAACGGGACGTTGGCGCCCTTGCCGTACACTTCGGAGGTGCTAGCGAGGAGGACGAGCTTGCCTTTCTTGGCAGCCCATTTCAGAATAACCTCGGTGCCGTTGACGTTGGTCTCGATCGTGCGCACTGGGCTGCTCACGATCAGCTGCACGCCCACAGCCGCCGCCAGGTGAACCGCCGCGTCGCACTCATCCACCAGCTCGGCCAGCACGCTCTCGTTGGTAATGTCGTCCAAGGTGTAGCTGAAGCGTGGGTGCCCCTTCAGGTGGCGGATGTTGGCCATCGCCCCTGTCGAGAGGTTATCAATCACGCTGACGGTGTCCCCGCGCGCGAGGAGCGCCTCGGCCAGGTGCGAGCCGATGAACCCGGCACCGCCAGTGATTAGATATGAGGGCATGCCCGTTGCTCCTGTGCTAGTCCTGTCCGCGGTAGAGCAGGCGCACCAGGGCGTTGCGCGCCCCCACCGCGAGCCGTATGACGCGCTGGTCCCGCGCAAGCGCCCAGCGGTAGGCCGGCTGGAGAGCGCGCTTAAGTGCTCGCAGCACCAGCACCCCGCTGCCCGGCCGCTCCGCCCCATCGTAGCCCCACAGGCGACGGGCCCGCTCGAGCTCGCGCGCCAGCGCCACGGCCTGTGCCACACCCGCCGCGGCCTCCTCCTCGCTCGCCGTGCGAGGGGATGTGCTCGCCAGTACGTGCGCCTGGCCCACCAGCACCGCCATCCGCTCGCCCATCTGGTCGAGCCGAAAGTGATCGGCAACCCTGCGCCGGGCCATCGCACCCATCCGAGCGCGCAGCTCGCTTTCCGACAGCAGCCGCTCCAGCGCCGCCACGTACGCCTGCCGCTCGCCTGGGCCGCGCCCCACCAGCACACCGCACTCCGGGATCAGTAGCTCGCGCTGCCCGCCCACGTCCGCCGCGACCGAGGCCAGGCCCATCGCCATGGCCTCGTACAGCGCCAGCGAGATCCCCTCATGCTGCGAGGGCAGCAGGAAGATATCCGCCGCCGCCATGAGCTCGCGGACTCGCTCAACGCCTACCGCGCCCAGAAGGCGCACCTGGCCTGCAAGCCCCTCGGACCGCACGAAGGACTCGAGCCAGCCTCGGTCGGGTCCGTCGCCGGCCACGAGCAGCGTGAAGCGCAGGCGGCGGCGGGCCAGCTCGCGCGCCACATCGGCCAGCAGCCGGGGCTGCTTCTGCGGCACGAGCCGGGCGGGGTAGAGCACCAGCGACTCGTCGGGCGCCACGCCCAGGTCCCTCCGCAGCACACCCCGGTCGAACTGCGCCGGGTCCCACTCGACGGTGTCGATATTGGTGGTACAGACAGCCACGCGCGCAGGGTCGGCGCCGCGCGCCAGCATCCAGCCGCGCAGATGCTCGGAAGACACGACGCTCATATCGAGCCAGTGGGCCGCATCGAGCGAGAGGCGCGGGTAGCCGCCGTCCCGCCAGTGCAGCTCCTCGATGTGCAGGTAGTCCAGGACGGCCAGGCCAGGGCTGTGGAGGCGCAGGTAGGGCAGCAGCGCGTATCCGGCCTCGCTGTGCGAGACGATGATGGTATCGATCCCGCGCGACCCCACCAGGTCGCGCAGGAAGATCGACTGCTTGGCGGGCGCCACACGCGGATGGAGCGGGACAATGTCGGGCGTGACAGCCTCGAAGTGCGCACGCCAGGGGTGCGCGCCCGGGAGGGTGAGGGCGATCGTCAGGCGCCAGCCGCGGCGTGCCAGCTGCTGGGCCAGGTCCAGGTTGAACTTATCGGCGCCGCCGACCTCCAGGTGGGGCAGCAGCAGAAGCACACGGCGTGATTCGGAACTCATCGCGGGCTATTATAGCACCCGCACGCTCAGCCGCGCCCAAGCAGCCGAGCGACCAGATCGCGCGCTGGACGCAGCCCGCAGAGACCGCTGCCGAGCGCCCAGTAGTAGGCTCCGCGCAGCGCGCGTACAGCGCTGGGCTCGGGCGACGCCGATAGCTCGCCCCGCAGCACATCCGCCTCCAGCTCCAGCCGGGCGCACTCGACGGCCGCACGCGCGCTGTGTGTGGCAAGCTCGGGGTTCTCGGGGTCCGCGGGGAGCTCGCTGGTGTCCGAGATTACGACAAGCCCGGGCTGCGCGGCGCGCAGGGCGGGGATCAGCAGCGCTCCCGGCACGGACCCAGCGATGACAAGCGCATGCGCGCTGCGCGAGCGCAGCAGGTAGCCGAGGAAGCGCGGCTGGTCGACGGGGCGCAAGAACAGCGGCAGCGCAAAGACGTCCGACGTCACACGCGCGAACACAGGCAGCAGGCTCGTGTCGCCGCCCGACGTAGCAGCGATAGTCAGCGCGTACCCGCTGGCTGCGAGCGCCCGCGCGGTGTCGAGCGCCGCACCCGCCGAGGGGCCGAAGCTGTGGATCAGCAGCAGCACGCGCGGTCGCTCACCGCGGAGCAGGTTGTCAAAGGGTGCACTCTCTGGGATAGGCTCGAACGGCTGGGGGACACGCTGTGCGAGTTGCGGCATTCCCTCGCGCCACAGCCGCGGGTAGCGCGCGCGCGCCTCCTCAGCGAAGGCTCTCTGGCGACCCGCCCCGAGCGCCTCCCAGCGGTCGGTGTGGCTATCCCTGCGGCGGTACCAGTCCAGATAAAGCGGGACCGTATCGCCCCACAGGCCGGCGTTCGCACAGCGCAGCCAGAAATCCCAATCCTCCAACCCGCCCCGGCGCAGTTCGTCATAGCCGCCCACCGCCTGGTGCGCCGAGACGCGCACCATACAGGTGGCGTCGACGGCGTTCGCGCGCAGGAAGGTGTCCGGGTTGTGGAAGCCGTCCCGCCAGAGGTAGCGCTGCGCGCCGAACCCCACCGTGTAACCCGTGACAAAGGCCGCCTCGGGCCGCGCCTCCAGATACCACGCCCACAGCTCGGCGGTCGTCGGCTCGATCAAGTCATCGCTGTCGAGCTGGAGGACGTAGGGCGCGCGGGCGTGAGCGAAGCCAGTGTTGCGCGATGCAGGCAGCCCACAATTGCGACTGTGTGCGATCACCCGGACGCGCAGGTCGCACCCTCGGTACGCATCCAGCACCTCCAGAGCCGCTGGATCCGTCGACCCATCGTCGATAATGAGCCACTCCCACTGCTGGAGCGACTGCCCAAACACAGCTTGCGCGGTCTCGTGGAACACCGACCCGGTGTTGTAGTACGGCGTCACGAAGGTGACGACTGGCGGCGCGGCGGTGTCCGCCGGGCAGTACCCGAGCACAGGGCGGTTAGAGTCAGCAGGGGTGCTATCGTAGTTAGGCGCGAGCGGGTCGATCATAGCGGTGGCGACACTTCCCCATAGCCCAGACAACGCAGCATTATAGCAGCATACTGTGGTTACGCCACGCTTTGTCGTAGCAAGGCGGCTATGCTATAATCAAACGCCGCTCATAGCAGGTCTATAGGGCGTTATAATGCGTTAAACTATCGTTGGCACCGAGGACACAATGGCCCTCTACGTAGTCACCGGCGGCGCCGGTTTCATCGGCTCGCATCTGGTCGAGGCACTGATCCGCCGCGGAGACCAGGTACGTATTTTCGACAACCTCTCGAGCGGGAGCAGCGACAACCTGACCGCCTTCCAGAGCGATGTCGAGCTCATCGTCGGCGACCTGCGCGACCGCGAGGCAGTGCGACAGGCTATCACCGGCGCCGAGGTCGTCCTTCACCAGGGCGCGCTGCCCTCGGTGCAGCGCTCGATCGAGGACCCGCTCTCCACCAACGCCGTGAACGTCGACGGCACACTCAACGTGCTGCTCGCCGCGCGGGACGCTGGCGCGCGCCGCGTGGTCGTCGCCTCCTCCTCCTCGGTCTACGGCGATACGCCAACACTGCCCAAGGTCGAGACGATGCCGATGGACCCCCGCTCGCCCTACGCCGTCTCCAAGGCAGCCACCGAACATTACGCGCTTGCCTGGGCGGCGTCGTTTGGCCTGCCGGCGATCGCACTGCGCTACTTCAACGTCTTCGGGCCGCGCCAGAACCCGCGCTCAGACTACGCCGCCGTCATCCCGCGCTTCGCCACCCGCATGCTGCGCGGCGAGCCGCCGGTGATCTTCGGCGACGGCCTCCAGTCGCGCGATTTCACATTCGTGGACGATGTGGTGCAGGCCAACCTGCTGGCGGCCGCAGCGCCTCCCGAGCTCTCGGGCGCCTTCAACATCGCGGTGGGCGACCGACACACGTTGCTCGATCTGGTGTCCGAGCTCAACCGCCTGATCGGCACGAACCTCGCCCCACAGCACGCCGAGGCGCGCGCCGGCGAGGTGCGTCACTCCCAGGCTGGCATCGAGCGCGCCCGCGACGTGCTCGGCTTCGCGCCGCGTTTCACGCTCAGCCAGGGGCTCGAGCGCACCGTCGCCTTCTACCGCACCCAGATGGAGACGCACTAGTCATGACGCAAATCTCACCCGCCCAGCAGAACCTGCTCGAACGCATTGCCGCGCGCACCGCCCGCGTTGGCGTGGTTGGCGTCGGCTATGTCGGCCTTCCGCTGGCGGTCGTCTTTGCTGAGGCTGGCTTCCACGTCACCGCGATCGACCTCAGCCCCGAGCGCATGGCTCAGATCAACGCCGGCCAGAGCTACATCGCCGACATCCCATCGGAAACAGTGGCCAGGCTCCGCTCCGCCGGCCGGATCGAGGCAACCACCGACTTCGCCAAGCTCGCCGAGCTCGACGCCATCAGCATCTGCGTGCCCACCCCGCTCCGCAAGACTCGCGACCCGGACATCTCCTACATCGCCAGCGTCACCGAGCAGCTCGCCCGCTACCTGCGGCCCGGGCAGGTGATCGTGCTCGAGAGCACCACCTACCCCGGCACCACACGGGAGGTGATCCTGCCACAGCTCCAGGCCACCGGCCTCGAGGTGGGACACGACTTCTTCTTGGCCTTCTCGCCTGAGCGCGTAGATCCCGGCCGCGCCGACTGGACCACAGTCAACACCCCGAAAGTCATGGGCGGCGTCACACCGGCCTGCATGACGGTGGCGCGCGCGCTCTACGAGCAGGCCATACAGCGCGTCGTGCCCGTCTCGAGCCCCGAGGCGGCCGAGATGGTCAAGCTGCTCGAGAACACGTTCCGCGCCGTCAACATCGGCCTGGTGAACGAAGTGCTGCTGATGTGCGACACCCTCGGGCTGGATGTGTGGGAGGTGATCGAGGCGGCCGGCACCAAGCCGTTCGGCTTCATGAAGTTCACCCCTGGGCCGGGGCTCGGCGGGCACTGCATCCCGATCGACCCGCTCTACCTCTCGTGGAAGCTGAAGACGCTGAACTACACCGCGCGGTTCATCGAGCTGGCGAGCGAGGTGAACACCAACATGCCGCACTACTGGGTGCAGCGCACCCAGGACGCGCTCAACGACGAGGGCAAGGCGCTGAAGGGCAGCCGGGTGCTGGTGATCGGCGTGGCCTACAAGAAAGATGTGGACGACGTGCGCGAGTCGCCCGCGCTGGATATTATCCACCTGCTGCGCGAGAAGGGCGCCGATGTGGCCTTCCACGACCCGCACGTGGCGCGGCTGATGGTGGACGACGAGGTGCTGACCTGCGCCACCGACCTTGACACGGAGCTGAAGGGGGCGGATTGCGTCGTGATTGTGACCGACCACTCCATCTATGAGTGGGCCCAGATCCACGACGCCGCCCGCGTGCTGGTGGACACTCGCGCCACTGGCCGAAGACTCAAGTCGGAGCGCTAGCGGGGGAGGCGCTCGAACAACGAGCTCTCCTCACCCGTTTGCAGGAAGCGCGCGGCCGCGACAAATCGCGCCCGCGCCTCCTCTACCGAGAAGTGCCGGAGCGCGATGCGCTGCGCCTCGAGCATGCGCCCCCGTACCGCCGCGTCTGCCACCGCACGGTTGATCGCCGACGCCGCGGCTACGTCGTCCCAAACCTCCAGCAGCCCCGGGCTCGGCCCCAGCGTCTCT
>JBDLTZ010000058.1:0-3266 GCA_039805565.1 Chloroflexota bacterium | reverse complement strand
GCGCTGGCCTGAGTGAACATCAGCACCTTCGAGGAGAATATTTATGTCAACCCACAAAGCGAACGACCACGTCATCGCCGTCGCCAACCTCAAGGGCGGCGTCGGCAAAACGACGACCGTGCTCAATATTGCGGGGTTTGCCGGCCAGATGGGCAAGCGTGTGCTCGCGATCGACACCGACCCGCAGGCCTCCCTGACCCGGGTTGCACTTCCCAACGACACCCCACCCGGCTCGCTGACCGAGGCTTTTGCTCGGCGCTCCCGTTCACTTGATGGGGTACGGTGGCCCTCACGCTTCCGCGGCGTGGATTTGGTGCCAGCGACGCTTGCGCTCGAGGCCGTCATCCAGACCGCGATCCCGTGGGAGGGGCGTGAATATGTCCTCCTCGACATGCTGGCCCCGCACCTCGGCGAGTATGACCTGATTTTGATCGACTGCCGGCCGGGAATCGACCTATCGGTGACGAATGCCCTGACCGCGGCTCGATGGCTGCTGGTGCCGATCGAGTGTAGCTTCATGGCGCTGGACGGCTACGAACATGTCCAGGCCCTCCAGCAGCGCCTACGGCAGCGCATCAACCCAGACCTCACCCTGCTCGGGCTGCTCCCAACCCGTTACCGTGCGGGGACAGCGCACGCGCAGGCGGCTCTGGCAGAGATCGGGCAGCAGGCAGCCGGACTGGATGTGCCGCTCCACTTCGCACCCGTGCGCCTCGCGGTCGCGGCTGCGGACGCGCCTGCCCACGGGATGACGCTGGCAGAGTTTGCACCGGCCTCGCCGATCGCACAGGAGTATCGTCGCGTGGCGGAGCAGATCCTCGCCTTCCTGGAGGCAGAGTAATGACGAAGAAGCAAGACGGCTGGATCAGCCGGCGGGGCCAGACGGGAGCTGCGATGGCGATCGACCTGGTGCTCGACCTGCAGCAGGGCGAGGCGGTGCAGCAGATAGCCGACGAGCTCATCGAGGATAGCCCATACCAGGCACGGCGGGCGATCAGCGACGCCGATGTCGAGGAGCTAGCACAGGGGATGCGCACAGCGGGCTTCCAGGGGGTGCTGATTGTCCGACCACACGGCGATCTGGGCCTCAGGCGGCAGGGGCAATTTCAGCTGGTGTACGGACATCGGCGGAGGACGGCCTGGCGGCGAGTGTGTCGTGAGCGCGGGACGCCATGCCTGCTGCCGGTTGTCGTGCGTACAATCGACGATGCGCAGCTGCTCACGGTCGGCGCGCAGGAGAACGTGCAGCGGCGCGACCTCGACCCGATCGAAGAAGGACAGATCGTCGCCTGGCTCGAGCGCATGTTCCCGAGCATGAATCAGGCAGCACTTGGGGCACTGCTGGGCAAGTCGTCGGACTGGGTCAGTGTACGATCGCGCGTCTTCCGACTGCCTGATGTGCTGAAGGAGGCGCTCCAGCAGCGCCCGCGTGCAATCACACAGATGCTGGAGCTCAGCGCCCTTTTTGCCGTGCAACCCGACGCGGCCATCGGCCTCGCTGACCAGGTGATACGTGAAAACCTCAGCCTTGATGCAGTTCGGGCTGCCGTGCGGGGATATGCGCGCCCTGAGCGCGCGGGTCCGGCTCTCACCGCAGGAGCCGAACAAAGCAAGACGGCTCCTCGCCCTGAGCAAGGGAGCAGGTCAGAGAGCGAGCGAGAAGGGGTGATCACTCGTGCTCGAGCAGCGGGGCTTTCCAATGTTCGCGGGGTCAGCCCGTCCCCCTCAAGGAATGCCAGAGCCCTTGCGCACGACACCGCTTCCCGGGAAGAAGCCAGCCATAGTGAGCAGCAACCTGTACGGAACGTAGCACCAGCCGATGACAACGACCTTGTGCTGCTTGAGGAGGCTGCCGTAGCCCTCGCGCTAGTGGCCTCACGAGCGACCGAGCTTCCGATAGGGCAGCGGGCCACACAGGCGCTTGCCAAGATCGAGCGGGCACTGATGGAGATCCGGAGGGCATGTCCGTAGTGAGCCCGATACGGGTAGTGGGAATGGGCAGATCTGCGATAGAAGCTATACAGGCAACCGTATTCATAATGAATACGGTTGGCACGCACGTCGAAGGAGCACCCATATGACCAGCCAACTGATGGACAGCATCTCTCCCATCGAGGAGCGCGTCGTGGACTTCCACGGGGATCGCGTGGCCGCCGCGCTCGTCGCCGCAGGAGAGATCTACGTACCGATTCGGCCGATTGCCGAGGCGCTCGGGCTTGCCTGGGCCAGTCAGAACAACCGCATCCAGCGCGACGATGTCCTCGCTCGGCGTGTGCGGAAAGTGGTGATGCATGGCGCTGATGGGAAAGCGCGGGAGATGATCTGCCTCCCGCTTGACCTGCTGGCCGGCTGGCTCTTCGGCGTCACCACCAGCAAAGTGCGCCCTGAGCTCCGCGAGAAGCTCACGCGCTACCGTGAGGAGTGCTTCCGTGTGCTCTGGGATGCGTTCCGTGACCGTCTGGTCGTCGTTGATCCGCAGCCGTTGGTTCGTGAGGACGAGGCCATCGCGGAGCTTCAGCACATCGCCGAGATGGGTCGCGCGATCACGCGCCTTGCTGAGCAACAGATCGAGCTGCAGCGCCAGCAGCAGCACCTCGGCCAGCGGCTCGATCGGGCAGGGCAGGTTGTCCGAGTTGTCCAGGGGGAGATCGCGGCGATCCAAGGGAATGTGGCCGACATTCAGATACGGCTGGAGGTCCTGGAGGAGACGGTTAGGCCAGGCGCATCGATCTCCAAGGCACAGGCTGCCGAGGTGTCGCAGCGTGTCAAGGCGCTCGCCGAGCTCCTCACTGGTATTGATAAGGGCAAGAACTTCTACCAGGGAATCTTCGGCGAGCTCTATCGACGGTTTCGGGTGGCAAGCTATACCGAGATCCCGCAGGGCCTGTACGCGGATGTCCTGACCTTCCTCGATGACTGGCGATTGGCAGCGGAGACCAAGCGCACGGTGGCTCCGGATATCTGAAGCGCGAGCCATCGAGCCGCAATGGACGGACAGCCCCTTCGGTAACCCGAGTTGCTGCTGACCGAACAGAACGCGATTGCCAATAGTCGACAAAGTCATTCAGGACAGTCGTATATCCTATTGGCAGAGAAAAGACTCGCACTCAGGTAAGCTCATCCGCGATACCATGGGGACTCTGCTCTAGAGCATTTCTCAAATAGGTTGACTGTATGGTAGACTGCGGGCATGCGCGCTTACTCAGTCGACCTTCGCGAACGGGTGGTGGCAGCCTTGGAGCAGGGAATGCCCCGCGACGAGGTTG
>JBDLTZ010000057.1:0-4639 GCA_039805565.1 Chloroflexota bacterium | reverse complement strand
ACTGTACTCCGCCGGACATACCCGCCTCCTACACCCGCTTGGTGGCCAGCCGCTCGCCGAGGATGCCGGTCGGGCGGAAGATCAGAATGAGCACCAGCACCACGAACGCGATCAAGTCCTTCAGCTGGTGGGCGGCCGGGATGCCCAGGCCGTCCAGGATGAGGCTCGGCCCGAGCGCCTCGATGATGCCCAGCAGCAGGCCGCCGAGCGCCGCGCCGGGCATGTTGCCGATGCCGCCGAGCACCGCCGCCGTGAAGGCCTTGACGCCGGGGACAAAGCCCATGAAGAAGCTAACCTGGTGGAAGATCAGCGCGTACAGCACCCCGGCCACGCCTGCCAGCGCCCCGCCGAGCGCGAAGGTGGTGGCGATCACGCGGTCCACATTCACGCCCATGAGCGCGGCGGTGTCCAGGTCCTCGGAGATGGCGCGGATGGCGCGGCCGGTCTTGGTGTTCTGGATGAAGAGGTACAGCGCCGCCAGCATGCCCATGGCCGAGAGGAACACCACCACCAGCGTGCGGTCGATGCCGAAGATCGACCCTTCGAGGATCTCTACGTCGGGGTAGACGCGGATGTTCGAGCCGAACAGGCCGCGGAAGGTGTACTGCAGGAAGAACGACGCGCCGATAGCGGTGATCAGCGGCACCAGGCGCGGCGCGCGGCGGAGGGGGCGGTAGGCGATGCGCTCGAGCGCCAGCGCCAGCCCGGTAGAGATCGCCGCCGAGAACAGGGTGATGGCCAGCAGGCTCAGGATCGGCTGCGCCGCGAGGACACCCGACTTCGCCAGCCAGTCGGCCAGGAAGAAGGCGGTGAACGCGCCGCTCATGAAGACCTCGCCGTGGGCGAAGTTGATCAGCCGCAGCACGCCGTACACCAGAGTGTAGCCGAGCGCGATCAGGGCGTAGATGCTGCCCTGGGCCACGCCCGAGACGATGAAGTTGAGCCACTGGCTGCCGCTGTAGCGGCCGGACAGCAGCGTGGAGATGGAGCCGATCACGACGAGCGCCAGCAGCACGACGCCGATCGTTCGGACGATGATCTGGGTGAAGTCAATCTGCGAGAATGAGGCGTCACGCCGCAGCACGCGCATAGCTGAGCTCCTCGTGTCCCCTGTACAAAGCGGTCTGGATGCGGCGAGCCACACCCAGACCGCCCGGTGACAGGCGTGGCGCGGGCGAGCCAGAGCCGCGCCCGCGCCTCGATACTCCTACGGGTAGATCTTCTTCGGGTTCGAGGTCTCCTCGATGCCGGGGTTCCAGCTGGCGGGGTCGGTGTTGACCACCTCGTACGCCGCGATCTTGGGGTCGGCGCAGTCGCCGTTGTCGGCGCAGGTGATCGTGCCGGTCAGGCCGGCGAAGCCCTCGGTGGCGTACAGCGCGTCGCGCAGGGCCTTGCGGGGGATGTAGAGCGTGCCGTCCTCACCCTTGACCGCCACCTTCTCGATCGCCGCCAGGATGACGTTGGTGGCGTCGTAGGCGTGCGCGTGGAAGGCCGAGATCGGCGGCTGGCCGAACTTGGTCTCGTACTTCTGGGTGAACTCCTGGTAGCCGCCCGTGAAGGCAGAGAAGTCGGGGCTGGTGAGGTACATGCCCATCACCGCCTCACCGGCCGCGGTGACGAAGTCCGGCGAGAAGATGCCGTCCGAGCCCATCAGCTTGGCCTCGGCCAGGCCCTCGGCGTCCTTGATCTGGCGGGTGATGAAACCGCCCTCAGCCACGAAGATCGGGTAGTAGACCAGCTCGGGCGCGCCGCCCTCGGCGGACGCGAGGCGGCTGAACAGCGGCCCCATGTCGGTGTCGCCGACGTTGATGGCCTCCTCGTTGGTGATCGTGCCGCCCAGGTTGCGGAAGTTCTCGGCGAACACCGTGGCCAGGCCCTGCGCGTAGGGGCTGCCGTCGTGGACGGTGGCCGCGCGCTTGATGCCCAGCTGGTTGTAGGCGAACTCGGCCGCCACGCGACCCTGGACCTCGTCGTTGTGGGCGGTGCGGAGGTAGCCCTCCACGTGCGTGCCTTCGGCGGTCAGGTCGGGCGCGGTGTTCGACGGCGAGACCATCACCATACCGGCCTGGTCGATCACCGGCGCCATCACGCGCGCCTCGCTGGAGCAGGAGGTGCCGACAATCGCGACGATCTGGGTGTTGGAGGCCAGCTTGGTGGCCGCCGCCTGCCCGCCCTCGGCGCTGCAGCCGGTGTCCTCGCCGATCAGCTCGATCGGGGTGCCCAGGACCTCGTTGTTCACATCGTCGAGGGCGATCTCGACGCCGCGGCGGGCGTCCTCGCCGAGCGAGGCGTTCGCGCCGTTGGTGACCATCGCGTAGGCCAGCACCAGCGGATCGCCGGGGGCGATCTCGACCACACCGATCTCGTCCTCGGGGGCCCCGCCGGCGGCGGCCTCGGTGGCGGCGGCCTCGACCGTGGGGGCGACCTCGGTGGCCGCGCCGGTCACGGCGGTGGCGGCGGCCTCGACCGTGGGCTGCGTGGGGGCGCTCGGGGCGGCGCCGCCGCAGGCAGCCAGCACGCCCGCAATTATCAGAAACGACAGAATCGCGCTGAGACGCTTCATGAGTTCCACTACTCCTTAAGCTACGAGAGAATCTGAGGTAGGGGTAAACCTACGTACCCCTGGAGCACGCCGAGAGTCACGGTACGGTGGCCAGCCGGTCACGGGCGATCGGGAGTGAAAGGGAAAACCGCCCAGGTTTGGAGGGAAGCGAGGCCGACACCTCCTTGTCGCCAAGCCCGCACGAAACCACACTGTTCTGCTGAATGAGCATCGTGCGCGTACACCACCCTGTCACGGCGGAGAGACATCCGTCACGTAGCGCTGCAACGGGTATGGGGGGTGCGGGGATCTCGCAGATGCACATTCACTTGTAGCTGCGGCTACCCGGCGAGCACGTGTATACGTGCTCATAACGACTTGCTAGGACGAGAAGGTTAGGGAGTAGTGTATGCGATGCCTGTAGCTTTGTCAAGCTATGTTAACCCGCTCCCTGACCGGGCGTTAGCCGCTTCAGGAAGGCGTGCGGGGCCATTGCAGGGCTGATCTTCGTGTATCATGCGAGGACGATGTGGTTCTATGGAGGGGTCATGGGCGAGTCACGTGGGTCGATGCTGATGGTGTTGCTGGGGGTAGTGCTGGCGCTGGTGCTGATCTGGTTTTCCACTGGGGGCCGTGCCGGCCGCAATGAGGCGCTCGAGCAGCAGTTCACGCCGCGCCCGCCGGCGCCGGGCGAGCCCACCCCCGGGCCGTTCGAGCTGCCGATGGTGAATCTGCCCCAGCTCCCGCCCGAGGTACAGCAGGCGGTGGCCGACGCCCGACGCCAGCTTGAGGGTGGCCAGTCTGCCCCGGCGCTCACCCCCGTGGCTACCGGCGCCCGCGCGCGCGTGGCCGTCGAGGCGGTGCAGCGCGAGGGCGAGAAGGTCCGCGTCCGCGGCGCTGTGACCAACACCTCCAGCGCCCCGCTCGAGATCCCGCCCGGCGCGTTCTCCTTCCGCGACAGCGCCGGCACGAGGTACGCCACCTCGGGCACCGCCGGCGCCACTCTGGACCCCGGCGCGGGCACCCCCTTCGAGCTCACCGTCCCGCTGCCGCCCGGCCTCGGACTGACTCTTATTCTCACGCTGCCGCCCGACGCCCCGATCGAGCAGATGCTCGTCGTCGAGGTGGCGCCCTAGCACTTCATTCCGCCGCGCCACATGTACGCAACATGTGCGCAACATGCGCATGATACACTGCGTCATGCGGCGACTACCCGACACTCACTCACACACCCCCGGCAATCTGAAATAGCGTCGATGTGGACGTAACAGCTGGGCCGCTTCATCTGGCGTGACGTGCGCGACGGAGCTTGATCCGCCGCGGCGCCCATTCCCTGTTTCGTGTCGAAGAGGAGACCGTATGCCCCCCACCCCCGCCGAGTACTTCGAGCAGGTCGTCCCGCGGCAGTACGCCGCCGCGATGGCAGACGCACCGCAGAGCGCCGCCGAACAGCCGGCGCTGACGGCCACCTACGTGATCGATGGCCCTGAGGGCGGCAGCTTCGGGCTGCGCGCCGAGGGCGGCGCCATGGAGTACGTCCCCGGCGGCATCGAGGGCAGCGACATGCTGGTCCAGCAGAGCTACGAGAACTGGGCCAGGAGCGTCGAGGCCGGCGGGGCTGAGATGTTCGTGGACTACGCGCGCCGTGGCAAGGTGGCGGTGGTCAAGAGCCTCAAGGGCGCGGTGACGATCGAGCTCACGCGCTCGGACGGCAGCCTGCACGAGACGACCGTAATCTTCGGCGGGCAGAGCGAGCCGGCCGTGACACTCCAGATGACCACCGAGGACTACCGCGCCATGATGAGCGGCGAGCTCAACGGCAACATGGCCTTCATGATGGGCAAGCTGAAATTCGAGGGCAGCCTGCCGCTGCTGATGCAGGTGGGTGCGCTGAGCGGGTGAGGAGGAAACCATGGTCTCATTCACACCGGGTGAGGAGCAGCAGCTGATCGTTGACACGGTGCGGCGCTACGCCGCCGAGCGCGTGCGCCCGGCTGCCCGCGACGCGGACGAGGGGCGCTGCACCCCCGCGGAGGTCATCGCCAAGGGCTGGGACCTCGGTCTGCTGCCGAGCTCCATCCCCGAGCAGTACGGTGG
>JBDLTZ010000056.1:0-2608 GCA_039805565.1 Chloroflexota bacterium | reverse complement strand
ATAGATCCGCGCCGGCGGCGTCCGACGCTCGGGCAAGCTGAGCGGCGCGCTTCGGCGAGGCGCGCAGTGGGGAGATACGATGCCGGATCCACAGCCGCTGATCGTGGTGCTGGAGCGGGCGGGCCTGCTTGATGGCCCAGGATCCACCGATACAGACCTGGCGCGCCTGACAGCCGTCCCAGGGGGCGCGGCGCTCGGCCCTGCAGAAACGGCCATCGCGGGAGGACAACCAGACGTGCACCTCACGGAGAAGCGCGTGCAGCTCTCGCAGCACCTGTGGGCCGCGCTCGCGCGCATGGCCCAGCCGGGGGAGACTGAGGATGCGACCCTCGCGCGGCTGCTGCGCTCCCACCCCGAGATGCGCAACGTCCTCGCTGACGCAGACCCACCCGAGGGCGGTGTGGCGGACCCACAGTAGATGTCGTCGTACTTCATCGACCGAGCAGGACGTCGTCGTGCTCGGTCGATGAGGCGTGGCGAGGTGAGCTCAGACTGGCTGTCGTGCGGCACGGCACCAAGGGCAACGAGCGCTTTGTGTACGGCGGCCTCCGCGACCTGCTGCGCGAGGGGTAGTCACTGCTCCGCGGCCATGTGCTGCGCCGGCTGGTCAACGAGGTACACCGGTGGCTCGGGTTGTAGTGGCTGCCAGCTGCGGCGGGCAGTGACCCCGTGCCGCTCCGCGAGGGCCACCAGCTCGTCCTTGCGTCGCCCGGCCAGTCGGGCCCGCGCCCGCTCACGTGCATTCGCTCGGTCCCTCTCGCGCCGCGCCGCGGCGGCGGCCACCTTCTCGGCCGCGATCCAGGCGCCAGTGCAGGCGACGTCCTCCATCGGCCACCTCAGCACTGCCCGGAGCGCCTCGGCGTCCGCGCGCTCGAGGAGTGCCACGAGGCTGTCGGCCGGGTGGGTGTAGTCGCCGTCCTGCCAGCCGTTCCCGGAGGCGCAGCTCTCCAGCGGCGCCTCCGCTAGCGCACGCGCCAATGCGGTCGCCCAGAGCTCAGCGCGGGCAGAGCTGATGGCGTGGGCGAGCGCGGCGGGCCCGAGCTGCGGCCAGTCCCGCCGGAGCAGCTGTAGGAGGTCCGGCTGCCTGCGCGGGACGGGGGGCACGAGGCTGAACAGGTGGTGGACGTAGACGTTGGCCTCTACGACTGCGTAGTCTGCGTCCCCGTGCGCGAATACGTGCCACGGCCCGAGGAGACGCTGCGCATGAGAGGCGGCGGTCGCGGTGAGCGACCAGCCGAGCCAGTCCGTGCTGGACGCATCGGTGAGGTGGATAACACTCGCATGCGCCGGCGCGGCGGCGACGAGGTGTCCGGGGGCAATGGCCGTGACCTGCTGGTGCGCAATCAGCGCCTGCAGGACGCGCGCAGTCGTGGGCAGCTTGCAGACCCAGCCCGAGCCGTGGCGGGTGACTGCGAGTGCGACTCCGCGCAGCTGCTGGAACACCTCGGGGTCGAGGTAGGTATTGAGCGCCAGCTCCACGGCTCGCGGCCAGGAGGACCAGCCGATCAATCGCAGCGCCGAGGGTGGGAGCGCAGCGATGAACGCAAGCAGCGCGCGCTCATGGGCTGCTGCAAGCTCCGCATCACTGTTTCGGGTGTGGTCTTCCAGCACCCACCCGTGCCGCTCAGCGTACTTACTCAAAACGCTCCGAGCCGCGTCGCCGTACCGGGCGGCGATCCACCACTGCGGTGTAGTGGGAAACCAGCGCAGCTCCGGGCTCGCTCCCCTCCTCGCCCCCTGGACGGCGCGCCTGAGGGCGATGACAGTCAGACGGTCGTATGGAAACGCGAGGAGATACCCGTCCTCGGAGCTAGAAATGCTGATGGTGGTAGTGATGTTGCACATGAGTGTCCTCCACAATGCTGCCCGATTGGGTGTGTTTGGTGACGTGTGACAGCCAGCCCTGCTACCCGGTAGCACCCCTCCCCTCAGCTCCCGTACGCCTGGCGCATCCGCGCCTCGCGCTCCGCCGCCCGCTGCTCCTCGATGCGCCGGATGTCCGCGCGGTGGGCCTCCAGCCCCTCCAGCGCATCGACATCACTCACCCCTTCCTGCAGGCAGCAGAGCAGGTAGACGAGCGACTCCTTGTCGTCCGGGTACGGGTTGAGCGCCTCGGCCCGCTCCACCAAAAGTTCGTGCGCGTCGTGCTCCTCCGGCGTGATCTCCGGCGCCTGGATCAGCCGCCACGTCTCGTGCGGGTCGTCCCGCCGCTGCTGGCGCCGGTGCCAGCGCTCCAGCTCGGCCACCGCCGGCGGCGCGTTCCCTCGCCGGAGCTGCGTCACCGCGAACGCCACCGGGTCGTCGAAGCGCGCGGCGAGGCCGGGGTGGCCCACCACCGCCTGCCACGCGCGGATCAGCTCCACGTCCACGCCCGCGAGGCCCGCCCGCTCCCGCACGCCCATCTGCACAAGCAGCGCCTCCGCCTCGGGCGTGAGCGCCTCAGCCTCGCGCACAACCGACGGGGCGGGAGGGGCGGCCGGCGCGGCCTGGAGCGCGGGCGGCGGGGCGTCGTCCTGACGAGCAACCGGCGCGCGGTGCCGCGGCGGCCGGTAGGCGTCGAGCGCGGCCCGCTCGGCGCAGGCGCGGTAGTAGCCGGGGTGGACGCCCT
>JBDLTZ010000055.1:0-9188 GCA_039805565.1 Chloroflexota bacterium | reverse complement strand
TCCACCAGGTGCGCCACAGTCTGGCCTACGTGACGAACACCATTGAGGGCTACAACCGGCAGTTGCGCACGGTCATCAAGAGCAAGGGCGCGTTCCCGACGGCCGAGGCCGCGCGCAAGCTCCTGTTCCTGGTCACGCGCGATGTCACGCGCAAGTGGACCATGCCGCCGCAGAACTGGGCGCACGTGCTCAACCAGCTCGCCATTCGCTTCGAGGGCCGCTTTCCGGCCTAACTGAACGCAATGCCAGTTACACACAACGCTTGACAGACTCTAAGCGGTCGCCCAGTCTCCTCGCCGGGTAGCGTCATGTTCTCTCAGCAGGTGCTCGGTTCGGGGTACACTCATCTCCAGAGGGACCACCCCTTGCCCCTGCGTGCCAGCTCCTGCGCCCATCACCCTGCGCCCCTCTACAACCCTATTATGGCCGACGCATTTCGCCCGGGAAGCGTCGAACGCGGTTGGCACGCCCCGGCCGCTGCACACCGAGGAGGTGTGATGATGAGCACCGTTCAGGGCAACCTCCCGCTCGCAGGCTCGACTACTCGGCCTGCCCCAATGACCTGGAGAGATCACCTCGCATGGGTTGCTGCGGCGGCACTGCTCGCGGCCGCTATCGCAGCAGTGTTCGCAGGTCTTCTCCAGCTCCCTCGGGCTGTGTACGTGCTCTTCTACGTGACAGCGATGGCCGGCTTCCTGGCAGCCTACGTCCGCGCGGGCGGCGTCGAGCTCCGGCCCGCGTTCGTCGCGCACTGGCCCTGGAGCCTGGCGGCCGGCGCCGTCGCAACCGTCTTCATTGTCCAGGCAACCCTGGCGCAGCCGCTCGACCGTTCGCCGACGCCCCAGAGGCTCCTGCTCGTCCTCGACCTGCTCTGGCTCGCCCTCGTGTACGGGGTGCATCGACGGGCTCTTGCTCTCCGTGTTGCCGGTCTACGCCACCTGGCAGGCGCTGACCCTGCTCGGCTGGACCGATCGCTGGCCAGGGCGTGTCGCCGCGGCGGGGATCGCGCTCCTCGTGAGCGCCCTGGTGGTTGGCGTCTACCACCTCGGCTACCCCGAGTTCCGCGGCACACAGGTGCTCGTGATCATGGCCGGCGTTGCAGCGCAGAGCCTGTTCTACCTGATCAGTCGGAGCCCGCTCGCGCCCCTCATCAGCCACGTGGCGATGCACGTGGTAGCAGTGCTAGTTGGCCTGCAGACGTTCAGCCAGCTGCCACCGCACTACTGAAACCGGGATCACCGCACCTTGTGGGTGCTCACGCAGGAGGCGGCGGCCGAGTACTTCGTGGCCCCGGCGTTAGCGTGAGCGCCGGCCGAGGCGCGCTGCGCTTCCAGTACGTCACGCCGCTGCAATAACCAATAGGAGGTGGCGTATGAACATTCGACACAGGTTTACCGCGCTCGCCTACGCCGCCATGCTCTGCGCGCTGCTCGCGGCCGCCCCCGCCCGGGCGGAGCAGCAGGCGCCAACGGTGGCTGAGCCGTTTCGCGCCTACTACCAGCAGCACCAGGGGATGCGCGTGCTGGGCTACCCGCTGACCGGCCTGGTCGAGGAGGGCGGGTATCCCGCGCAGTACTTCGAGAAGGGCAGGATCGAGGATCACAGCCGGGACACCGTAGCCCCGCACTGGCAGTTCATGTACGGCCGGCTGACCGCCGAGCTGATGGAGCGCGATCCCGAGGGCGCGGTGAGCGGCACGACGCTCACGTACGGCGAGCTTCGGGCGGCGGCAGAGCCCGCGCGGCGGCAGAGCCCGCCGCCCGGCTTCCGCGGCGGCGTCGCGCCGCTGCGCGGCGGGGTCTTCGTGCCCTACGACCCGTCGCTGATGCCTGCGCGCGGCGCGATCGTCCGACCCTACTTCTGGAGCTACATCAACCGCGCTGACCTGTTCCCAGGCGGCTGGCTACACGACATCGGCCTGCCGATGACCGACGCGCTCGTGGCGAGCGCCTTCAAGGATGGCGAGTGGCGCGACATCGTCGTCCAGGCGTTCGAGCGCGCCGTGCTGACCTACGACCCGCGCAACCTCTCAGGGTGGCAGGTCGAGCGCGGGAACATCGGCGCCGATGCGCTCCGCGCGCAGTTGCAGCCCGTACCAGCAAATTCGATCAGTATCCCGGCCGCGGACGAGCGCGTGACGCTTCCGTTGCACGTGCTGGCGTACGCCGGGCAGCCGGTCGGGCAGATGGTCGCGCGCCTGCGTTGGCAGGACGGCACCGAGCTGATGCGGGTCCTCCCCGTGCTGCGCGGCGCGGACGGGCAGGGGCTGGTGATCGGCACCCTCAACTGGATGCACGAGGGTCCGCCGCCGCAGCCCGCCACGCAGCCGGCCACGCTGGAGCTGCTGAGCGCGGCTGGCCAGCTGGAGGCGCGGCAGACGGTGACGGTGCTCAGCGCCAACGACCCCGACACACAGGTGGTCACGCTCTACTGGGTGCTGGGGGAAAATGTAGTGCCGGTGCAGCAGCGCGTCCCGCGAACCGCGAGGATCGGCACCGCGGCGCTGGGCGAGCTCCTGTGGGGGCCGGGTCCGCCGAACCTCGCCGGGTTCACCACCGCCCTCCCGACGCCGGAGCAGGTGCTGAGCTACCCGGGCCGTGAGGCCGACTGGGGACCGCGCGTGACGCTGCGGAGCCTGGTCATTCGGGACGGTGTCGCCACCGCAGACTTCTCGCAGGAGCTGCGGGCGTACGGCGGCGGGTCGCTGCGCGTGATGCTGATGCGACAGCAGATCGCGCTGACACTGCTCCAGTTCCCCACGGTGCGGGAGGTGCGCATCGCAATCGAGGGCCAGGTGGAGGGCGCACTCGAGCCGTAGGTGCGTGATCGCCAGGCGGGGGCTGGCGGAAGGCATCACCAGCGCCGGCAACGCCAGCGCTCCACCGCTGGCGTGACGCTGCGCGTTACGGAACGTGCCGGCGTCGAACATGGGAAGCTCTCGCGCGCTAGAAGGCGCGCGAGAGCTCTTTCAGACTCCAGACGAACATCTGCGGCGCTGCACTACCGCCAGAGCGTGCGCACGGACACAGTGTGCGACTCTGTCACCTCAGGACCCGCCGCGCCGGGGGTGATCACCGCCAGCTCGGCTGTCCAGACCGTCCCCGCCTGCAGGTCTCCCAGGATCGCCCTGCGCTGGCTCGGGTCGGCGCTCTGGCACAGGTAGTTGATGCGCTTGTCGCCTACTCCGCCTGTGGCGCCAGTCGCGTAGCCGCAGATCGTGCCATCAGCGAGCTCGAGCATCCAGGCGTGGGTGGTGGTAGCTTGCGGCACGTCGGCCGCGGTCAACGGCTGTGTCAGCCTGAGGGTGAAGCCGGCACTTCCAGTTGTCGGGTCGGCGCCGCAGATCACGCTCTCGCTCGCGCCAGGGACCGCGAAGCACGGATCGTAGATCTCGCTGTCCACCATGCAGCGCCACGCATCGGGGCGCCAGGCGGCGAGCGAGCTGCTCATGCACCAGCCCTGGCGCGACTCTGCCGAGGAGGGCGCCGGCCGGTACGTGATCTCCGTCGTGGCAGTCACGGCGTCGGTTGCGCCCGCTCCAGGACCGCACTCGTGGCGGTAGAACGCCCATTCCTCGCATTCGACGCCGGGAGCCAGGACGCACACGCCGTACTGGCCGCCCGAGGGGTCGGTGCGCAGCTCCAGGGTGTAGCCCTGGTCGCGGCAGTACACTGAGGCTGGGTTGGCGAGCTGCGCCGGGCCGGCACTGGCCGTGGGCTGCGGTCCCGATGCGGTTGGTGCGGCCTGGGTTGGCGCTCGGGTTGATGCACACGCGGCCAAGCTGACCACCAACAGGGCGACCAGTATCAGACGTGCGAGCAGCACGGGAGCGTGAGGTCTCATTTCCGTGTTCATCTCACTCCTCCTTCCTATGTGATGGGCGTGATGGTAGACGCACCTCCCTCCATCTCAAGACAGCAGATCGAGATGCCGCTTGAGGCGAGTACGCGCGACTGCCGCAACCCGACAGTCCAGGCCCGATCGGATGAATGAGGTGCATGGCGGGTGCAGTGTGGGTGCGAGGAGAGGTCGCTGTGCGGCAGGCAGAACAGGCGGTCGGCACCCCAATCTGCACACAGTCTAGCAGCACGGCGTGTGATCGGCGTAGCACTGCGGTAACGCAGTGTGCAGAGGGTGCTATAGGCGGCCGATGACTTCTTCGGCGGCCGCGCAGGTGGCGTGTTGGGAGCGGGCCGCGCACCAATGACACGACCCGCCGGCTCTGGCGTATCAGGCGGTCGAGGGCTCGATACGCGTATAGAAGTAGCGCTTCGCCGCTTCGGTCACCAGGATGTAGAGCCCCGTGAGGCCAAGCAGCGTCGCCATGAGCGGTGCAGGCAGTGGAACGAAGCCAAACAGCGCGTTGACAGGGAGGTAGGGTAGAGCAAGGGTCACGGCGATCACCAGCACCGTGCTTACCAGCAGGGGTGTGCTCGGGCGGCTGCGGAAGAACACCTGGCGGGTGCGCACGACGAGCGCGATGACCAGCTCGGTCAGCAGCGACTCGATGAACCACCCGGTGCGGAACTGGACCGGCGACGCGCGGAAGAGGAACAGCAGCGCCCCGAAGGTCAGGAAGTCGAAGATCGAGCTGACCAGACCGAAGAGCACCATGTAGTTCCGGATGAAGGCGGTGTCCCAACGGCGAGGCTGCTCCACCCACTCACGGTCCACGCGGTCGCCGGCGATCGTGGCGGCCGGGATGTCGGAGAGGAAGTTGTTGAGCAGGATCTGCGGCGCCAGCAGCGGCAGGAACGGCAGGAGGACCGACGCCCCGGCCATGCTGAACATGTTGCCGAAGTTCGCGCTGGTGGTCGTGAGGATGTACTTGAGGGTGTTGGCGAACGTCACGCGGCCCTCGTCGATGCCCTCGCGCAGGATGTCCAGGTCCTGCCTCAGCAGCACGAAGTCGGCGGCGTTCTTGGCCACATCCACCGCCGTGTCCACCGAGATCCCCACGTCGGCGGCATGCAGCGCAGGTGCGTCGTTGATGCCATCGCCCATGTAGCCGACCACGTGCCCGGTCTTGCGTAACGCAAGGATGATGCGCTCCTTCTGGTTGGGGTCTACTTCGGCGAAGATCGTCGTGCGCTCGGCGGCGTGCCACAGCGCCTCGTCGCGCATGTCGTTCAGGGCGCTCCCGGTCAGCACGCCGCGCACCGGGAGCTGCACCGCGTCTGCGACGTGCCGCGCCACCACATGGCTATCCCCGGTGATGATCTTGATCTGCACGCCTCGCTGCGCCAGGTCACGGATCGTCTGCGGCACGTCGAGCTTGGGTGGGTCGAAGAAGAGCAGGAAGCCCAGGAAGACAAGGTCACGCTCATCAGCGGCAGCAATCAGGCTGGCGTCCCGGGGGAGCGCCTTCGTCGCCAGGCCCAGCACCCGGAAGCCCTGGCTGCTCCAATCATTGAAGCGCCCCTCGATCATGTCCCGCTGTGGGCCGTCCATTGGGCAGACAACTGATCCCACCGCGACCTGCGTGCAGATCTGCAGCAGCGGCTCGAGCGCGCCCTTGGTGATGAGCGTGATATCACCCTGCGGGCCAGCCGCGGCCACGCTCAGGCGCTTGCGCGTGAAGTCGTAGGGTATCTCGCCGCGCTTCTCCTCAGCGCCCACGCTGAGACCCGCCTGCTGCGCGTGCGTGATGATAGCCTCATCCAGCGGGTTGCTCAGGCCGGTCTGAAAGGTGGCGTTGAGGAAGGCGGCGCGCAGCGCCGCGGGGGAGTCACGGCCGTCACAGCCGAGGGCGTCGTTCAGCCGGACGACCCCTTGCGTGAGCGTGCCGGTCTTATCGGTGCAGAGCACGTCCATGCTGCCGAAGTTCTCGATCGCGTTCAGCCGCCGCACAATCACGCCGCGGCTGGCCATCTGCTGCGCGCCGTGGGCGAGGGTGATGCTGATGATGGCGGGCAGAAGCTCGGGCGTGAGGCCAACTGCGAGCGCTAGCGCGAAGAGCAGGGAGTCGATCGCGGGCTTGTGAAGCAGCATGTTGACCGCCAGGACGATGACGACCATGACGAGCATGACCTGCGTCAGCAGGTACCCAAACCGCTGGACGCCGCGCTCGAACTCGGTCTGCGGCGGCCGCAGGCTGAGCCTCTCTGCGAGCTGCCCGAACACGGTCGCCTTGCCAGTCTGCACAATCAGTGCGCGCGCCGTACCGCTGCGCACGCTCGTGCCCATGAAGACGCAGTTGGTGCGCTCGGGGAGGCTGGCGCCTGCCGGAACGGCGCCGGGTGTCCGTTCCACCGGGAAGCTTTCGCCAGTGAGCAGCGCCTGGTTGACGAAGCAGTCATTGGCCTCCAGCACCACGCCATCGGCGGGGATCAGGCTCCCGGCCGAGAGCAGTACGATATCGCCCGGCACCAACTGCTCAGAAGGAAGGTGCTCCGTGCTCCCGCTGCGCAGGACCGTCGAGCGAACGGTGACCTTCGATCGCAGCAGCTCGACGGCGTTCCTGGCGCGATACTCCTGCCCGAATCCAAGAACCGTGCTCCCCAGAACCACGGCGAGCACGATCGCAGCGTCGGTCCACTCCCCCGCGAAGACGGAGATCACGGCGGCAAAGAGAAGCATGAGCACGAGTGGGCTCTTGACCTGGTTGAGCAGCAGGCTGAACACCGTCATCTCGCGCTGAACGTGCACAGCGTTCGGTCCGTACCGCGTGAGGCGTTGCGTGGCATCCTCGGCCGAAAGGCCTGTAGCCGACGTGTGCAGCGCGATCAGCAGCCGCTCGGGTTCCAGGCTCCAGTATGCCGCCGGCGCCGGTGGCAGTACGTCCTGGAGATTGCCAGGTCTCAAGGCCCTACCTGTGCGCAGTAGCAGGCTAGGCATCGTGATGGTCATCTCCGCCGATGATCAACACCACCCCAGGGATGGCCAGCTCCACCCCAATCAGATCCAGCTGCTGTATCCCGGCATGCGCTTGGATACCGCCAGTCACTGGTGCACCAACTCCCCACAGATCGTCTGTTGCCTTCACAGCCGTGCCTCCTTGGCGCACGCCTGCTGCATGTTGCGCCACTCCTGTCCAGCAGACGCGGCAGCACGCCCCCTGACCTCACGAGCAGCAAACGAGCGCCGGCCGATCGCTCCGTGTTGACGGCATCATCCGAGGGAGCGGGAGTTTCGTCTTTCCCCGCGCGCACCGTGTCCGTGGCACCGATCCTCGTGCGCGGTCGTAGCGTGCGTTCACCAGCGTACAGCCGCGATAGCCTGGCACCCTGCTCACACACCTCCTCTCCGGGTCACCTTTCGAGAACCGCACACAGCCCCAGCACGGCATCGCCGCGAGACTGAGTCACCTGCGCCGGTTCTCGGCACGGATCTCTAGACAGAGGCGGAGCGCCTCCTTCTTCGGGATGGCTTCGACGCTGGCATGTGTGTTCATCGTTGCCTCTCCTGCTCATATCGGCCGCACAGGGTGGGTGCCGCCACGGGCAAGCATGAACAACTGCCTGCGACTGGGCTGTCCCGAGGATGAGGCGAGAGGCATATGGGGTGCAATGAGGTGGTATTTCGGGACAACACCAGCATAGGATGGAGCTCATCTACCGGAGGAGTATAGGGCCACCTGGGCGTTCGTGCAGGAAACATACCGCTATGTCAGAAGGAGATCACACCACCACGTGTTCTGCCGTCTCCGGTTAACGTATCTGCGCCGGGTGTATGCCGTTCTTTTCTCCCACTCGGTACCCTTCGCGCTACCATGTCCGCAAGCTGCGTAGTCCGTGCTTCCCCTTCCACCTTTCTCCAGGTTCTTCCTGCTGACCACACCCTACATCTGAGCTGAGCGAGAGGTGGCACGCCAAGCTGGCCTGCCGACGTGGAGAACCTGCGCACAGGCGGGGACAGAATCAGCTCACAGGGGGAGACGATGTCATCACCACGCACATCTGCAGAGCTCGAGCTCGCAATCTGGGATGCGCTCCAGTCCGTCGTCGATCCGGAGCTGGGCGTGCGCCTGGTGGACCTCGGCATGATTCGATCCGTGGAAGTCCTGGGCGATCGCGTCGCCATCGACTTAGCACTCACCACGCCCGGCTGCCCGCTGGCCGACGTGCTGGTGGAGGAAGTGTGTGCGGCAGCGCGGGACGTAACCGGGGTGACGGCGGTGACGGTTCAGGTGGTCGATATGCCTGAGTCGCAGGTCTCCGCCGCGCCGTGGCGCGCCTGGCTTAGCGAGGGCGATGAGCGCCCCAGCGGCGAAGGAGGGCGGGAGGCGGCGCATGATGGATGAGACGCCACTGCTGGCGCTCCAGGATGTCTCACTGACACGTGACGGCCGTGCGATCCTGGACGCGGTTCGGCTCCAGGTTGCTCCGGGCGAGATTCACGCGCTGCTCGGCGTGAACGGCAGCGGCAAGTCAAGCCTGGCATACGCCGTCATGGGCTGCGCCGACTACCGTCCCGACCGCGGGCGTATCGTCTTTGACGGCCGCGATATCACCGGCCTGCCCATCCACGAGCGCGCACGACTGGGGCTGACCCTGGCCTGGCAGGAGCCGGCGCGCTTTGAGGGCTTGCTGGTCGGTGACTACCTGACTCTCGCGCGGCCGGACATGACGCGCGGGCAGCTCTGGGCTGCTCTGTCCGCCGTCGCCCTCGCGCCCGAGGTTTACCTGCCGCGCCCGGTCGACGCCACGCTCAGCGGCGGCGAGCGAAAGCGCATCGAGCTCGCGGCGGTCTTCGCCATGCGCCCGCGCCTCGCGATCCTGGACGAGCCAGACTCAGGCGTGGACGTGCTGAGCCTGGACGACGTCGTCCGGCTAGTGCGCCGCATGGCGGACGATGGCACCACAGTGCTCCTGATCACGCACCGTGACGAGATGGCGGCCGTGGCCACGCGCGCGTCGCTACTCAACACCGGACGGATCGTGCTGACGAGCAGTCCTGCAGCGGCACGCGCCGCGCTGGCTGCCAGCCAGTCCACAGAAGCTGCCGGCGCGTGCCCGCGGCGTAAGCGGGAGGTGGCTTCCGATGGCACGTGATCGGCCCACTGAGCACCAGGCCACGCCGCACGACGACCCCGCCTGGGCGCGCGAGTACGCCGCCATTCTGAAGGCCTACGCGCAGGCGGGTGGCCCGCCGCGCGCGCTGCGGTCCGGTCGTGTTGCCAGCCTGGTGGTCAGCGCCAACCGCGTGCTCGGCGCCACCGAGGTCCCCGGCGTGCAGATGGAGGCCGA
>JBDLTZ010000054.1:0-16049 GCA_039805565.1 Chloroflexota bacterium | reverse complement strand
GCACTCCCCTCACCAGGGAGCGGGGCGGAGCGCCCGCACTCCCCTCACCAGGGAGCGGGGCGGAGCACCCGCACTCCCCTCACCAGGGAGCGGGGCGGAGCGCCCGCACTTCCCTCACCAGGGCGCGGGGCGGAGCGCCCCCGAACGAAAGCGCCGCAGGCCCCTACTCCAGCGTCGGAGGCGGGCCGGCGGGCCCATTCGTCGTGCGAAGCTTCAGCTCCGGCAGGAAGAACGTCACCAGCGCCAGCGCCACTGCCACCAAGCCAATCGCGTACCAGTAGATCGTCGTGATGCTGCTGGCAAACGAGGCCTTCAGCGCCCGCGAGACCTCAGCGCCCAGCTCCCGTGCCTGGTCCGCGGGGACGCCCTGCGCCTCCGCCGCCTGCGCGACGGATACCGCCGGGTCGGTCGCGCTCCCGGCGCCCTCAGATGCCACCGTGCTCTGGCGCAGCGCCGCCGGGTCGAGCTGCTCGCGAACCGCCGCTGGGAGGGTGCTCAACACCGGAGCCATGTTAACCGCGATCTGCGCCGTAAGGGTGGTGGAGAGAACCACGCCGAAGATCGCGCCGCCGGTGGCCTGGCCGAGCTGCTGGAAGAACTGCCGGCTGGCCGTGGCCTGGCCGAGCTGCTGGAACGGCACCGCGTTCTGCAGCGCCAGGTTCAGCAGCGGCAGCGCCGGGCCAATGCCGAGCCCCAGCACCACCATGCGCCAGGTCACGTCGAACACCGAGCTGCCCGGGCCGAGCTGCGTCATCAGGAAGAAGCCCAGCAGCATGACGCTGAACCCGCCGACGATGAACGGCTTGTAGCGCCCCACCCGCGCCACCACCTGCGACGCCGCGATGCTGCTGGCCACGAACGCGATCATCAGCGGGATCTGCGCTGTGCCGGCCTCGGTGGCCGAGATGCCGAGCACGTTGACGAGGAACAGCGAGAGGAACAGGATCGCGCCGAAGAACGCCGCGCCGTTCAGCACCGAGGCGGCGATCGCCACCCAGAAGGTGCGGATGCGGAACAGCTCGAACGAGATGATCGGCGAGGGCGCCCGCAGCTCGACGGCGACGAAGACCGCGGTGGAGACAGCGGCCAGCGTCATCAGCCCGAGCACCAGCGGCGAGCCCCAGGCGTACACGCTCTTGTCCAGCGTCAGGCCGAGCAGCAGCGGCACCACCGCCAGCGTCAGGAACACGGTGCCGAGCCAGTCGATCGGGGCGCGCAGGCCGCTGGCGAGTGGCGGCATCCGGCGCAGGATGAACGCCAGCGCCACCAGCCCCACCGGGAGGTTGACGTAGAACACCCAGTGCCAGGAGAGCTGGTCGGTGAGCACGCCGCCGAGGAAGGGGCCAACCACGCTCGAGAGGCCAAACACGGCGCCGAACAGGCCCATGTAGCGCGCCCGCTCCGCTGGCGCGAATAGGTCCGCCGGGACCGCGAACGCGGTGGAGGTGAGCGCCGCCGCCCCGATCCCCTGGATCACGCGGTAGAGGATGAGCTGCACCATGTCCTGGGCCACGCCGCACAGCATCGAGCCGATCAGGAAGACCACGACGCCCCAGATCAGGATGGCGCGCCGGCCGTACAGGTCCGAGAGCTTGCCGTGGATCGGCACCATCGCTGTGCTCGCCAGCAGGTAGCCGGTCGAGACCCAGGCCACCAGGTCGAGCCCGCTGAAGTCGGCTACGATCGCCGGCAGCGCGGTGGAGACGATCGTCTGGTCGAGCGCCGCCAGGAACAGGCCGAGCAGCACGCCGGCCAGGATCTGGATCTTGGTCTGCTTCGGCAGGATGGCGGCGTAGTCGATACGCTCGCCCACTACCGCTGTAGTTGTCGCCATGAACTCCTCAGTCTTCCCTTACGCTCCGGTGTCGCCGTGAGGATGGGGGCGCCTCCGGCGCGCCCCTAAGGTGCGCCTGCACCTCCCCCAGCACCGCCATCGCCTCTTCCAGCAGCGGCACCGGCAGCTGCGCCAGCCGCCGCGTCAGCTCCTCTACGCGGATCCGCCGCACCTCCTCAGCGAAGGTGCGCCCGCGCTCCGTCAGCGCGACGTGCTTCTGCCGCCGGTCCTCCGTCGCCTCGGCGCGCGTCACGAATCCGCCATCCACCAGCTTGTCTACCAGATGGCTCGTGGCCCCTAGCGAGAGGTTCAGGTGCTGCTTGATGTCCGAGATCGAGGCCCCGTCACAGCGCGCCAGCATCATGAGCGTCGTCATACGCGGCATGGACAAGTCCTCGCGCTGGACGAGGCTCAGCATGTCACGCGCGCTGTACTGCATGACGTCGGCTAGCAGCGAGCCCAGTGCATGCCCGACCCGCCGCGCGAGCTCCGTGTTGTCATCAGGTGTGTCGCCCATTGTCCTTCGAGCTATCGAATAGTTGCAATATTACAACCTTTCAACAGTATAGAGTATGATAGCGACCCTGTCAATGCGTCTCGCACGCTTTTTGCACAGGGTATGCCAATACTCTTTTGCACTTCAGCGGGATATGAAAAGATGGGGTGGGTTTTTTCCTCGGGGCTGCGCCCCAAGCCCCGCTCTGCGCTGACGCGCGTCTACAACCCGCGCGGGATTGCTATTGTGGGGCGCGGCAGGTGAACAGCGCCGTGTCACCCTCCGCCAGCCCGTGGGTGAGGAGGTGCAGCTCGAGCGTGGCCTTTCCGGTGCCAGTCCGCCGCACACGAGGCAGGCAGGGTAGGGTGACAGACGAGGCCGCACCAGCCGGAGCACCTAGTCAACCCCTGCCGGCGCGGCCTGTCAGTGAGCCGATCTATCCCCGCAGCGCCTCGCGCACGGCGCGCCAGCCGATCACCTGGACGCCGGTGGCCCGGACGTGCTCGCGCAGCTCGGCGCTGCAGAAGGCCGCGTGGTCGGCCGCGCGCGCCCGCCAGTCCGGGGTGAGCGCCTGCATCTCGGGGGTGCTGAGCGCCGGGTGCAGAATGCAGTAGCTCAGACCCACCGGCAGCGCGTCGAACATGGCCTTCGCCTCCGCCACGCGCTCCTCGTGGCGGTCCAGCGGCATGAAGCCGATGTGGTCCACCAGCGGCATGCCGCCCTCCTCCATCTCCCGCTGGAGGGCCAGCATCCGGTCGGCCTGACCCGGGTCCATGTCCCGCATCAGCAGCGCGGAGGCGCTCATACGCGGCATGAAGGCCGGCACCCGCGCCGCGCGCGCCGCATCGAGGTAGCCGGGCAGGAGCGCCGCGGCGAACGAAACCCCCATGTGCGAGTCGATGTGGGTCACGTCGATCCCGGCGGCCAGGGCGCGCTCCATCTGCGCAAGCTGCTCGGCCGCAACGGCCTCCGGGTCGCCCGCGCGCACCGCCTCAGGGGTCGTGCGGTGGAAGTACCCCTCGGCGTCCAGCATGCCGCTGGTCACATCGCGTGTGCTGATCGGGCCCCAGCGGTAGGCGCTGTACTCGGCGGTGAGCGTCGCGTGGAGACCTACGTCCGCGCTGGGGTTGGCGCGCGCCCAGGCGGCCGCGGCCGGGAACCACGCGCACGGCACCATCACGGCGCAGGAGGAGACCAGCCCGGCGTGGAGCAGGTCGTCGATCGCGGGGATGCTGGCCTGGTGGGCGCCGATGTCGTCGGCGTGGACGATCGCCACGCGGTCCTGCGGGCCGAAGCCGAGCTTCTTGAGGATGGGGTTCACTGCTTCTCCTTGTCGTTGTCGATGCTCCGCCGCTGCGCTCCGGCAGCCCCTCACTCCCCGCCCCTCTCCCTGCCGCGGGAGAGGGGAGAATGCACCACAGCGTGATGCGCCAAACAGCACTCAGCACTCAGCACTCAGCACTCAGCCCTACGGCGAGAGCCGCTCGATCGCCCAGCCGCCGTCGCCCCACGTGTAGCAGATGCGGTCATGCAGGCGGCTCGGGCGGCCCTGCCAGAACTCCACCACCTCCGGCACAACGCGGAAGCCACCCCAGTGCGGCGGGCGCGGCACCTCGCCCCCGGCAAACCGCGCCTCCAGCTCAGCGACCCGGCCCTCGAGATCGGCCCGGCTCTCGATGGCGCGGCTCTGCGCCGAGGCCCACGCCCCGACGCGGGCGCTGAGCGGGCGGCTGGCGAAGTAGGCGTCCGACTCCTCGGGCGTCACCGGCGCCACCCGCCCCTCGGCGCGCACCTGCCGCTCGAGCTGCGGCCAGTAGAAGGCCAGCGCCGCCCAGGGGTTCGCCAGCAGCTCTGCACCCTTGCGGCTCTCGTAGTTGGTGAAAAACACGAACCCGGCCGCGTCGAAGCTCTTGAGCAGCACCACGCGCGCCGAGGGCCGCCCCGCGGGCGTGGCGGAGGCGAGGGTCATGGCGTTCGGCTCCACCAGCCCGGCGGCCACGGCCTGGTCGAACCACACCTGGAACTGGCGCAGCGGGTCGGGGTCCACATCGGCCCGGCTCAGGCCGCGCAGGGTATACTCTTTCCGCAGGTCTGCGATGCTCATAGGGCGCTCCGTCGGATGGGGTGCGGAGGGCAGGCCCCTCCGCGTCACAGCCCCATGATATCAGACCTCGAGCAGCGCCCACAGCCCAGGCGCCAGCGCCTCAGCCCCCTCCGCCGGCGCGTCCAGCAGCGCCACCTCGCGCGCCCGCGTGACGCTCCGCAGGTCTCCCTCGGCCTCCGCCAGCATCGCCCGCAGCCCTTCGTCGTCCACGAAGACCGCGACGCGCGCCAGGGGCGTGCCCATCCCCACTCTGCGCGCCGTCTTCAGCCGCCGCGCGGCCGCCGCTAGCGCGAAGAGCGCGTCACCAGCCCGCTCGGCCTGCCCGTCCAGCAGCGCCTCGTCAGCCTCAGGCCACGCCGACAGGTGGATCGAGCCCGTGCCACTGGCGGCGGCGAAGACCTGCTGGTAGATCTCCTCGGTCACGTGCGGCAGCACCGGCGCCAGGAGCTTCAGCAGCGTGGCGAGCGTGGCCGCCAGAGTCCGCCGCGCCGCCAGCCGCTCCGCCGGTGCCCCGTCGTACAGCCGCCCCTTGACCAGCTCAAGGTAGTTGTCGCACAGCGTCGCCCAGAAGAAGCGCTCGGTCGCGTCAAGCGCCGCCGCGTACTCGTAGGCCCGCCAGCTCTCGGTGGCGCGCCGGACAAGCCGCTGCAGCCACGAGAGCAGCGCCCGGTCTGCGGGGAGAAGGGGCTGTGGGCTGCCCGAGACGCGGTCGTCGGTCGTCGGTCGTCCGTCGCCACCCTCCCCCAGATGCTGTGCGATCAGGCGGCTGGCGCTCCAGAGCTTGTTCACCAGCCGCGCGCCCTGCCGCATCGCCTCCTCGTTTACCGGCTGGTCGGCGCCCACGGCCCCGCCGCATGCCCAGTAGCGCAGCGCGTCGGCCCCGTGGCGCGCCAGGAGCGCGGCGGGCGCCACCGGCGAGTTGCCGAGCGACTTGTGGATGCTGTGGCCGGAGGGGTCCAGCCCGTGGCCCGAGATCATCACCGTCTCCCACGGGACCCGCCCGAAGTGGAAGTGCGACTTGACGATCGTGTAGAACGCCCAGGTGCGGATGATATCGTGCGCCTGCGGCCGCAGCTGCATCGGGGCGAGCCGCGCGTAGAGCTCCGGCTCGGCCAGCATGCGCCCGGCGATCTGCGGGCTCAGCGAGGAGGTGGCCCAGGTGTCCATGACGTCCTCCTCGGGGCGCAGGTCTGCGCTACCGCAGGCGCAGGGCCGCGGCGGCGCGTCCGCCGTGGGGTCTACCGGCAGCTGCGCCTCGTCGGCCAGGACCACGCCGCCGCAGGCGCGGCAGTGCCAGAGCGGGAACGGGACGCCGTAGAAGCGCTGGCGCGAGATCGACCAGTCCCAGCTCAAGTTCTGGACCCAGTGCTCGTAGCGCGCGAGCATGTGGGCAGGGCGCCACGTGATCGCGCGCCCTGCCGCCAGCAGCTCCTCCTTGGCGTCGAGCACCCGGATGAACCACTGGCTGGTCTCCAGGATCTCCAGCGCGGTCTTGCAGCGCTCGTGGATGCGGACGCTCTGGCGGGCCGCCTGCTCGCCCAGGATGGCCCCCGCGCCGCGCAGGTCGGCCACGATCCGTGCTCGGGCGTCGCGCAGGGTGAGGCCGGCGTAGGCGCCGCCCTGCTCGCCCAGGCGCCCCTGCCGCGTGACGAGCGGGATGAGCGGGAGGCGGTGGGCGCGCCACCACGCCACGTCGGCCGCGTCGCCGAACGTGCAGCACATCACCGCGCCGGTGCCCTTGCTTGGGTCGGCGCCAGGATCGGCCAGGATCGGGACGCGCCGCCCGGTCAGCGGGACAATCGCCTCATGGCCCACAAGATCACGGTAGCGCTCGTCGTCCGGGTGGACGAACACCGCGACGCAGGCCGGCAGCAGCTCGGGGCGTGTGGTCGCAATATGGAGGGGCGCAGCAAGGCGCGCCTCGTCGCTCGCGGCGCCCGCGCTCCCTGCCGCGCCCATACTGAAGCTCAGCGTGTAGAACGTCGTATCTCGCTCGGCGTCGTCCACCTCGGCCTGCGCGATCGCCGTCTGGCACTCGACGCACCACGGGTTAGGCGCCTGGTCGCGGTAGACTCGGCCCCGTCGGTAGAGGTCCAGGAACGACCACTGCGAGGTACGGCGCGCCAGCGGGTCGATCGTCGAGTAGCGCAGGCGCCAGTCCACGCTGAATCCGAGCCGTGTCCAGAGCTCCTCGAAGCGGTCCTCGACCTCGCGCGAGACCTCGAGGCAGGCGGCGATGAACGCCGGGCGGCCCACGTCGCGGGCGCGGATGTCTCGGGTGCGCTCGACGAAGCGCTCGGTCGGGAGGCCGTTATCATCGAAGCCGAAGGGGTAGTAGACGCTGAGGCCCTGCATGCGCCAGAAGCGCGCCATCGCCTCGGCCTGGGTGTAGGAGTAGATATGGCCGACGTGCAGCTCGCCGGAGACGGTGGGGGGCGGGGTGTCGATCGCGAAGATCGGGCGCTGGTCTTGGGGGTTGAAGGCGTAGGTCTGCTCGCGCGCCCAGCGCGCCTGCCAGCGGCGCTCGGCCTCCGCGGCGTCGTAGCGGGGAGAGAGGGTCATCGGTCGGTCCTCCAGGCTCAAAGGGGGAAGGCCCGGAGGAGCGCTGCGCCCCCGTGGCCTACCCCGGTCTGACAGTCCGCCTGCGAACGTTTCCTACTACACCTACGTCATCGCCTACCATGGCGACCACCCCCTCTCTGAAAGGATGAAGGAAGAGCGCTGAAGGATGAAGGGCTGTGCCTGCTTCAAAGCTGTACTGCTTCCGCAGCAGCGACCCTTCGATCTCCAGCCTATCTCACGATACTCGAAAAAACCTCAGTCTTTAGCCCTACGTTACGGCGTTCAGCGTTCGGCGTTCAGCGTTCAGCGTTCAGGCGCAGGTCCGCCACCAGCATGCAGTGATCGGAGCCAGTGCCCTGGCAGATCGTCCGCGCCGCCGTGGGCACCACTCCGTCGCGGCTCCACACGTAGTCGATCCGCACCACCGGGAACGGCAGCCGCACGCCGAAGTACGCCCGGTTCAGCGGGTAGGTGAACCCCAGCCCCCAGACGGTATCGCCGTATGCGTCGTGCAGGCGCTGGTCGAACTCGCGGTAGAGCGGCTCACGGTCGCCGGTGTTGAAGTCGCCCACCACCACCAGCGGGCCGGAGGTAGCGTCGATCTCGTCCAGCAGCAGCGGCGCCTCGCGGTCGCGCCAGTACGAGCTATAGCCGGCGGGGAGCGTCAGCCGGTACAGCGCCGGCGGCGTGTAGGTCTGGGCATCGGGGGAGGTCAGGTGGACGTTGATCAGCGTGAGGTGCCGCCCGCCGACGTTCACGGTGAAGCGCTGGCGCGGCAGGGCCGGGAGGGCGGGGGCCACCTCAAAGGGGTGGCGACTCAGCAGACCGAGCCGGTGGCCCCACTCGTTCCGCGTGAAGTGCTGGTAGGGGTACATATCGCCCAGCTGGGCGCGCGCGGCCTCAGCCACAGGTCTGCTGAGCTCCTGGAGCGCCACGATGTCGGCGTCCTGGGCGCGGATCGTCGCCACGATCTCGTCGATTCGGTCGTTCGAGTACAGGTGGTTGAACGTCACCACACGCAGCGGCGTGCCGGATGCCTGGCGCGGGGCGGGCGGGAGGAGCTGGGCGCCGAAGCTCGCCAGGAAGATCGCCAGCGACGCCCCCGCGATGCCGCGGAGCCACCACGAGGGCACGGCCAGGGCCAGCGGCACGAGCACCAGCAGCGGCGCGAACATGTACAGCGCAAAGATATTGGTGAGCGCGGTCCACCACGTCTGGTCGGCGTCGGTCATCCACAGCGCGGTGAGTGTCACGATCGCTAGGCCGTAGACCGACGCAGCGCCCACCAGAAGCCAGTAGGCGACCTGTGCCATGATCCGTATGGGGGTTGACGTCATCATAGTCGCTGAAACAAAAATCCCTCGTCCCATTGGGACGAAGGATCGTACCTCCGCGGAACACTATGGGTATTGTAACCACCTGCCACCGGGGTGTCAACACACCTTGTCGTGAAGTACCACGGCAACGAAGGACCAACGGGGCACTCGGTGGGGATGGCCTTTATTGATACGATTGGTAAAATAACACTGTTTTAACTCGAGCACACAGGAGCCGTTCTCATGCTATCTGACGCCGTCATCATTGCTATGTTCTTCGCTCTTGTCGGCTGGTTCGCCACGCTCGCAGTGATCGGCGGCTCACGCCTGAACACCGTGTGGAAGCAGCTGCTGCTCGTCCCCTCGTGGATCCCGTGGGTGGCGCTCGCGCTGGGCGCGCCGGTGGTTCGTGGCAACCTCGATCTGACGGGTGCGCTCGGGATCGCCGGGGCAATGACAGTTGGGATGACAGTGTCGATCCTGGCGTCGCAGCGGCGGTCGCGGTAGCCGCCCCAGCGCGCAGAAAGAGAGGCGGCGAGCCGATGTGGCCCGCCGCCTCTTTGTGTGCGTGGGAGGGGATGTCTAGCGGCGCTCGACAAACAGGCGGATCGCGGTGCGCTCCTCCTCATCGATCGCGACGTCGATAAACGATGGGGTACAGACGATGTCGATACCCTCTTCGCTGAGGTAGCTGCGGGCGATCGCCACCGCCTTGATGGCCTGGTTCGTGGCCCCGGCGCCGATCGACTGGACCTCGGCCACCCCGCTCTCGCGGATGACACCGGCGATAGCGCCGGCAACTGCGCTGGGGCGAGAGCGAGTGGAGACCTTCAGCACCTCGGCGCCGTGGCGCTCGACAGTGGTGGTACCGCTCGCACCGACCGCACGTGCGATAGGGGTGGGATGCGACAGGTTCGTCATACGTTCCTCCTCCGGTGTAGTGGAAGCGTTTCGGAATGTAGCCGAGATGTTTGTCGCCCTGGCGTCGTTGTCCGAGTCCATACACGCGTGTCCTTCGCCCGGGCCGAGCGCGCCAGCCACGAGGGCCGGTAACCAAGCTGGCGCTCCGGCGCTAGCGGGCGTAGTCCACCGCACGAGTCTCTCGGATGATCGTCACCTTGATCTGCCCGGGATACTGCAGGCTCTCCTCGATCTTCTTGGCGACATCGCGAGCAAGGTGGATACTCCCCAAGTCATCGATCTGGTCAGGCTGCACCATCACGCGCACCTCGCGCCCAGCCTGGACGGCGAAGGCGCGCTGCACGCCGCTGAACGACGTGGCGACCGTCTCCAGCGCCTCGAGCCGCTTGATGTACAGGTCGAGCGTCTCGCGTCGGGCACCGGGGCGCCCCCCCGAGATAGCATCGACTGCCTGCACCAGAAACGCCTCAACGGTCTGCGGCTCCTCATCGTTGTGGTGCGCCGCGATCGCGTGGACGATCGCCGGCGAGCGCCCCAGCCGACGGGCGATGTCGGCACCAATGAGGGCGTGCGGGCCCTGGACCTCGTGATCTACAGCCTTGCCGATATCGTGTAGCAGCGCGGCAGTCTTGGCCACGTTGATGTTTGCGCCCAGCTCGGCCGCCATGTGAGCCGCCAACAGCGCGCACTCCAGCGAGTGCTGGAGCACATTCTGGCCGTAGCTGGTGCGATACTTCAGCCTGCCTAGGAGTTTGATCAGGTCCGGGTGAAGTCCTTGCACGTTCGCCTCGTAGGCTACGCGCTCCCCCTCCTCCCGCATTATCTGGTCGACCTCCTGCTGCGTCTTGTTGACGACCTCCTCGATGCGAGTCGGGTGGATGCGGCCGTCTTTCAGCAGCTTGATCAGCGAGAGGCGCGCCACCTCACGACGAACTGGGTCGTGACACGAGAGGGTGACAGCCTCCGGGGTGTCGTCGACGATAATGTCGACCCCGGTGAACTGCTCGAACGCCCGGATGTTGCGGCCCTCACGCCCGATGATGCGCCCCTTGAGCTCCTCGCTCGGGAGCGCCACTGTCGAGACGGTGACTTCGGCGACGTAATCCGACGCGCAGCGCTGGATAGCCAGGCTGACGATCTTGCGTGCCGTCTTGTCCGCCTCCTCGCGCACCTGCTTCTCGATTTCGCGGATGCGCCGCGCGCTTTCCTCACGCGTCTCCTGCTCGACGCGCTGCAGAATGATGCCTCGGGCGTCCTCCTGGCTCAGCGCCGAGACCCGCTCCAGCTCAGCGCGCTGCTGGTTGCGGAGCTGGTCGGCCTCCTGCTGGAGCTGCTCGATCTGCCGCTCACGGCTCTGGAGCTGCCGCTCACGACGCTCGACCCCATCCAGCTTCCGGTCGAGGTTCTCCTCCTTGCGCTGCAGACGCTCCTCCTGCTTGGTGAGCGCCCCCCGCGCATCTCGGATCTGCGCCTCTGCCTCGTTGCGAAGCCGCAGCGCCTCGTCCGTCGCACGCAGGACCAAGTCCTTCTGCTCCGAACGAGCCGCCTCGAGCTGCAGGCGCGTCTCAGCCTCTGCCTGCCGGAGACGGCTCTGCATGGTATTCCTGTAGATGGCAATGCCGATACCCACACCAATGGCAAGACCTGCCATCAGCGCCAGCACGGCCCATTCAAGCCCTTGCACGACGTCCTCCCACTATGCACTTGTTAAAGTGCAACAGACAGCGACCGGAGAGTGGGCCGCTATGCGGCTCCACTTGAGGCTCGTGATCGCGTTGCACGTGATCCTGGGTAATGATAATGATACTCGCTCGGACCATGTTCTGTCAAGATGAACGAACTGCAATCATGGCTCGATTGCGGAGTCGGCGCCACAGAGCGCACCTCTAGTTCCAGCCTCCCAAATGGGATTTGTTAATCATGACGTGTTTGCCGCTATATGTCAATGTTTGTGCAGATCTAGCTCCGCCCACACCTCCAGAGTGCAGGAGACGGCCGCAAGCCTGTGCTATAATGCACAATCGTCGCCGCAGCGCCACACGGAACGCATGTACCTCAAACGACTCGACATCCAGGGCTTCAAGACCTTCGCCAACCGCACGGTCTTCGAGTTCCAGCCGGGCGTCACCGCTATCATCGGCTCAAATGGGTGTGGGAAATCAAACTTAGTCGATGCAATCCGCTGGGTAATCGGGGAGCAGAGCTTCGCGACACTGCGCTCGAAGCGCACCGAGGATCTGATCTTCGGTGGCGGCGGGCGCCGCGCCCCCGCTGGCTTCGCCGAGGTGTCCCTCACGATCGATAACTCAGACCGCCTGCTGCCCCTGCCCTACGGCGAGGTCACGATCTCCCGCCGCGCCACACGCGCCGGCGAGAACGAGTACTTTATCAACCGCAGCAAGGTGCGCCTGCGCGATATCCAGGAGGCGATCGGCCCCCTCGGCGGCTCCTACACGGTCATCAACCAGGGCTTGGTGGATCAGGCGCTCAACCTGAGCACAACAGACCGCCGACGCCTCTTCGAGGACGCCGCCGAGATCAGCGTCTACGAGGGGCGCCGCGCCGACGCCGAGCGCCGCCTGCGCGAGACGAACACCAACGTCGAGCGCGTGGCCGACTTGCTCGCCGAGCTAGAGCCGCGCATGCGCTCGCTCAAGCGCCAGGCGGCCCTGGCGCGCACCCACCGTGAGCTCACCACCGAGCTGCGCGAGTTCCTCCTGCGCCACTACGCCGCCCTCTGGCGCGCGGCACGCGCCGCCCTCCAGGCGTGCGAGGCCGCTCAGTTCCGCGCCGAGGAGGCCCTCCACACCCAGCGCGCCGCCCTCGCCACGCTCTCCGAGGAGCTGCGCGCCGGCCGCGAGGCCCTCCGCGCCCAGCGCGCCGCTCTCGCCGCGCTCCACAATGAGAGCAGCGCTCTCCACACCCGCGCCGAGGCCGCCCAGCGCAACCTGGCGGTGGGTAACGAGCGCCACGCAGCCCTCATCCGCCAGGCCGAGGAGCAGGAGCGCTCCGCACGCGAGCTCGACCTGCGCCGCGAGGAGCTCGAGCAGGACCGCACGGCCGTGGCCGCACGCCTCGCCGCCTGCGAAGAGCGCCTCGCCGAGCTGCGCGCCGCTGCCGCCGCGATGGAGCAGGACCTCGCCACGCGCGACGCCGAGCGCCGCGCCGCCCGTCAGGTACTCGATGCCGCCCAGCGCGCTGAGCTCGAGGCCGCGGCCGCCCTCGCGGAGCGCCGCCGCCGCGCCGAGCAGATCGCCCTGCGCCGCGCCCGCTTGGCTCAGGACCAGGCCGGCCACGCCGCCGCCCTCGAGGCCGCGCAGTCCATCCTCGCCGCCCGCCGCGCCGCGCTCGACGAGGCCCAGGCCCGCGCTGAGGCCGCTGCCGAGGCCGCCCGCCAGGCTGCCGCCGCCGCCGAAGCCGCCCGCCAGGCGCTCGACACAGCCCGCGCCGGACGCGCCCGCGCCGATGAGACTGCCGCACAGGCGCGCCGCGCCCTGGCCGACGCCGAGGCGCGCCTCGAGTCGCTCACCCGCCTCCAGCGCAGCTACGCCGGGGCCTTCGCCGGTGTCAAGGCCGCCATGCAGTGGGCCGAGACCCAGCGCCGCCCCGGCTTCGCGCTGGTCTCCTCGCTCGTCCGGGTCCCCGCGCAGCTCGAGACGGCTATCGAGGTTGCGCTCGGCTCGCGCCTCCAACACGTCGTGGTCGAGCAGTGGGCCGATGCCGAGGACGCGATCGAGGCGCTCAGGCGCTCGGGGGCCGGGCGAGCTACCTTCCTGCCGCTGGATACGATCCGGCCGCCCACAAACGACCGCCGCCCCCCGGCCGGCGACGGCGTGCTCGGAGTCGCCGCCGACCTCGTCGACTGCGACCCGCACTACCGCATCGTGGTGGACTACCTCCTCGCCCGCACGCTCGTGGTCCAGGACCTGCCAGTGGCCCGCCGTGAGCTGCGCCGGATCGGAGGCGGCTGGACGATCGTGACGCTGGCCGGCGAGCAGGTGAGCAGCGGCGGCGCCGTCACCGGCGGCGCACAGATCAAGGAGAGCGGGGCCCTGCGCCGCGAGCGCGAGCTGCGCGAGCTGCCTGAGCAGGTCAAGGCCCTGCGCCACGCGGTGGAGCACGCCGCCGCGGAGCGCGCTGCCGTGGACCGCGAGGTGGCCGCCGCCGAGCGTGCCCTCCACGACGCCGAGCCGGCCCGCCGCCGCGCCGCCCAGGAGACCGAGGCCCACCGCGCTGAGGCCGAGGCCACCCGCCGCACCACCGACCGCGCCGAGGCCGATGCCGCCCTCCAGCGCGCCCGCCTCGATCAGGCCGCCGCCGACCTGGCCGACCTCGAGGCCCAGGAGCACGCCCTGGCCGAGGAGCACGCCGCCCTCGAGGCCCGCGAGGCCGAGGCCCGCGCCCGCCTCGAGGCGCTGCGCGCCGAGGAGCAGGCCCGCGCCGACGAGGAGCGCGATGCCCGCGTCCGCCTCGCCGATCAGCGCGCCACCGCCGCCGCCGCCGAGGGCGAGGCTCGCGCCGAGCGCGCGCTGCTCCACGCCGGCGACCAGAACCTCGCCCGCCTTGCGGACCAGCGCGCCGCCGCTGACCGCCGCGCCGCCGAGCTGGACCGCGAACACGCCGCCCTCGCCGCGCGCAACCAGGAGCTCGAAGCCGCGCACGCCTCCCTGCTCACCCAGATCGACGACCTGCGCCACCAGATCGGCCCGGCCGAGGAGCAGCTCGCCGCTCACGAGGCCAGCCTGAC
Organism: Chloroflexota bacterium; assembly: GCA_039805565.1. GTDB lineage: Bacteria > Chloroflexota > Chloroflexia > Chloroflexales > Roseiflexaceae > CALJIC01. Next base: position 2,069 of record JBDLTZ010000054.1, on the reverse strand, counting down.
GGAGACCGAGACGCGCGAGGCCGAGCTCTCCGCCGCTACGCTCGAGGCCGAGACGGCGCACGGCCGCGCTACGCTGGATCTCCAGCGCGCCCGCGACCGCATCGACACGCTCTGGGAGCGCGCCGCGGGCGACGACATCGACATCGAGGCGCTGGCGCACGAGGAGGAGGAGCGCGAGGGGCAGCCTCTCGCAGCGTCCCACCCACCCATCATAGGAGACGAAGATCTTCAATCCAACATCCAAAACCTCAAGTCCAGACTCGCGCGCCTCGGCGCCGTCAACCCCCTGGCGCTCGAGGAGTACGAGGAGGCCAACCAGCGCCACGAGTTCCTCAGCTCGCAGACCGACGACCTGCGGCGAGCTTCCGGCTCGCTCAACGAGCTGATCGCCGCGCTCGACGAGGCCATGCGCGCCCGCTTCGAGGCGACCTTCAGCGCCGTTGCAGCCGAGTTCGAGCACAGCTTCGTCAGGCTCTTTGGCGGCGGCGAGGCACAGCTCCTCCTCCTGCGGAGCGAGGGCAAAGCGCAGCAGGACGGCAGCAGCAACGGCCACGAGCGTATCGAGGGCCTCGGGGTCGAGATCATCGCCCGCCCTCCGGGCAAACGCCAGCAGACCCTCGCGCTGCTCTCCGGCGGCGAGCGCTCGCTCACCGCGGCAGCGCTGCTGTTCGCCATCCTGAAGGTCAATCCATCCCCCTTCTGCGTCCTGGACGAGGTGGACGCCGCGCTTGACGAAAGCAACGTCGGTCGCTTCCGCGAGGCCCTCACCGACCTGACCGAGCAGACCCAGTTCCTCATCGTCACCCACAACCGCGGCACGATCGAGGTCGCCGACACGATCTACGGCGTCTCGATGGGTGAAGACGGCGCATCCAGGATCCTGTCGCTGCGCCTGGAAGAAGTCGAAAATGCAAAGTGAAACATGTAACATGATCAACAACTTCGACGCCGCCATCTTCGACATGGACGGCACCATCACCAATAATATGCACCTGCACGCCGAGGCGTTCGTCATCTTCGGCCGGCGCTACGAGCTCGCGCCCCCCTCGCCCGACGTGGCCGCCGGCCTCTCGGGCAAGCGCAACCGCGAGATTCTGCCGGTGCTCTTCAGCCGCGAGCTGACCGACGAAGAGATCGAGCGCTACGCCGAGGAGAAGGAGCGCATCTACCACACGCTCATGGATGCGATCACGCTGCTGCCCGGCTTCACGCGCCTGCTCGATCTGCTCGACGCCCGCGGCGTGCCCGTCGGCCTCGCCACCTCGGCGCCGGCGATCAACGTGGAGCCGATGCTGCGCGTGCTCGGCATGGAGCGCCGCTTCGCCGCCGTGACGCTCGGCTCAGAGGTGCCGAACGGCAAGCCGGCCCCAGACATCTTCCTCGAGGCCGCACGCCGCCTCGGCGTCCCCCCCGGGCGCTGCCTGGCCTTCGAGGACGCCTACTCCGGCGTGGCCGCCGCCAAGGCCGCCGGCATGCGCTGCGTCGCGCTCGCCACCACCCACACCGCCGATGAGCTGCGCGCCAACACCGCGGCCGATCTGATTGTGCAGGACTACGAGGAGCTGCTGGCACTCCAGGCGGAGCTTGCTCCGTCATGAGGCGGAGACAGCCCGTCCTTCGAAGGTAACATCAGCCCCGCGACGTTGGCCAGATGGCGCCACACCCCGCACCGGGTATAACAAGGGCAGTTCGGATGCAGCGCACAGCGCGCACTCAAGTGCTCTGAGGAGGGCCCGGTGAGAAAGACTTTCTTGATCGGCGTGACGGCGCTTGCCATTGCAGGCGGCGGCTTCTTCGCGGTCACCAGCATGAATAAGCCCGCGGCCGCCTCGGACACCGTGCCGGTGCCCACTGCCGTCCTCGCGGGGAACGCGGTTGTGGCCGAGGCACGGGTCATCCCGGCGCGCAGCGCGGCGCTGAGCCTCGTGCAGGGGGGTGTGGTGGCCGAGGTGCTCGTGAAGGACGGCGAGACCGCCAAGGCCGGCGCGCTGCTGGCCCGGCTGGACAATGCCGAGCAGCAGGCGCGCCTGGCACGCGCCGAGGCCCAGCTCAAGAACGCCGAGGCCCAG
>JBDLTZ010000053.1:0-23812 GCA_039805565.1 Chloroflexota bacterium | reverse complement strand
GTTCTCCTGGGAGCGAACCTCGGGGTTGGCATCGAACGAGCTCTGAATCAGCATCGCGGTATTGATCGAGCCCGCCCCAGATGTGACCGCGTCGCCGGAGCACCAGGATCGTTCGTCCCTCCTGGGCTGCGCGGATCCGCTGCTGGTGGCATAGATCAGAACGTTCGCTGGGATACCTGCTAGCATATGCTGGAGGTGCGGTCAGTAGGAGTGGTAGACACAGCTCGCTTTGGCGACGTCTCAAGCAGCCGTGGAGACAGGCAGGAGGAGCAGAATACGATGAGCGATGTACGCTGGGACGCGGCTGACGGAGTGCTGATCGCGCGCCTCTCGGGCGCCGTCAGCGTGGTGGACGTGGAGCGCTGGAAGGCGGAACTCGGAGCGACCCTCGCGCGGATCCCGGATGGCACAACTTTCCGGCTCCTCTCAGACCTCTTCGGCTATGAGCCTGCGGACCTGGAGGCGCACAAGCTGAAGCGATGCACGCTGCCCGAACCCGTTCGTGCCGCCCGTCGTCGCGTGGAAGAGCCAGTGCATCACCGAGTTGTAGAGCGGTGTGAGTGCGCGGAGGCCGAGCGCGGAATGACTCTGCCTCCGCACGATCTGCCTAGCCGCCGCCTCCGGGCGCCGGATGCAGTGGGCCGGCAGGCCCTGTGCTGGCGAGCTCACCATCGACACGCTTCAGCAGCACTGCGTTGACCGCCACGATGATCGAGGAGAGCGACATCAGCAGTGCAGACCACTCCGGCCGCAGCACGATCCCGAGCGACGGGTACAGCACGCCGGCCGCGACCGGGATCGCCAGCAGGTTGTAGATCGCCGCCCAGAACAGGTTCTGCTTCATCTTCGTGACCGTGGCCTTGGAGAGCGTGATGGCGCGGATGATGTCGAGGGGGTCGCTCTTCATCAGCACCACGTCGGCGGTCTCGATCGCCACGTCGGTGCCGGCGCCGATCGCGATGCCGATGTCGGCCTGGGCCAGCGCCGGTGCGTCGTTCACCCCGTCGCCGACCATTGCCACGCGCCTGCCCTCGGCCTGCAGCTCGCGCACGTGGCGCGCCTTGTCGGCCGGCAGCACCTCGGCGAAGAAGCGCTCGATACCGAGCTGTTGTGCCACCGCCGCCGCCGTGCGCCCATTGTCGCCGGTGATCATCACCGGCTGCACCCCGCGCTCCCTGAGGCCCCGGATCGTCTCTGCCGCCGTCGGCTTGATGGTGTCGGCCACCGCCACGAGGCCCGCCGCCCGGCCATCCACCGCGACGAACATCGGCGTCTTGCCGCCCTCGGCAAGCGTCGCGGCCGCTGCCTCCAGCTCGCCGAGCGCCACGCCGCGGTCGCTCATGAGCTTGCGGTTGCCAGCCAGCACGGTTCGCCCGTCGACCACGGCCTGTATCCCGTGGCCGGCGATCGAGTCGAACCGGGTGGTATCCACCAGCTCTGCCCCACGCTCGCGCGCTCCGCGCACAATTGCCTCCGCCAGCGGGTGCTCGGAGCCCTGCTCGGCCGAGGCGACCAGCCGCAGCAGCTCGCGTTCATCCAGCGCCGCAGCCACGCGCCCATCTCCTGCCGCCAGCGTGTGATGCGTGGCCGTCACGACGTCGGTGAGCGCGGGCTTGCCCTCGGTGAGCGTGCCGGTCTTGTCCAGCACGATCGCCGTGATGCGCGAGACGTTCTCCAGCGTCGCGGCGTCCTTGATCAGGATGTTGTGGCGCGCCCCGATGCCCGTCCCAACCGCGACCGCCGTGGGCGTCGCAAGTCCCAGCGCGTCGGGGCAGGCGATCACCACCGCCGAGATCGCGAACGTCAGCGCGATGGCGAAGGGCGCGCCGAGCATGAAGAACCAGACCGCGAAGGTGAGCACGCCGACGCTCACGGCCAGGATGACAAGGTACTGGGCGGCCTGGTCGGCCAGGCGCTGGCCGGGCGCCTTGGAGCTCTGCGCCTTCTGCACCAGGTCAACGATCTGCGCCAGCGTCGTGTCCGCCCCGACCTTGGTGGCGCGGAAGCGCACGCTGCCGCTGCGGTTGATCGACCCGGCGATCACCCCGTCACCCGGGCGCTTGGTCACCGGCACGCTCTCGCCGGTCACCAGGGCCTCGTCGATGCTGGTCTCGCCCTCGGTCACCACGCCATCCACCGGCACCTTGTCGCCGGGCCGCAGCACGACGACGTCGTCCACCAGCACCTCCGCGCTTGGGATGCTCTGCTCCTGGCCGTCTCTGATGACGGTCGCCTGGGGCGGGACCAGGTCGAACAGCGCGCGCAGGGCGTCGTTGGTGCCGCGGCGCGAGCGCATCTCCATCCAGTGGCCGAACAGCACGAAGGTCACGAGCATCGCGGCGGCCTCGAAGAAGGTCTCCTGCCCAAGCGCCATCAGCACGATGCTGCCAAGGTAGGCGGCCAGCACGCCGACGGCAATCAGGACGCTCATGTTGAGCATGCGGCGGCGCAGCGAGTGGTAGGCGCCGCTGATGAACATCCAGCCGCAGTACCAGACGACGGGGGTGGACAGGACGAGCATGATCAGGTCCATGTCCAGCCCGAAGGTCGGCAGCATCAGGCCGAGCAGGTTCATGCCGAGCGGCGAGTAGAGCACGGTGGGGATGGTGAGCGCGAGGGCGATGAAGAACTTGGCGCGTATGTCGCGCTCCATCGCGGCGGCCGTGCCGGGGTCGGACGTGTCGTGGCCCATCGCCGCGTGGTCCATCCCGCCGTGCCCCATCGCCGCGTGGCCGGCGCTTGGCGCGCCAGCGGGCGAAGCGGGCGCGGCGCTGTGGCCCACATGCGCGCCTGTGGCCGGGAGCTCGTACTGCATGCGGTCGTGCTTGGTGCCCATGGTGATCGGCTGGACGTCGACGCCGTGCCGCAGGTGCTGCAGGCGCCGTCCGGCTGGTGGGGTGTGGTGCGCGTGCGCGTCCTGCCCAGCGTCCTCCCCCGCCGGCGCGCAGTCGCACCCGGTGCCGGCGATGATGCTGCCGATCTCGTCCTCGGTGATCATCCCGGCGTGGTAGCTGACGTGCACCTGGTTGGCGCTCCAGTCGAGGTGCACGTCGGTGATGTGCGGGCTCGCGCGCAGCACCCGCTCGACCGCGTCGGCGCACTCTGGGCAGTGCAGCCCGTCAAGTGCGAAGGTGGTGTGCGCGACAGTGTGGCTCTGCTGGGCGGCCATAGGCTCCTCCTTGGTATGGGCATCCTGACTGAGATCTCGATACACCACTGTGCAGCTCATTACGACCGCTGAACCGCGCCTGGGAGCGTAGGTCATATCGCCTGCGCACGCACTGCGGGACGGTGGGCCGACCGAGAACAGGTACGGTAGAAGGTGGTGGGGATCTCGGCGGTGATCGCAGGAGATCGTCGAGGAGAAGCGGGCGGGGGAGGTGCGCTGCGGGCGGTTTCGATCTCAGCGATGCGGTGGAGGTTGACGTGCTGCCCGCCGTCGTTCACGGCCGTTCTGCCGCACGCGCCTCGTCAAGCTCGGCTCCGCGCCGCACGACTCCGTCGCCAAACCGCGCCTTGAGCGCCGCCAGAGCTACCTGCACGCGCTCCTGACGTGCTCGCTGCTCTGGCGTCGGCTCGGCGGGAACATCCCACAGGCTGAGCTGGCGGGGCGGTGACCCAAGCCCGCTCACGCCCACGCCAATCAGCCGTACTGGCTGACCCTGGCTCCACACCTGCTGGAACAGACGCAGCGCCGCCCGCGCGATCTCCTCCGGCTCGTCGGTCGGCTGCGGGACGGTGAGCTGGCGCGTCGGCGTGGTGAAGTCCGGCCAGCGGATCTTGAGCTTCACAGTTGTGCCCATCAGGTCGTGTCGCCGCAGCTTGCGTGCGATCTCTCCCGCCTGCTCGCGCAGCGTTCGCTCCAGCAGCGCCCGGTCGGTCACATCGCGCGCGAAGGTCGTCTCTTGCGAGATCGACTTGGCGGCGCGCTCGGTCACAATCGGACGGTCGTCGATCCCCCGTGCCCGGAGCGCCAGGTCCTCGCCATGCTGCCCGAAACGCCGCGCGAGGTCATCTGCCGACCACGCTGCAATGTCGCCTATCGTGTCCATGCCGAGGGCTGCCAGCTTCTCGGCGGTCTTCGGCCCGACGCCCCACAGCGCGGTGGCCGGGAGTGGCGCCAGAAATGCCGCTTCATCGCCCGGCGGCACGACGCAGATCGCCTGCGGCATCTTGCCGCTCCGCGCCAGACTCTTGCCTACGTCAGTGGCGACTTTGGCGACCAGCTTGTTGCTCGCAACGCCGAGCGAGCAGGACAGCGCCAGCTCATCCCGAATAGTCGCCTGCATTCTGCCGGCAAGTACGTCACCCGGCTCATCGAGCGCCGTCACGTCGAGGAACGCCTCGTCGATCGAGATCTGCTCCACCAGCGGGGTGAGATCGTGCAGGCGCGCCATGACCTGCTGGGAGGCACCACGGTAGGCGTCGAAGTTCGGCGGGACGACGATGAGCTCGGGGCAGAGCCGCGCGGCGTGGGCCATGGGCATGGCTGAGCGCACGCCGAAGCGCCGCGCGGCGTACGAGGCCGACGACACCACACCACGGCTCTCCGGCCGCCCGCCGACCGCGAACGCTTTGCCACGTAGCGTTTCGTCGCGCTGTTCCTCGACGGCGCAGAAGAAGGCGTCAAGATCGAGGTGGATAATGGTACGTGTACTCATCATCGCTCGCTGGAGCTCGCTCAGGCCACGGCGCACCGCCACTGCTCGGTGAGCGCAAGGGCCAGCCGCGCATAGCATCGATCGCCCGCCGGCTGCGGCGCACGTAGTCACGCAGCTCCTCGAGCCCGTAGGCCTGCGCGAGCGCCCGCACGCTCACGCCCGGCCGTCGTGCGCGCAGCACCAGCCACTGCTCGCGCAGCAGGTGCTCCTCGAGCTCCACATCCTCGCCGTGGTCAACGAGGAGACGCTCGAGCGGCGCCATATTGAAGTTCTCGTGGAAGATGCACCGGTCGAGGTCCAGAGTGACGCGGCTGATGTTCACCGGCGTGCGCTTCTCGTACTGCACCTCACGCCCGGTGATGTCGTACACAATGCAGTCGCTGGTCTGCGTGGCCGTGACGATCGGGTAGTGGTGCATGAGCGCGTGTGCCTGCAGCGTTGTCCCGGCGGAGTACGCGCTGGGCCAGATAACCAGCTCCGCGTCACGGTCGGCCAGCTGCTGCCAGACCTCCGGGAAGTTGGCGTCGAAGCAGATCGCCAGCCCGATCCGTCCGACATCAGTGGTGAACACCGGCGCGTCGTCGCCGACCGCCACCGGCTGGGCGTGGTCGAACTCCGCCCAGTAGGGAAAGACCTTGTCGTACAACCCGACCACGCCTCCGTCGCGGCCGAGCAGCACCGCCGTGTTCACGCGCCGCTCCCCATCACGGCGGTCGATCGGGCAGACGATGTATGTGCGGTGGCGTGCGGCGAGCTCGGCCATACAGGCGACGGTCGGTCCGTCCAGATCTTCCATCGTCCCCGCGCCCTGGCCGAGAAACGTCTCCGGCAGCGCGATGATGTCGGCCCCTTGCTGCCCCTCGGCGTCTACCAGAGCCGCGACGTCCGCACGGGCAAGGCCGTTTGGGAAGCTGATGCTCACGACGCGAACCGGCCGTCCAGTCTGCTCCATTATGGTCTCCCTTCGCGCAGCAGCCCCTGCGCCAGGATCTTCTCCGCGACCTCCATGGTCTTCACCGCGTCCCCGAAGTGCGAGTCAGGCAGGCGCCCCGCGCGCACCGCGTCGATGAACTCGCGGCTCTTGGCCTGAAACCCGCCGTACACGTACAGCTCGTCGCTCCCCGCCACGTCGCGCGTGTCGTAGCGCACGCCGCGCGTGTCACCGTCCGCGTACAGCCGCCCCTCCACCTCGTGCTCGGCCTCGGCGCAGATGCCCGGCGCATGCATCTCCACCGCGAAGATCCGCCGCCCGCTGCTCCAGCTGTTCAGCATCAGCCCCGTCGCCCCGCTGTCAAACTCCAGCAGCGCCGAGATGAAGTTGATATCCGGCGTCCCCACCCGCCGCGTCACGCTGTGGATGCGCGTCACCTCCCCGCCGCACATCCAGCGCAGCGTGTCGATCGCGTGCACCCCGTCGTCCATCATGTGGTCGCGCGCCCCCAGGTACGGCGTTATATCACATTTGTAGAAGCGGCAGACCGCGTGGGTGATCGGCCCGCGCTCCAGGCACGCCTCACGTAGTCGCACCACCATCGGGGTCGTCCGCCGCTGGAAGCTGACCTGCGTGATGCAGCCGTGCCGCTCCGCCAGGTGCGCCAGCGAGCGCGCCTGGTGCATCGTGAGCCCCATCGGCTTCTCGATGTACAGGTGCTGCCGCTGCTCCAGGCACCAGGTCCAGATGTCGTACATCGTGTGCGGCTGCCCGATCGCGTAGACGGCGTCGGGCGCGACCTCGGCCACCATACGCCGGTAGTCGGTGTAGCGCCGCCGCACGCCGTACTTCTCGGCCGTCGTCTGCAGCCGGTCGCCGTCCACGTCGCAGATCGCGGCGATCTCCACGTCGTCGAAGGACGCGAGCGAAGGGTAGTGGACGTTGTTGGCCATCCCGCCGGCGCCGATCACCGCCACGCGCACCGTGCGCCGCGCTGTGCTCTCGCTCATCGTGTTGCTCCCGTGCTCAGACCCACAGCGAGCGGGCGAAGGCGATGTCCTCGGCCACCAGCCGCCCCACGGCGGCCTCGTCGGTGTACTCAGCCGTGAGGCAGACCACGCCGGCGTAGCCGCGTTCGCGCAGCAGGCCAGCTACGCGCGGCCACGAGGCCAGTCCCTGGCGGCCGCTGGTCCAGTACGGCTGCCACGACACGTCCTCGGCCTCGGGGCCGGTGGCGCGCCGCCAGAAGGCGTTCTTCAGGTTGACCATGCCGAGGTGCGGCCAGATGATGTCCACGGCGTGCGCTGGGTCTTCGCCGCTCAGCGCGTTGTGCGCGGCGTCCCAGACCGCGCACACCAGGCGCGGGTCAAACCCCTCCAGCAGGTGGCGCAGGCCCATGGCGTTGCAGACGTAGCCGCCGTAGTGGTTCTGGACGCCGAGCCGCACCGAGGCATCGGCCAGGTGTGGCAGCAGCGCCTCGTACGTCGCCCGGTGGTGCGCGACGCTGGCCATGTAGCCGCCCGCGCCGACCTCGGCCATCACACGGATCAGCGGGATGCCGAGATCGGCGCAGGCGGCGATGGCTGCGGGGGTGGGGGCGGTGGCGATACTGGCGATCGTCACGCCGTGGGCAGCGAAGACGCGGGCAGCCTCGGGCAGGTCGCGGTGGAGCCGCTCGGGCTCAACCTGGAAGCCCGGGCGGACGGGCAGCTCTACGCCGTCGACGCCTAGAGCGCGCATGAGTTGCGCCAGCTCGGGCAGCGGCGTGGTGCGCCAGGGCTTGGTGAACAGGGAGAAGGTGACCTGCGATCCCATTGGAAAGACTCCTTCCAGACGAGCATGCGCAAGGGCAGGGTGCGAGGGAACTACACGCGGCTGGGGCTGAGGATGATCTCCGCCACGTGCGCGCGCGGCGGGAGCGCCATGATAAACAGGCAGGCATCGGCGACGTCATCGGGCTGGAGGGCGCGCGCGCGCAGCTCCGGCGGGATGGGCGCCGGTCGTCTGTCCAGCAAGGGCGTGTCGGTCATACCTGGGTAGATCACCGAGGTGCGGATCCCGTGGTCGCGCTCCTCCTCCATCGTCCCGTGCGCGAGCGCCGCCACCGCGGCCTTGGTGGCCTGGTACGCGATCCCCGAGCGGTCCGGCTTCTTCGCCGCCACCGACGAGATGTGGATGATCAGCCCGCCCTTCTGCTGTCGCAGCGCTGGGAGGGCGGCCTGCGTCAGGTGAAAGGCCGCGGTCAGATTAACGTCGACCATCATCTGCCAGCTCTCGGCGGTGAGCTCATCGATGGCGCGGCGCGGGATATTGGTCCCGACACTGTTGACCAGGACATCGATCCTGCCGAATGAGTCGGTGGCCGCCGCGATGAGGCGGGCCGCGTCCGGCGCGCGCGTCATATCGCCTACTACTGTCACGGCTCTCCCGCTCGCACCGACGATCTCGTCACACAGGGTACGGAGCGCTGCCTCACCGCGCGCGGCGACCACGACCGACGCGCCGGCGCGGCTGGCGGCCAGGGCGGTTGCGCGGCCCATCCCGCTGCTCGCGCCAGCGACGACGACGATCTGTCCCGATAATCGTGGCTGCTCCATATCATCTACCCCCGGTTCAATTCAGCCCCTGTCCCCCGTTAACCTCGTCGGTGAAGGTCAAGGTGCGATGGCGCGGCATGTCAGCCTCCAGCAGCAAGCGTCCAAACGCGCGATCGCTGCAAGGAAGTATACCGGGTTTTATAGAAACGGCGCGCGAAAACTTCCTGCCTTCAGCGGCAGGTCATGTCACTCTTAATGTTCATGTGGGCGCGCGGAGTGTCACGAGAGCACGGCTTCATCACAGGGCTCCGCGCTGCGCTGTTTGGCCCCGGACGATCCAGGCAACGATGAGCCCTGCGATGAAGCCGTAGATCAGGTCCGACCAGGCTCATCAGCTGCCCGGCTTAGGCGTCCGCCACCCGCGCTCGTCCTTGGGCGCGGAGCGCCCGCGCCACCACGACACCCAGGGTCAGCAGTGTGAGCGGCAGCACGAACAGCGTCATCGCCTCGCGGTAGAGCGGCAGCGCCGCGTGTCCCGTCGCGTCCAGCACCAGGAACAGCGTGTACGCCACGTAGTACCCTAAGAACAGCCACCCCTCCCAGCGGGCGATAAGCCGCCCCGTGAAGAAGATCGGTAGGCACGCCACAGCGACGGCGATCATCACCGGGATGTCGAACGTCAGCGCAGCGGGCGCCACCGGCACCCCCGCCGGAGCGACCGCTGCGGTGATCCCCAGCACCGACAGGATGTTGAAAATGTTCGAGCCGACCACGTTGCCCACGGCGATGTCGCGCTCACCACGCAGCGCCGCGATGATCGATGTGGCGATCTCCGGCAGCGAGGTGCCCACCGCAACCACGGTCAGGCCGATCACAAGCTCGCTCACGCCCAGCATCCGGGCCGCCGCCACCGCGCCGTCCACCAGCCAGCGCGCGCCTAACACCAGCAGCGCCAGCCCGCCCACGATCAGCGCCAGGTTGATCGCCCAGTCTCTCCGCGTGCGCGCCGGCGGGGCGCTGAACTCGTCGCTGTACTCCTGTGACACTGCTGCGCTCTCGCGCCGGCTGGCCCGGATGGCAACAATCGTGTAGATCACGATCCCAGCGAATAGCAGCAGCCCCTCGACCCGCCCGATATTCCCGTCAAGCGCCAGCAGCAGCACCAGCACTGAGACCGCGATCATCAGCGGCACATCCAGCCGGATGAGCTGCTGCTGCACGACCAGCGGCGTGATCACTGCCGAGATGCCCAGGATGAGGAGCACATTGGCGATGTTCGAGCCGACGACGTTACCGAGCGCGATGTCGGCGTCGCCGGCCACGGCCGACTGGACGCTCACCGCCAGCTCGGGCGCGCTGGTGCCGAAGGCCACCACCGTCAGGCCCACGACCAGCGGCGAGATGCCGACCCCAAGCGCGACACGGGAGGCACCCCGCACCAGTGCCTCGGCCCCAACGATCAGCAGCCCCAATCCAATCACGAACAAGACAAGCGTCACCACATCCATCGCAGAAACTCCTCATCAGCTGAACAAAAACGGCGAGACCACCACGGCACCCTGTGTCGTGGTGGTCTCGCCAGACGTGTATCTCACACGTTGGGGCAACCGGAGGCTGTGCCTCGTCATGACGGTCACCCGCGCCGCTCACGCGGCCGGCTACTCCCCTACCCGATAACGATGGTATCAAGATGTCGAGCGTTTGTCAAGGATGCTGTGCAACGTGCCGCGGTGTCAGGTGCTACGCCGGCCAGACCCTGCGCTCCGCGCGGACAAAGCGCACGGTGATGACCAGCACCGTGAAGTGCCCACAGCCACGACCGTCAGGCCGATGCTCACCCCGAGCGCGCTCGCGAAGGCTGTGGCACCATCTACCAGCCAGTCCGCCCCGCGTGTGAGACGCACCAGCCCGACGACGACGAGCAGCGCGTTTGGCGGCCACCGACCCGTGCCAGACCCTGCCTCACCGTCGATCGCCGCGGCGTACTTCGCGCGGGTGCCGCGGCACGTTCGGCTCGGCCTCGCGTAGCCGCCTGGCGCGTTGCTGTGCCGTAGGTGAGCCCGGGCAGTCGGCCGCCACGTAGATCCGCAGCATACAAGCATCTCCGGAGGACAACAGGGCTGATGGCCTGTCTGGTGGCATGATGCTCAGCCTCGTGCGATCACACGACGCTGATCCGCGTCGCTGCGCTCAAGGCCCACGATGCCGTCGACTGCATGGCGGGCCACGCGTCCGATGGCCTGAATCCAGCCCTCAGTCGTGGGGTAGGTGTAGCCGACGCAGACCAGGCGTGGCGTGCGCCGCGACCGGTAGTACGCGTCGAGGAGCGGCTGTCCGTGAGCATCCAGGTCCACCAGGTGGCCGACCGGCCCGAGCGCCGGGCGGTAGCCGGTCGCCAGGATGATGGCGTCGAACGGCGCGGCGCGCCCGCCAGTGAAGTGTGCCGCGCCAGGCCCGAAACGCTCGACCGCACGAAAAACCGCTATCCGTCCCGCCGCCACCGCCCTGGGCAGCTCGTAGCCGACGACTGGGTAGTGGTCGAGCGCCGATCCCGGTGGCAGCGGCAGCCCCAGATGTCGGAAGTCTCGCCGGCGCAGCAGGCGCCTGGCCACAGGCTGCGGCAGGGTGCGCAGCACCCAGGCCACGAGCCGCATCGCCGCAGCCGAGCGCGGCCGCGGACCGAACGCGACGCCGCCACGCACGGCAAGCGCCACCTCCACGCTGTGCTCGGCCAGGTCGAGGGCGATCTCCGCCCCCGAGTTGCCCGCGCCGACGACCAGCACCCGCTGACTGCGAAACGGCTGCGGGTTTCGGTAGTCGCGGCTGTGGAGGATCGGCCCGCCGAACGCTTCCTCGCCAGGAAAGGCCGGGCGTATCGGCACGCTCCAGATGCCGGTCGCCATCACCAGCACCGACGCAGCCATCTCACCGTGGCTGGTCTTGAGCTGCCACTGCTGCCCGTCGATATCCGCGTGGTGCAGGTCGACGCCCTCCTCGATCCGAAGCGCGAAGTGCTGAGCGTAGCCCTGGAGGTAGGCCAGGAACTGCGCGCGGCTTGGGAAGTCTGGGTAGCACCGCGGCATTGGCAGCCCCGGCAGCGCTGAGACCTGCTTGAGCGTGTGGAGCCGGAGGCGATCGTAGTGCTGGCTCCAGGCGTGGCCGACGCCGTGCCGCTCCAACACCTGGTAGTCCAGGCCGCGCCGCGCGAGCTCGTGAGCCACCGCGAGTCCAGCCGGGCCGGCGCCAATCACCGCGATCACATGCCCTCCCCGTCGATGGCCTGCGGCGCAGCTCGCTCCAGCTTTTCCAGGATCGTCTTGCGCATCACCGCCTCCATGAGCGCAGGGAAGACCCGGCCGGCACGTGCGGCGAGGCGGTTGGCGGCCCCCGGCACAAGCACCGCCTGGCGGCGCCGGACCGCCTGCTCGATGAGCGCCGCCAGCCGCTCCGGCGGCATGCGCCGCCCCTCGCGGCGGTTGTCCGGGCTGTAGCGGCGGGCGTGCGCCGTACGCGTCGGCCCGGGAAAGACCGTCAGCACATTGATCCCACGCCGTGCGAGCGCTACCCGCAGGCTGCGCGCATAGGCCGCGATGCCATCCTTGCTCGCCGCGTAGACCGCTGCGCCGGGGTAGCTGCTGAAGACCGACAGCGACGCGATGAACACCAGCGTCCCTCGCGGCGCCACCAACCCCGCCCGCAGCAGCCCGGCGGTGAGCGCGAGCGGCGCGCGCAGGTTCACGTCCAGCACCGCCTCCTGGCGGGCCATATCCGACGCGGCGAACGGGCCGACGGCGCTGATCCCGGCGCTGTGCATCACCACATCGGCAGGTGCGCCGCACTGAAGCGCGTTGACGATGTTTGCGAGTGAATCTGCGTCGGCCAGGTCGGCGGCGATGAAGGTCGCGGTACCGCCATATGCGCGCAGGGTTGCGCACGTTTGCTCACCACGCTCGGCGTCACGGTCCACGATCGTGACATCAGAGCCAGCGCGGGCGTAGCGCTCGGCCACGGCCCGGCCGATGCCGTCCGCGCCGCCCGTAATGACGCAGTGGCGAACATCAGCGCGTCGCGAGGAGCGCGTGGCGGCCGGAAAGGACGCGGGTTGCTGACGACCCGTGCGTGCGACCGCCGCGCGGTCGACCAGCCCACCAAGATGTCGCCCGGCGAGGTAGAGCAGCGCGTTTCCGGCGCCGATCGTGGTGACCGACGCGCCGCGCCTGATCGCCCGCACCATGTGCCGCGCGACGCGCTCCGCTGTAGGGAAGTGGCTCCAGCCGATGTGGTCCAGTGGAACCCTGGCCTTCGTGTGCATCCCCGTTCGTGTCGGGCCGGGGTGGATGACCTGCACCCTCGCCTGGTCACGCAGCTCCACGCGCAAGCTGCGCGCGAAGCCCTCCAGCGCCGCCTTGGTTGCTCCGTACACCGCGTACTCCGGCGTGGGCAGCGCGGCCGCCACCGAGCCGATGAAGACCACACGCCCGCGCGATGCAGCCAGCAGCGAGAGCAGCACGTGGGTCAGCGCGATTGGTGCCCGCAGGTTTGTGTCGAGCACGGCGCCGAGCTCTTCAGGGGGCTGGTCCTCAGCAGGGCCGTACGCGCCCACACCCGCGCAGTGGACGAGCAGATCGAGCCACACGACGCCGCGGCCGCGTAGGAAATCAGCCACCAGCGGCGCGGCGTACGGCTGGGCCAGGTCGACCCGGCAGTAGTCGGCCCGCAGCGCCGGATCGAGCTCCGTCGGCGGACGGCGACCAATTGCGATCACCCGCGCACCGGCCGCCTGGTAGTGGCGCGCCAGCGCCAGGCCGATCCCATCACTGGCGCCGGTGATCAGGATGTGCTGTTGCATGGCTAGGTCTCCACCTGCGCGGCGCGGCGCTTCGCGAGCCAGCGCACGGTGGCTGGCCCGAACAGGTATGCCAGCAGCGCCAGGTTGAGCAGCAGCTCGAACAAGGCGAACTGCCTCCCGTAGTGGCGCGGATCCCAGTAGCTCACCGGGCTGTGGAAGCGGATACTCCACTCGAGCGGGAAAAAGAGCAGCGGCCCATCAGTCACGTGTACGGGGATGTCGAGCGCGCTGTGCACCAGGCAGCCCGCGAAAAACCAGAACCACCACTGGCGGCGGCTGCCCTCTCGGCCACGCGATCTCCAGAGGAGCGCAAGCGCGGTCAGCAGCAGCACCGGCGCGTGCAACGTGTTATAGCTGGTGATCCACAGCGGGTGCGTGAAGTAGAGGCGGTCGAACGACTCGTCCATGAGCGAGACGGCCGGGTTCCCCTGGATGTGACGGTACCAGATGTAGGCGCCGATCCAGAGCAGGGTCAGCGGGATATCGGGCAGGACCGCGCCGAGCAAAAACGGGCCGCGCGGAATGGCGTGCCCGGCGCCCTGGGCGCGCTTGCGGATGGCGGCGTTGATGATCAGGTGGCTGGGTGTGTTCACGTGTTCCTCTCGTCCAGTCCGTCGTCCTCGACAGCGAACAGGTGCTCTGCAGGAAGCTGGGCGAAGACGCGATCGCCGACAGCGGCAGCACAAGGCAGCGGTGCGTGGGCATGGATCTGGACTCCCTCGGCACAGAGGGTGTACTCCATCCAGCTGCCGCGGTAGATCTGGGCTTCCACACGAGCGAGCACTGTGTTTGGCGCTGGGTGCGAGAGCAGCCGCACGTGCTCCGGCCGGATGGCATAGGTTGCGCCACGGGGAGGCTCACTGACGGCCAGCAACCCCAGACGACTCTGGAGAATGGCGCCTGTGACCACGCCGCACACGAATGTCCCCACGCCCATCTGGCGCGCTGCGCGGCGGGTTGGCGGGCGCTCGTAGAGGCGCTGGGGCGTGTCGTGCGCCACGAGCGCGCCGCGCTCGATCACAGCCACGTGGTCGGCCATCGCCAGCGCCTCGGCGTGGTCGTGGGTCACGAGCACCGTCGTGATGCCAAGATCGCGCTGGATCTGACGCACGGACACCTGGAGCGTCTGGCGCACCGCCGGGTCGAGGCTGCTCAGCGGCTCATCCAGCAGCAGCACGCGCGGCCGTGTGACCAACGCGCGGGCGAGCGCCACGCGCTGCTGCTCGCCGCCGGAGAGCTGGCCCGGGCGACGGCGCTCGGTCCCCGGCAGCCCGACGAGGTCGAGCATGCGCCCCACCTCGGCCTGGATCGTCTTTGCGTTCGCCCCCTGGGCGCGGAGTCCGAAGGCGATGTTCTCAGCCACCGACAGGAACGGGAACAGGTAGGCCTTCTGGAACATCAACACCGCGGCGCGCCGGTGTGCCGGGACGTCCAGTATGCTACGACCATCGAGCAGGATCTCGCCGCCGTCAGGGTGCTCGATCCCGGCGATCAGCTTGAGAATGGTCGACTTGCCACTCCCCGAGGGGCCAAGCAGGGCCAGCAGCGTCTGCGGCTCGACGGTCAGCGAGATTCCGGCCACGGCCGGGGCGGGCTGGCGTGGGTAGGCCTTGTGCAGCTGTCGGAGCTCAATCGCGGTCATACGACCTCATACGTGCTGGCCAACGGGCGTGGCGCCGCCGGCCAGGGCGCGCGCCGCAAGGGCGATGGCGATGAGCGGCGGCGCCGCGAAGACCAGGGCGAGCGTGGCGATGGTGGCGGGGTTGCCGCCGGACACCGCCGCGAAGAGCAGCATCGGCAGGGTGATGACGCGGCCGCCACCGATCAGCAGGGTGAGCACATACTGGCTCCAGCTGACCAGGAACGCGAACAGCGCCGCCACCGCGACGCCCGGCCCTACGAGCGGCAGCGTGACCCGAAGGAAGACGCGCAGCGGGCCGGCGCCGAGCGTGCGCGCCTGCTGCTCGTAGCCCTCGTCGTAGCGCGCGAAGACGCCGAGGAGCACCAGGACCGCGTAGGGCAGCGCCGACATCAGGTGGACCAGGATCACCCCGAGCGCGCTTCCGTCGAGCCCCAGCCGTAGGAACAGGATATTCAGCCCCATGCCGGTCGCGAGCGGCGGGACGAGGTTCGGCAGGAGCAGAGCCAGCAGCGCGAGCGAGCGCCCGCGGAAGCGGCGCAAGCCGATAGTGCGGGCCGCCGGCAGCCCAAGCGCCAGCGCGAGCGCCGTCACGGAGATTGCGATGCCGAGGCTCGCGGACAGCGCCTCGCGCGTGTCGTCGTTCGCCAGCTGGCGCGCAAGCGGCCCAAGCGACCATTTCGCCGGCAGCACGTCCGGGAAGAACCAGCCCGAGGAACCGGCGTACAGCGCAAGCACGGCGATCGGCCCGAGCAGAAGCGCGTACAGGCTCGCGCGGAGCAGTGTTCGCGCCACGGCGCGGCCGGACACGCGCGCTGTTCGTGCGAGCTGCCGCTCGCGCCGTTCGAGCATACACTCCACTGTTACCCTCTGCGCTCAAGCGCCCGCGCGACGCCGGCGATGCCGACGACCACCGTGGCCATGATGACACTGATCGCCATGCCCTCGGCGCGACGGCCCAGGTCCGGGTTCAGGAAGGAGTCCAGCGCGAGCACGGCAAGCGCCCGCGGGTAGCGCACGCCGAGCAGCGCTGGGACCTCGTAGGCGCTGAACACGTAGGCGAACACCAGCAGCGCGCCTGACGCAAGCCCTGGCAGCACAAGCGGCAGTGTGACCCGCCGGAGCCGCTGCCACGGACCGGCGCCGAGCGTCGCCGCAACCAGGTCGTACGCGTCGCCCTGCGTGCGGAGCACGGCGAGGACGATCAGCGCCAGGAACGGGATCTCCTTGCCGACATAGTGCAGGATGATCCCCAGCCCGTAGCGGTCGCGCACCAGCACCGGGAACTCCGCCGGTGCCCCGATCAGCCCGAGCGCCGCCGCCACACGCGCGACCAGCCCGCTTTGGGCGAGCAGCAGCAACAGCGCCACTGCCCAGACCAGATGTGGCAGCGCCAGGCCGGCATTGAGCGCGAGCAGCTCCGGCGCACGCCCTCCACGGGCGCCGAGGGCGGCGGCGAGCAGGAGCGCCCCGCAAGCCGCCAGCAGGGTGGAGGCCGCGCTGACCCACAGCGAGAAGCCGAGCGCCGCCCAGAACTCGCCGCCCGACGCGCCCTGGCTGCCCAGCAGGTACGCGTAGGCATCGAGGCTGAGCCGGGTCTCCCCGATGAACGGCAGGTAGCCCAGGCTCTGGCCGAACCCGTAGAGCGCGCTGCTCCCGAACATGAGGCCGGTGATCAGCAGCGCCGGGGCGAGCGCCAGCCAGCGCCGGATCCTCTCGCGTCGCGCGGTCACGGCTGCGTGCCGATCAGGACGTGCTGCCGCCAGCCATCCTCAACCAGCGCCTGGTACTCACCGGCCGAGTCGCCCACCAGCGACGTCGCCAGATCTTCGGCCGGGGTCGCCGACGCGCCAAGCCTGCCCTGCGCGTCGGCGAGGGCCTCGCGCTGGCCCGGCTCGGTGACGCGGGTCACGTCGATCGCATAGCCTAGCCCGAAGCCGTTCTCAGGGAGGATCTGCGCCGCCTGCAGCTCCGGGTCGAGCAGCAGGTTGGCCAGCACCAGCGCGGCGGCCTTGTTCGGCGCGTTCTTCGGGATCGCCACGTAGTTGAAGTCGCCAATCATGTAATCGTCAAACACAAACGCCCGCGCGGTCTCGGGCAGCAGCCCCTCGGCAATCAGCGGCCCGGCGCCGGCGATCGCCTGAGTGACGCTGAAGTCCACCTCACCGTTTGCGAACAGTCCGTGCAGCTCGTTCTCTTCCTTCGGGTAGGTCTCGCCCTGCCGCCAGAGGTAAGGCTTCAGCTCGTTGAGGTAGGCCCACAGCCTGGGCGCCTCCGCCTCCCATCGCGCCTGGTTGTACGTCAGCCAGGGCTCCGCGTCGCCGCTCAGCTCGAACAGCGCGCCCTTGACAAAGCGCGTGCCCTGGAACGCCCCCGGCCCCGGCGCGATGTACGTGAAGCGGCCGGGGTTGGCCTTCGCCCACGCGAGCAGCTCGGCGTACGAGCGCGGCAGCTCGTCCGGCTGCATGCGCGCCGAGTCGTAGATCAGCTGGAACTGCGCCGACGACCACGGGCTTTCGTAGCCCTCCACAGGCTCGCCGAAGTCGAGGTTCACCGCTGGATTGTCCCAGTCCACCAGCTTCGCGTTCGGCAGCCGGCGCGACCAGTCGGGGAGCAGCATGTCAGCCTGCTTGAGCGAGAGGAAGTTCTCGCCGTTGATCCAGATGAGGTCCACGGCGCCGGGGTCGCGGCCGGCCTCCTTTTCGCTAAGCACCTGGTTGACGGCGTCCACGGTATCGGCGAGCGGGACGCGGTTGAGGGTGATGTTGTAGCGCTCTTTCAGCGCGGTGCCGTAGAACTCGTCGACGAAGCGGTTGATGCTCTCGGAGCCACCCCACAGATACCAGTTGACCGTCTGGCCGCGCGCTGCCGCCACGACGCTGTCCCAGTCGTCAACATTCAGCGCACTCGCGAGGGCAGGTGGCGCTGCGGCTGGCGCGGGCACACGGGCTGTGGGCCCCGCAGCCGGCGCGGTAGACTGCGCGGCGCACGCGGCGAGGAACAGGGTTGCCAGCAGCGCCAGGCTCATCAGGCGGGTAGAGCGAATGTGCACAGGTTCTTTCTCCATCCTCTCAGCGGACACGCGGCGCTAGGCCGACTGCGTGCGGTGGTCGGGCGCCGCTCCGGCGGGGCGCGCCCAGCGGTAGCGCAGGTAGACGCCGAGCTCGCCGCGCAGGTGCGGCAGCGTCTCACGCAAGAACGCGTCGGCCACCTTCTGGATACCGCTCGAGAACGTCGGGTAGGGGTAGACCACGCGGTAGAGTTTGTAGAGCGAGATCCGCTCCTGGATCGCCAGCGTGAACAGCGAGATCATCTCTGAGGCGCGCGGCCCGACGATCGTCACCGCCAGGATGCGCCCGCTCAGCCGCACCGCGTCCACGGTGATGAAGCCGCGCCGCAGGTCGTCGGTGTAGCCGCGGTCGGTCTGCGTCACCAGGTCAACCCGAATGCGCCGGATGAGCGCCGGGTGGTAGCGCGCCGCGATCTGCTCCCGGCGCATGCCTGCCGTGGCCACCTCCGGGTCGCTGAAGGTCGCTGACGGGTAGTGGGGCTCCGGCGCGCGCGCTGGCAGCAGCGGGAACAGGATGCGCTGCGCCACCCGCCGCCCCTGCGCGTTGGCCGAGTGCGTGAACGCCGATGTCGCGGTCACGTCGCCGATCGCGTAGACCCCCGGTACGTTTGTCCGGCCGTAGCTGTCGGTCGCGATGCCGTCACGCAGGCTGAAGCGCACCCCGGCGACCTCCAGCCCCAGCCCCTCGACGTTGCGCTGGCGCCCCACCGCGACAAGCACATAGTCTACGCCAACGAGCGCCGTCACCCGCTCACCCTGCTGCACGCGCAGCGTGGCTGCGGCCTCGTCGTAGGAGTGGGCGCTCGCCGCGGCGTAGACAGCAATCTCCCGCTCGCACAGCGCCTCGGCGAGCGCCTCAGACACCTCGGGGCTGAACTTGTCCATGACGCGCGGCGCGGTCGTGACGACCGTCACGCGGCTGCCGAGCTTGCGAAAGGCGAACGCCAGCTCCATCCCGATCACGCCACCGCCGAGGATCGCCAGGTGGCGCGGTGCGGCCGGCAGCTCGAAGATGGTCTCGTTCGTGAGCATACGCTCGGGGGGCAGGCCTGGGATGTCTAGCCGGCGCGGGCGGGCCCCGGTGGCGATCACGATGTGCTGCGCCGTCAGCACGCGCTCGCCGTCGCCCGGGAGCGCCACCATCACTCGCCGCCGGTCCAGCAGGCGCGCCCGACCGAAGACCAGGCTAAGGTTCGCGAGCTTGCCGAACTCGTGGGTCTCCTTGCCGCGCAGGGCGTCGCGCTTGCGGCGCACTTCAGCCAGCGCCTCTACCTGATAGACGCTCCCGCGCTCCTCGGCCTGGTGGATGAGCGTCTTGGACGGGACGCAGCCGACGTTGGTGCAGTCGCCGCCGACGTGCAGCGCCTCCACCACCGCCACTGGCTTGCCCATGTTCGCCACGCCGACGGCGACCGTCAGGCCGCCTGAGCCGGCGCCAATCACAATCGTGTGAAACGTATCAGCCATACCTTAGCGCGCCTCCTTCCGGCGTAGCAGGCGCGAGACCACAATCCCGGCCACGAACAACACCACGGAGAGCACGAGCGTCCAGGGGTTGACCGCCGAGACAGAGAAGCGGCCCGCGAAGATGTCGTCGATGTCGAGCGAGGCCCCGGCCAGCACGAAGGTCAGCGTGCCCGGCAGCGATCCGAGGATGCTGGCGAGGATGTAGGGCCGGTACGGCACGCGCAGGAAGCCGGCCAGGTAGTTGACCAGGTCGTAGGGCAGGTAGACCAGGCGCATCACCAGCACAGTGGTGAACGCACTCTCGCGCAGCCGCTCGGCGTAGCGCCCGGCTACCCCGCCTACCGCTCCGTCGCGCAGCACGCCCTGGCCGAAGACCCGGCCGAAGGCGTAGGCCAGCGTAGCCGACATATTCGAGCCGATCACCACGAACAGCGTGCCCCAGAGCGGCCCCCAGACCGCGCCGCCGAGCAGCGTGACGACGATGGCGGAGAAGAACGCCAGCGGGCGCAGGGTGTAGATCAGGATGTAGAGCAGCGGGCCGGCCGGGGTGCGTAGCAGGTCGACCAGGGCGCGCAGCGTCTCGGTGGGCGAGCTGTCGGTGGCGAGGCTGTAGCCGGCGAACACTCCGGCGAGCGCGAGCCAGATTGCGGCCGCGGCCAGCTTCTGCCAGTGGCGCACCAGGAGCGTCTCGCGGTGGCCCGCGCCGTCTGCGGCCGTCTGGGCCTCAACAGTCTTGACCATGGAGATAGCGATCCTTGTGCTAGAGCTGACGCGCCGCCCAGGCGACGCGCTGGCCGGCGGTGATGAACACCAGCACGGCCATCAGCCAGAAGAGCGGCACCAGCGCGCCGGGGAGCAGCAGGAAGAGCGTGTAGAACACGATCGTCTCGGCGCCCTCGATCAGCCCGGACGGCATGGTGACGCTCGTGAGCTCGCCACGCGCCCCTGCCCCGGCGCGCCGCTTCTCCATGAGCGCGGCCAGATACATCCAGGTGGCGCCATTGATGTAGAAGCTGGCGAGCAGCACTCCTACGGCCAGCAGCGCGTCTGTCGTACCGGCAGCGAGCGCCAGCCCGAGCACGATCGCCGCGTACACCACGTGATCAAAGACGATGTCGAGGTACGCGCCCAGGTCGCTCTGGCGGCCGGAGACGCGAGCCAGCGTCCCGTCAAACCCGTCCAGAACCCGGTTGAGCATCCACAGCACCAGCGCTGCACCGTGCATGCCCTGCCATCCGGCGACGGCTGCGCCGAGCCCGACTGCCGCCGCAAGCACCGTCACCGTAACCGGGTGGACGTGGCTGATCGGCCCGCGCGCCAGCGCGCTCAGGATGAGCTCCTTCGGCTCGCGGAGGACCTTGTCAACCATCGTGCGCTCCTTCGCTTCACCCACCTGCCGACAGCGCGCTCGTCGAGTATCGGCGAGACGCCCTTCGTCAACTGTGAGCCTGCCTACGTTTCGCTGGTCTCATGGCCGATCGCGGGTCCGCCGCCGAAGCGCCAGCGCACCGCCAATGCTCAGCAGCATCACGGCAGCCGCGCCGCTCAGCATGACGGGGTGCGGCAACGCCAGGCCGTCGCCGTGCCCACCCATCGCACTCCCCACCAGCACGATGGCGAGCACACCGGGCAGGCTGCCGAGGGTGTTCGCCAGCAGGAACAGCCCCACGGGCAGGCGCAGCAGCCCGACCAGGTAGTTGACTGGGTCGTACGGCAGGAAGCTGAGGCGCAGCAGCAGTACGCCGAGGAACGGGCGCCGCCTGAGACTCTCGCCGTAGCGGTCGCACAGCTGCGCGATACGTCCGTCCGCGCGGTGCGACGCGCGCCCCAGGCCGTACGTGACCACCGCCGAGAGGTTGCATCCGATCAGCGTGAGGAGGATGCCGAGTGCTGGGCCAAAGCAGATACCCGCGAGCCCACCAAGGAGCGCTGCCGGGACCAGCAGCAGCGGGCTGAGCGCCGCCGCGCCTACGAAGAGCAGGGGGGCCGGCGCGGTGGTCCGGCAGACCGCGACCATCTGCCCGACAAGCTCGGCCGGGGTGAGCATCTCGTGCCAGGCGTAGAGCTGGAAGCCACCTGCCACCAGCGCCCATCCGCCGACGACCAGCAGCAGCCGCGCCAGGCCCGATGTCTTCGCCCCGCGCAGTATCAGCGCCGGCGCACGCTCGCGCTCAAGCACGGCGCACCCGCGCGGTCCGCGTGCGGAAGCCGAGGAGGCCCGCATCCTGGCGGTGAATGTGCAGCTCGTACCCGTGTGGCCGCTGCGGGATGACTGCCTGGAGCGAACGGCGCACGTTCTGGGGCTGGCCCTCGCTGTGGTGGAGGAAGCTGAAGTGGCACTTGATGCCGAGTGAGGTGCCGATGTGGGCCAGGTAGTTCTGTGAGCTGAAGAAGGCCAGCTTGGGCACATCGAACCGCTCTGCCATCGCCCGAATCGTCTCCGAGGCCTCCAGGATCATCGACTCGTCGATGGCGAACTTGGGGTGGACGCCGGCCGCGAAGACGATGACCTTCAGCCCGTGGCACGCAAGGATCGCGCCGAGCGTCGAGCCACTGATGCCGGAGCCGATGATCGCCACGTTGAACTGTCGCGGGGTATCGCTCACTACACCTCCTCATGCTCTCGCGCTACGGCCCGTGGGCTCCTTCGGATGCGCGCAGCGTCTGATCGAATCGTCTGCCCTGGTCGCGGCCGTCGGCCGGTCGCACCCATCCGAGCGCGTTGTTCATCTCGTTCCGTTGTGCAGCGTATGAGAGCAAAGATCTCGATATGCTAACATGTACACAGACTGGCACGCGATTGCTATACCAAAGGAGCAGTCACGCGCTTGATAGAACATATAGTCTGTAGTACATTCTCATAAAGATCACGCCGTAAGGCACATTCCAAACAAAACCACCCCGGATGCCGCTCCACAGCCAGTCCCCTGCCCGCACTGGCCACACTGCCCTGCTCCTTGCCCTCGAGACGTGCCCGTGGCGTCGGCCTCCTTCACCGCATTTCTGCTGTACTATCGTGGCGTTATAGGCCGCCCGTACCAACGGGTACGATTATCACGTTATCATTAGTGGGACTCATGCTCAATTATTGGCGAGCAGGGCACATTTGTGGTACAGCTCTTGTGATAGGCTACGAGCGCGACGCCTCATATTGCCTGACGTCCCAAGCCCATCTGTCTACTTCATACGACGCATGAACATCATCTCTCCTCCTGAGCAAGGCCAGATCGTCACCGTCCGCCATCGCCGCTACGTCGTCTCTGATGTGGCGAAGAGCACGTTCGCGCAGAGCCCGCTCGACCCGGCCTTCACCGCGGTGCAGCATCTGGTATCGCTCACCTCGGTGGAGGATGACGCGCTTGGCGAGGAGCTCCAGGTGATCTGGGAGCTGGAGCCCGGCGCTCATGTCTACGACCGGCGCGCCCTCCCTGCCCCAGCCGGGTTTGACCCACCGACGCGCCTGGATGCCTTCCTCAATGCGGTCCGCTGGGGCGCCGCGTCATCCGCCGATGTCCGAGCGCTCCAGGCGCCTTTCCGCAGCGGCATCTCCATCGAGGACTACCAGCTCGACCCGGTGGTGCGCGCTATCCAGATGCCACGGGTCAACCTGCTGATCGCGGATGATGTTGGCCTGGGGAAGACCATCGAGGCGGGGCTTGTCATCCAGGAGCTGCTGATCCGCCACCGCGCCCGTCGCGTGCTGATCGTTTGCCCGCCCGCGCTCCAGATCCAGTGGCGTGACCAGATGCGGGAGAAGTTCGGCCTCGACTTCCGCATCGTCGATAGTGAGCTGATGCGCGAGCTGCGCCGGGCGCGCGGCATCCACGTGAACCCGTGGGGGCACTTCCCGCGCCTGATCACCTCGATCGACTATCTGAAGCGCGACCAGCCGATGCGTCTGTTCCGCGAGACGCTGCCCGCCAGCGGCGAGGTCACCTACCCGCGCACCTACGACCTCCTGATCGTCGATGAGGCCCATAATGTCGCGCCGACCGGCACCGGCAACTATGCCAAGGACTCGCTGCGGACGGAGGCGATCCGCACGCTCGCCCCGCACTTCGAGCACAAGCTATTCCTGACCGCGACCCCGCACAACGGCTACCCCGAGAGCTTCTCCGCATTGCTTGAGCTCCTTGATAACCAGCGCTTTGCCCGCAGCATCCCGCCCGACAAGAACGTGCTGCAGAGCGTGATGGTGCGGCGCCTCAAGTCGGAGCTGAAGGTTGCATGGAGCGGCCGTCCGCGCTTCCCGAAGCGTGAGCTCCACCCGATTGAGGTAGCCTACGCCGACGACGAGCGTCAGGCGCATCAGGACCTCCAAGCGTACACGACGCTGCGGCGAGAGAACACCGGTGACAGTGTCGAGCAGACGGCAACGGAGTTCGTGCTGAAGCTGCTGAAGAAGCGGCTGCTGTCGTCGCCGTCAGCCTTCGCCTCCACCCTGGCAAAGCATCGCAGCTCGCTGATCGAGGCGACCCGTTCCTCCGGCGTGGCGCGCACCCGCCGGCCGAGTCCCGGCATTCTGCGGGCAATGCTCGTGGATATGGAGGAGACCTACGGCAGCGACGATGAATACGCTGCGGCCACAGACGATGCCGTGCAGGTGACCACCGCTCTCTTCCGGCCACCTACCGCGGCCGAGGAGCGGCTACTCGACT
>JBDLTZ010000052.1:0-12207 GCA_039805565.1 Chloroflexota bacterium | reverse complement strand
GGCGGCGGCGCAGGTCGCCCGTGGGCGCTCCCGCACTTCCTGGCGGGTCGCGCTTGGCCTGCTGCTGGCGGCAGCCGGGCAGGCGCTGTTCACGCAGCCCGGCTGCACGCTCCCGGCCGCGGCGCTGCTCTTCGGCGGGCTTGTGGCAGCAACTGCGGCACTATGGCCCCCTGTGGACGTCGGCGTGCCGCGTGAGCGCCCCAGGCTGGCGCTGGCGGACCTGCTGATCTGCACCGCGCTGGCCGCCGTGCTGTTACCCGTCTTCCTGGCCGATCTGAGCGGCGCGCGCACGTCTCACGAGGACGAGCCGATGTGGACCACGGTGGGCAGCGGCGCGTTCCACACATTCTTTATCGAGCGCGACCTCTTCGGCCCCTTCTGGCGCGAGCACTACAACACCTGGGGCTACTACAACCCGCAGGTCGGCAAGTACCTGATCGGCGCGTCGCTGTACGCTGCCGGCTATCAGGAGAAGCTCGACGTGAGCCCTGAGCCGATCGCCGACGTAGGGCTGCTGGCCGCCGCGCGGCTCCCCTCGGCGCTGCTCGGTGTGGCGAGCTGCCTGGCACTCTACGGCGTCGTCACGCTGGTCTCGGACCGGCGCCACGGTCTGCTGGCGTCAGGCCTGATGGCGGGCGGGTCGCTGCTGCCGCTGATGAGCGCGCGTGCGATGG
Organism: Chloroflexota bacterium; assembly: GCA_039805565.1. GTDB lineage: Bacteria > Chloroflexota > Chloroflexia > Chloroflexales > Roseiflexaceae > CALJIC01. The sequence continues at coordinate 11,533 of JBDLTZ010000052.1, read as the reverse complement.
TGGATGCGCCGGCGCTGGCCTTCAGCATGCTGGGGCTGCTCGGCACGCTGCTGACGCTGCGGGCACTGCGCGCGGGTCAGCAGCGTGCGTTTCTGCTCGCCGCCACAACGGGGGCTGCGTGCGGGCTGGCGGCCGGCGTGAAGCTCAACGGCGGGCTGGTCTTCGGCGTGGCCGTGCTGGCGCTCGCGCTGGAGGCTGTGCTGGCGCTACGGTCCGGCCGCTCGCCGCTCGCGGCTCTTGCGTGCCTCGGCGTTGCCGGGGCGTGGGCGTGGGCAATGTTCTTCGCTACAAACCCCTTCCTGTACCCCGACCCGCTCGGCGGCGTGCGCGAGATGCAGAAGTTCAACGCGTTCGTCGGCGGCTTCTCGCTGGAGACGCCGCGCATCCCGCAGGGCAAGGTGCGCGCGCTGTGGGACAGCGTCAGCACCTACGGGCCGCTGGGGCGCGCGGGGCTCCCCGGCGACCAGCTCCTGCTGCTGGCGGGGGCCCTGCGGCTGGCGCTCGCGGCGCGCGACCCGGGGGAGTGGTGGCGCCGCTCGTGGGGCCCCCTCGCGCTCTGGGTGCTGGTCTCGTATGTGATGATTGGGCTGTGGCTGCCGGTTGACTGGGACCGCTACTACCTGCCGCTCCAGCCGGTGAACGCGGCGCTCCAGGCGCTCGGCGTGCTGTGGGCTGCCGACGCCGCGCTGGCCCTGGCCCGCCGGCCGGCAGCCGGACGCCAGCCGGGCGAGTCGAGTGTGGAGAGAGCGCCATGAACGAACCTGCCCCCATCGCCGGTATCATCCTCGCCGCCGGGTCAGCCTCGCGCATGGGGCGGCCGAAGCAGCTGCTCGACTGGGGCGGACGGCCGCTGGTACGTGTGGTCGTCGAGCAAGCCGTGGCCGCCGGACTGTGGCCTGTGCTGGTGGTGGTGGGCGCGGCCGGCGCCGAGGTGGCGGCCGCGCTCGAGGGTCTGCCGGTGGAGATCGTGCCCTGCCCGGACTATTCGGCCGGGCAGAGCGCCTCGCTGCGGGCCGGGGTGGCCGCGCTTGACCCGGAGGTCGCCGCTGCGGTGGTGCTGCTGGCCGACCAGCCGTTCGTCACTGCCGCGATCATCGCCGCGCTTGCGGGCGAGTGGCGCGCGGGCGGCGGCCCGATCGTGGCGCCGGTGTACCGCGGCGTGCGCGGCAACCCGGTGCTGTTTGGCCGGGTGGTGCTCCCTGAGCTGCTGGCGGTGACGGGGGACAAGGGCGCCCGCGCCGTGATCGCGTCCGACTCGTCGCGGGTGCGGCAGGTGCTCTTCGACGACGACCGGCCGCTGGCCGACATCGACACGCCAGAGGAGTATGAGCGGCTGCTGAAAGGGTGAGCTATGCACCTCGCGACATTGCCAGTCGGGGTGGCCGGCGGCCACATCCTGCGCCACAACATCGCCGATGCCGAGGGGCGCAAGGCGTTGGCCAAGGGCCGCCGCCTGACGGCCGAGGACCTGGCGCGCCTGCGCGAGCTGGGCGTGGCCGAGGTGCGCGTGGCCATCCTCGAGCCCGGCGACGTCCACGAGGACGAGGCGGCGCGCCGGCTGGCCGAGGCGGCCTGCGGGCCGGGCGTGCGCGCCACGGCCGCCGTCCACAGCCGGGTGAATCTACTTGCCGAGGCCGACGGCGTGCTGGAGGTGGACGCCGCGGCGCTGCTGGCGGTGAACGAGGTGGATGGCCTGACGGTGGCGACGCTGCCGGGGCACACGCTGGTGCGGGCCCGGCGCCGAGTCGCGACGATCAAGGTCATCCCGTTCGCCGTGGCGGAGGAGGCGCTGGCGATGGCGGAGGAGCGCGCGCGCGCCGTGGGGCCCCTGGTGGCACTCCGTCCGCTGCGCCCGATGGCCGTGGGCGTGGTGCTGGTGGGGAGCGAGGCCGCCCGCAAGCGGATCGAGCGCGGTGTCTACCCCGCGATCGAGGGGCGCGTGTCCGAGCTCGGCTCACGAGTGACCGGCGTGCGCTACGTGCCGCCGGACGAGCAGGCGGTGGCGGCGGCGCTGCGCTCCTTGCGCGACGGCGGCGGCGAGTTGCTGATCGTGGCCGGCGAGACCTCGATCATGGACCGCGACGACGTGACGCCGCAGGGAATCCGGCTGGCGGGCGGGCGGGTGGAGCACTACGGCGCCCCGGTGGAGCCGGGTAATTTGCTGCTGCTGGCCTACATCGAGGAGCGTGAGGCGTTCACCCCGGTGCTCGGCGCACCCGGCTGCGTCCGCTCGCGCGACACCAACATCGTGGATCTGCTGCTCCCGCGGTTGCTCACCGGCGAGCGTGTCTCCCGGCGCGATATCGTTGTACTCGGGTACGGCGGGCTGCTGGCGTAAGGGGCGAATTAACCGAAACTTGACAGATCTCTGTGCCCTGTGGTACATGCAGTCAGGTACGCGATGTACTCCGATAGACTACCGCAGGGTTTTGGCGACCATGCACGTCGCCACTGGACGGTTACGAGCTCAGATCCTGCAACGAGACGCCATGTCGCGCATCACCTCTCAGTGCCTCGCACTGATTGTACTCGTGCTCGCACTTAGCCTGACGAGTGCGGCGCCCTTGCCCGCGCGGCGGGCTGCTGCCTCTCCCTTCCCCCGCCTCGACATGTTCCAGTTCGGGCCACGCTCTGTGTCGCAGTTGCCTCCCAACGCGTCTGCCGGCGCAAGCGACCCTGGCGCCGCTATGCTCAGGGTCGCTGCGGTGGTCGCCGCTCCGCCACCGGTCCTTGTGACGAATCTGGCCGCCGCCGCGGGTGTGCTGCCCAACCCGGTCCCGGCGCACCTCCCCGGGAGCGGGCCGTGGATGCGCGGCACGCTCGTGACCCAGACCGAGCGGCTGGACCTGTACGTGGGGCTGAAGACCTTCAGCGCCGAGCAGGTGGCGGCGATCGCCCCACGTCTCGAGTCCTACCTGCGGCAGAACGAGTGGCGCTTTGGGACCACGCTCGACCAGCGCGTCTCGGTGGCGTTCTACCGGCCGGCGATGGCCCCCGACCGGGGCACGCGCGGGGTGGCTTACACCGAGGAGGGGCGCGCCGAGATCTACTACCGCCCCCACGAGGACATTGACCGTGCGGCGGTGATCGTGGCGCACGAGCTGGCGCACCACCTCCAGGCCCGGCGCTACGGCACAGCCGCCCAGAAGCGCGCCGATATCATCCTGCTCGAGGGCATGGCCACCTGGATCACCGGCGACCTGTGGCTGGCGCGCTATGGCGCCCCCCACTGGCGCGGCCGGGCGCGGCAGATCGAGGCCGCCGGCGTCCCGCTGCGGCTGCTCGGCATCACGCGCTACGGCTCGGACAACGCCTACGAGCTGTGGGCCTCGTTCTTCGATTTCCTGGTGTCGAACTATGGCCTGGAGAAGATCGATGCGCTCTACCGGAGCAGCTCCAGCCGCGAGCCAGGCTCGGCCGACTACGAAGGCGTGCTGGGCAAACCACTCGACGTGCTGGCCGACGAGTGGCGGGCGTGGGTGCGCCAGTAGCGAGCGTTGAGTCTTGAGGCGTGAGTCTTGAGGCGTGAGTGCTGAGTATCGATGCAGTCCTCTCAGCACTCAGTACTCAGCACTCAGCACTACCCCAAGTTGATGACGAGCAGTTTCGGCTCGGTCATCTCCTCGATCGCGTAGCGCAGCCCCTCGCGGCCGAAGCCCGACTGCTTGACGCCGCCATATGGCATCGGGTCGATGCGCCAGGTCGGCACATCGTTGGCGATCACCCCGCCCACCTCGAGCGCCTCGAAAGCCTGGTAGATGCGTCCCACATCGCGTGTGAACACCCCCGCCTGGAGGCCGAAGTCGCTGTCGTTCACCGCCACCAGCGCCTGTCCGAAGTCGTCGTAGGGCTGGACCGTGACCACCGGCGCGAAGATCTCCTGGCTGTTGACGCGCAGCTCCGGCCCCGCCCGCACCACCACGGTTGGTTCGACCACGCCGCCGCGCACGCCGCCCCCCACCGTACACTCGGCGCCCGCGGTGCGAGCCTCCTCCAGCCACGCGCCCACGCGCTCCCCGTCGCCGGGGCTGATCAGCGAGCCGAGGTCGGTGGCCTCGTCCAGCGGGTGGCCGACCTTCAGCGCGCGTACCTTCGGCACGAACAGCCCCATGAAGCGGTCGTACACCGCGCGGTGGACGAAGAGGCGCTGGAGGCTAATGCAGCTCTGGCCGGCGTAGGAGAAGGCGCCCATCACGCAGCGCTCGGCCGCGAAGGCCAGGTCGGCGTCCTCGTGGACGATGCAGCCGGCGTTGCCGCCGAGCTCCAGCGTCACGCGCTTGCGCCCCGCGCGGCGCTTCATGTCCCAGCCTACGGCGGGTGAGCCGGTGAAGGTCAGCAGCCCGAAGCGCTCGTCCTCCACCAGCGGCCCGGCGTCGCGGCTGCTGAGCGGCAGTACGCTGAGGGCCTCGGGCGGCCAGCCGGACTCGGCGATGATCGCGGCCAGCTTCAGCGCCGAGAGCGGCGTCTGCGAGGCGGGCTTGAGCACCACCGGGCAGCCGGCGGCGATCGCCGGGGCTAGCTTGTGGGCCACGAGGTTCAGCGGAAAGTTGAAGGGCGAGATCGCGGCCACCGGGCCGATCGCGAAGCGCCGCACGATCGCCTGGCGCCCCTCACCGCCTGGCGTGGCGTCCAGCCGCAGCGCCTCGTCGTGGGGGTGGGTGGCCTCATCCGCGGCGGCGGCGAAGGTGCTGACGCTGCGCGCGACCTCGGCCCGCGCCTGCTTGATCGGCTTGCCGGCCTCGAGCGCGATGGTGCGCGCCAGCTCCTCAGAGCGGGCAGCGAGGGTCGCGCTGACCCTCCGCAGGGCCGCGGCGCGCGCGTGCAGCGGTGTGCGTCGCGTGACCTCGAAGGCGCGCACGGCGGCCTGGATGGCCTGCTCGAGGTCCTCGGGTCCGGCGCGGTGGACCGTTGCCACCGGGGCGCCGTCGTAGGGGCAGGCGACGGTGTACGGCTGGCCTGTGCGGCGTTCGCCGGCCAGGTGGAACAGCTCCTCGGGTACGTCGCTCATCGATGTGCTTCCTTTCTCAGCAGCGCAGCTTGTCGAGGTCAGGGAGAAGCACCACGCTCTCCTGCTCGTTGGGGTCGGTGCGCGCGAGGACGGCCACGCACTCCTGGGCCGTATCGTTGTACGGCTGGTGCGGCACGCCGGCGGGGATGTAGAGGTACTCGCCCGCCCGCACCACCAGGTGCTGCTCGAGGCGGTCGCCGTACCACATGCCGGCCTCGCCGCTCAGCACGTAGATCGCGGTCTCGTGGCGCTCGTGGAGGTGCGGATTGGCCCTGGCTCCCGGCGGCAGGCGCAGCATGTGCATGCAGATCCCTGCCGCGCCCACGCTCTCGGCGGAGATCCCCGCGAAGTACGTGAGCCCCTGCTTCCCGGCGTAGGTGCCGTCGCTCCGGACGACGCGGCACGTCGGTGTGTCGGCCATCGGCTCCTCCCTCTGATGAGTACGCGAAGACAGATACAGGGCGTTATTGTAGCGCCTCTTCTCGGCGGTGTCGCGCACGAACGCTAAGCATCCTCTCATCCCATCGGCGCACCTGCGGCACATAGGGCGCGTACATGCAGCAGAACCTGGATTGGGTGGGCGCAGGCAGCAGTGGGGAGCGGGGGCGCAGCCCCCGAAGTCATTGGACAGCGCAGGCAGCAGCGGGGGACCGGGGGCGCAGCCCCCGAGAGAAAGCTCTCTCCCACTGGATAGGATTGCTGGAATATAATAGATTGAGAGCACGGTGATGAGCAATATTGAGGGCGTGATGGCTGAGTCGACAGCGGCCGAGGTCCAGCAGTTGATCCAGGAAGGGCGGGCAGCGGCGCTTGCCGGGGATACCTTCGTGGCGCGTAACAGCTTCCGGCGCGCGTCCGAGCTTGACCCCTCGAGCGTGGAGGCGTGGCTGGGGCTGAGCGGCGTCGTGCCGATCCTGGCCGAGAAGCGGCAGCACCTCCAGCGGGCGCTGGGGCTTGACCCTGGCAACGAGGAGGCGCGCGCCAGCCTGGCCTATGTCGAGCGGCTCCAGTCCGAGGGGATGCAGCTCGCCCCGTCGCGCCGCCGCGAGGAGCGCGCCGCCAATGGGGACGCCTCGCCGCTGCTCTCGGCGCCCGAGCCGGCGCAGCTGGCGGTGGCCGAGACGCTGCACTGCTACCGCCACCCTGACCGCGAGACCGGACTGCGCTGCGTGCAGTGCGAGCGTCCGATCTGTGGCGCGTGCGCCCAGATCACCAACGTGGGGCAGCTGTGCCCCGAGTGCCGCAAGGCGCGCCGCCCGGCGAACTACCAGGTCAGCACCGGGCACATCGTTGTGGGTGTGCTGGCCGGGCTGGTGGTGGGGCTGCTGATGAGCGTGGCGGTGCTGTTCGTCACCCGGCTGCCGCTGATCGGCTTGATCCTGACCTTCTTCGCTGGGCCGTTCACCGGCGAGCTGGCCGTGCGGGCGGTGGAGCGCCTGGCGCGCGGCAAGCGCGGCCGCCCGATGCAGGTCGCCGTGGGCGCTGGGCTGGCCTTGGGGGCTGCGCCGTTGCTGCTGATGTCGCTCTTCTCGCTGCTGACGCTGCTGGTGGTCCTGTGGGCGGTGCTCGCAATCACCACGGCTGCCGCGCGGCTGAAGTGAGGCGTGAGCGCTGAGTCTTGATTCTTGAGCGGTGCCTTCGCGGCGAGGCTCGCACATTGCGGGCCTCGCCGCAATGTTTGCGCGTTGAGTGCGGCGCGCTCAGTGTGTGACTCACGACTCAGGACTCGAAACTTAAGACTCAGCGCTGGTCATGCTCTCCCATACACCGGGATCGCGGCGCCGGAGATGATGCGCGCGTCGGGGCCGACGAGGAAGAGGATGACGCGGGCGATCTCCTCGGGCTTCGGCCAGCGCGCGTGGTCGGCCTTGGGCGAGGACTCGCGGTTGGCCGGGGTGTCGATCGTGCTCGGCAGCACCAGGTTGGCGGTGATGTCCGCGTCGCGCAGCTCGGCGGCCAGGGCCTCGGTGAGCTGGGCCACCGCGCGCTTGGAGGCGGCGTAGGCGGCGAGGTTCTTGGCGGGCTGGGTGGCAGTGCGCGAGCCGACGTTGACGATCGCCGCGCCACGACCGCGCATGTGGGGCGCCGCCGCGGCGCAAGAGATCACCGTCGTCTTCAGATTGAGGTCGAGCTGCTGCTGCCACAGCGACCAGGGGGTCTCGTGGACGGGCGAGCCGCCGTCGAAGCCGCCGGCGATGTTGATCAGCGCGTCGATGCCCCCGTGGGCCTCAGCCGCCTCCCGGTAGGCGCGCGCCACCCCCTTCTCGTCGGTCAGGTCCACCAGCGCGCCGGAGAGCCGGGCATTGGGCGGGAGGCCGAGCCGCGTGTGCAGCGCCTCGATGTCCCCCTCTCGTCGGTGCGGCGCGAAGACTGCCGCCCCCTCCCCCAGCAGCGCTGCCACCACCGCCGGACCCAGGCCGCCCGTTGCCCCTGTGACGACCGCGAGCCTCTGCTCAAGCATGGCCTACCTCCATTCTATGTAGTGTGCAACGTGCAAAAAGAAGGCCACCGGCTCGAGCCGGCGGCCTTCTTTTTGCGTTTGACGCGTTGTGCTGCTACGACATCGGCACCTGTGGCACGATCATCCCCTCGATGCGCTGGAAGATCTCCTCGATCGAGTGACCTGTGATCGTCAGGCCGTGGTTCTTGAGCCCCACCACCGCGCGCGAGGGGTCTGGCTCGTGGCGCACCAGCTCCGCCACCTCACGGGCCAGCTCGTACGTCCCGCAGGGGTAGTTGACCTCGGTGGAGGGAATCGGGTCGCGCCACCACGCGTGGATGTGCACGATCGCGCCGACGCCGGGGTGCTCGCGGTAGATCATGAGGTGCTCGATCGCGTCCACCGACACGCGGCGCGGCTCGACGCCGGTCGGGACGCTGAGGCGGATCATGAGCTGCTCGGGCACGTAGTCGGTGACGAGGAGGATGTCGCGGCCGACAATCTCGAGCTTGCTCTTGTCCACACCCGAGGCCGACATCCAGAAGTGGTCCGGGCTATGGGCCGAGCGGGCGCTGAGGTTGCCGTAGCTGAGGCCGCCGATGCCATAGAGCCGCTTGACGTGGCGCAGCTCGCGCTCAGAGAGGTACTCGTGGATCGGGATGGCCGCCGGCAGGAGGCCCATCGTGTCGAGCTTCTTGCCGGCCCAGCCGATCTGGCGTGTGATCTCATCGCCCTGCCAGAGCGCGGCCGGGAGGTCGGGCACGAAGTCGTTGTTGATCACCAGGTGGCTGCACGCCAGCGGCTGGATGCGGCCGTAGATCTGGTCGAAGAAGGCCTGCTCGTCGCCGGTGAGGCGGACGGTGTAGTGGCCCTGCTCGATCGTGATGAAGTGGGCCTCGAGCACCCCGTCGACGCGGGTGTTGTAGACCACCATGTTCGCCAGCGAGCGGACGATCAGCGGGTAGGCAGCCTTCATGATGTCGCGCTGGTTGTCCTCGCCCTCGACGATTGTGGCGACGAAGGTGCCCTGGCCGCGGCGATGAATCGGGCGGGGCTTGTCAATATCGCAGAGGTTAAGGACCAGGCGCACGGGTGGGAGCTGGTCTGGCGCGGCGTCAGAGGCGACCGGGGGCTGGAACGCGTGCCCGTGCCGGTCCAGGGCGGCAACCAGGCCACGCGCGAACCAGCTCACCAGGGAGCTGCTGCTCTCCCCCGCAGTGGTGAACGTGAGCTCCTCATCGGGACCAGTCATGGGTCCCATCGGCGGGGTCCAGGTATCTTGTTGCATCGTAGTGCGCCCTCTAACGTGCCTTGAACGAGGATGCAACAGCATAGCGGCAGCATTGATGATTGTCAAGCGTTCGGAAGAGAGACGGGGTGCGGGCCAGCGTGCGGAGACGCGTGGCCCCTACGTCGGCCCGCACGAGGGAGGCTGCGGTCGGGGCAGCCACAAACAGTGCTGAGTACTGAGTGCTGAGTACTGAGTCGCGTTCACTCAGCACTCAGCACTCAGCACTCAGCACTACGAGTTATTCCCCTGGAGCAGCTTCTCGCGGATGGTGTTGACCTCCTGGCGGAGGCGGGCGTCGGTGTTGAGCTCCTCGGTGATTTTGTCGCAGCCGTACATAACCGTGGTGTGGTCGCGGCCGCCAAGGAGCTGGCCGATGTCGACCAGGCTCGACTCGGTCTCCTCGCGCAGGAGGTACATGGCTACCTGGCGCGGGATCACAATGTTGCGGCTGCGGCCGCGGCCCTGCATGGCGCGCAGGTCCACGCCGTAGAACTCGGCCACCTCGCGCAGGATCATGTCGGTGGAGATGCGCTTGCGGCGGCTGGTGTCGAGCAGTTCGGAGAGGGCGGCGGTGGCGACCTCGATCGAGACCGGCGCACCGATCATCTGGGCGTAGGCCACGACGCGGTTGAGGCAGCCCTCGAGCTCGCGGATGTTGCTCTGGATGCGGTGGGCCAGGAAGTCGATCACCTCGGCCGGGATGTTGGTGAGCATCTGCTCGGCCTTGGTGCGCAGGATGGCCGTGCGCGTCTCGAGGTCCGGCAGCTGCACGTCGACGATCAGGCCCCACTCGAAGCGTGATCGCAGCCGCTCCTCGAGTGTGAGGATGGCCTTGGGCGGCTTATCGGACGAGATGATGATCTGCTTGCCGGAGGAGTGCAGCGTGTTGAAGGTGTGGAAGAACTCCTCCTGGGTGCTCTCCTTGCCGGCGATGAACTGGATGTCGTCGATCAGCAGGATGTCGATGTTCCGGTAGCGGACGCGGAACTCCTCGGTCTGCTGGCGGCGGATGGCGTTGATCAGATCGTTAGTGAATTTCTCCGAGGAGACGTACAGGACGTTGATCTCGGGGTCGCGGTCGAGCGCGTAGTTGCCGACCGCATGGAGCAGGTGCGTCTTGCCGAGCCCCACGCCGCCGTAGAGGAACAGCGGGTTGTAGGCTGCGGCCGGGTGCTCAGCCACCGCCATGCAAGCGGCGTTCGCTAGGCGGTTGCTCGGCCCGACGATGAACCGATCGAAGGTGTAGCGGGCGTTGAGCATGCCGGTGCGCATGCCGTTGCTGAACTCGAGCTGCTGCATCGGCAGGCGGTCGTAGGTGCCGGCGTGCCCGTTGCCCGGCCCGGGGATCTGCGGGCGCGGCGCGGCCCCGTTGCTGGTGCCATTGCTGTGGCCGGTGCCATTGCTGTGGCCGGTACCGTAGCTGTTGCCCGCCCCGTAGCTGTACGGGCGCTCGTAGTCCCCCAGCTCCGAGTACTCCGGCTCGTCGCGGTTGAAGAAGCCGGGCTCGTTGCGCCCGGTGGGCTGGGCGATCACGATGCGGAGGGCCACAGGGAATCCGACCAGGCCGCTGAGCAGCTCGCGCAGCGGGGCGCTGTAGCGGCTCTCGAGCCCCTCTTTATAGAAGGTGCTTGGCGTGCCGATTGTGGCCACGCCGTTATCCACCGAGAGAAGTGATGCTCGCCGAAGCCAGGTGTTAAACTCCTGGCGTGACGTCTGGACTTGAAGCGAGCCCAGTGCTGCGTTCCATATCTTGGCGAGGTTCACACAGGGCCTCCATTTCAGGCAGACTCGTACCAGCTAGTGCGTGCGGTCAGCGGCGCGCACCAGTCAACATTGGCTCTGGCAGCAACTCTGGAACCAGAGGGAATGGGGACGCGTGCTTGCGTGTGATGGGGATGATACTCCATGCGCTCTCGGTTTTCAAGCTGAAGGAGTGTAGATCTCTATAACGGTTCCTTATATACCTTGGCGGTCGTATAGTAGCCAACCTTGTGGGATCACGGCATGAATCCTCTGTATATGTCGACTCGCGGGGCCATGACATGTGGATAACTTCTGGGACGCCGCGAGGAGTCATAGAGACATGTGGCGTCACAGAGAGCAGTAAAAGTCATGCGGCGGCTGTCAAATGTTCTCCACACTCTTGTGGAAAACTTGTGTGGATTGTGGATAGTTCCGGGAGAGTTATCCACGGTCGTCGGCCGTGCCTGCAGCGGGCGCCGGAGGGGCGAAGAAATCGAGAGGCGGGAGCTCCGCGAGGCTGGCGAGGCCGAACTGCCGCAGGAACTCGGGGGTGGTGGCGTAGAGGATCGGCCGCCCGATACTCTCGAGCCGCCCTGCCTCGTAGATCAGCTCGCGCCCGAGCAGTGCGCGGATCACGCCGCCGCTGTCCACGCCGCGCACGGCCTCGACCTGCGCGCGGGTGACGGGTTGCCGGTAGGCGATGATCGCTAGCGCCTCGAGGGCGGCGGCGGAGACGCGTGGCGGGCCCTGCACGCCGAGGAGGCGCTCGATGGCGGCGGCGGCCTCAGGGGCGGATACGAGCTGGGCACGCTCGCCGTGGCGCTGGACTCGTACCCCGCGCCCGGCGCAGAGGCGCGCGAGCTCCTCCAGCGCGACTTCGACGGCGTCGGGGGGGATCTCCAGGGCACGCGCCAGGTCTGCCACTGCAATCGGCTCAGGGGCCACGAAGAGCAGGCTCTCGAGGAGCTGGACGGTGGTCGGCTTCGGGGTCGGCGGGAGGTCGATGGGGGATGGTTGGGTCATAGCTGGTGTTCCGGGGCATACGAGGGGG
>JBDLTZ010000051.1:0-7749 GCA_039805565.1 Chloroflexota bacterium | reverse complement strand
GCGACCTGCGCCGGATCGCCGTGATCGGCCCGGATGCCGACAACATCTCCGCTGCAGGCGGCGGGAGCGGTCTTGTGCCGCCCTCCTCGGCCGTGAGCGTCGTGGATGGGCTGCGCGCCCGCCTGGGCGACGGCGTCCGCGTGGAGTACGCGCCCGGCGTGGACCCCTTCGGCTCGGGCGCGCTGCTGCCCAGCATGCCGGCCGTCCCATCGGGCGTGCTCTCCCCGGCGGGCGGCGCGGAGGGCGAGCACGGGCTGCGCGCCGAGTACTGGTCCAACCTGAGCTTCGCGGGCGAGCCTGTCGTCGTGCGCACGGAGCGCCAGGCGGAGCTCAACCGCGGCTTCTTCGACATCGACGCGGGCCTCAGGGCCTCCTCGCCAAAGCTGCCGCCGCTGCCGCCTGAGCTACCCCCGCGCCTGTCGGCCCGCTGGACGGGCAGCCTGCGCGCGCCGCTGACGGGGGAGTACCTGCTGTCGCTGACGAGCCTCGGCAGCGCGCGGCTGCTGCTCGACGGCCAGGTGCAGCTCGCCAATACCCCAAGCGCCCCTGTGGCGCCGGAAGCGGCGACGCCCGCCTTCGGCTCTCCCATCGGCACGGCCGCCAGCGCCATCCAGGTGTCCACCACCGCCGTGCGGCTCACTGCCGGAGAACGCTACGCCGTCGCGGTCGAGTACGCCGCCGACGCACCCGAGCAGTCGTTCTTCAAAGAGGCCATGCTGCGCTTCGGCTGGCAGCCCCCGGCCGACGTCGTCACCCCTATGGTCGCCGAGGCCGTCGAGCTGGCGCGGCAGGCGGACGTGGCCGTGGTCGTGGCGCGGACATTCGAGAGCGAGGCCATGGACCGCCCCCACCTGCGCCTCCCCGGCGGGCAGGACGAGCTCATCCGCGCGGTGAAGGCCGCGAACCCTCGCACGGTGGTGGTGCTGATGAGCGCGACGCCGGTGGAGACCGCGAGCTGGGAGCAGGGCGTCCCGGCGGTGCTGGAGGCGTGGTACGCCGGGCAGGAGCAGGGCGACGCCGTGGCACGCGTGCTGATCGGCGACGTGACGCCCTCGGGGAAACTGCCGCTGACCTTCCCGCGCGCCGACGACCAGACCCCGCTCAGCACCCCCGAGCAGTACCCGGGCGTGGGCGGCGCCGTGCACTACACCGAGGGGGTGCTGGTCGGCTACCGCGGCTACGACGCGCTCGGCATCGCGCCGCAGTACCCATTCGGGTACGGGCTCTCCTACACCACCTTCGCCTACAGCGATCTCAGCGTGACGCCGCGCGCGTGCGACGGCGCGCAGCCGCTGGCGGTGCAGTTTGCTGTCGAGAACACCGGCGACCGCGCCGGGATCGAGATCGCGCAGGTCTACCTCGGGCTGCCATACGCCGCGGGGGAGCCGCCGCGCCGCCTGGCCGGGTGGGCGCGCGTCCGCCTGGAGCCCGGCGAGCGGCGGGTGGTGGCGGTGATCGTCGACCCGCAGGCCCCAGGGCGCCCGCTCTCCACCTGGGACACGACCTCCGGTGGGTGGACGGCAGCGCATGGCGAGGCCACGGTCTTCGTGGGCGCCTCATCACGCGACCTGCGGCTGCACGCGCCGGTGACCATCGGGTAGACGGGCCGCCTCGCGCCGCAGACTACCTGTGCACGGCGCGTCACTTTTGAGCTAGAATAGGCCCGCGCCGGCTGCCGCGCCGGCGCGGACCTTGGTAGAGCCAGGTCCCTGACGGATAGCGAGACAACCATGCAGAACCAATGGCCCTCCCACGACATGAGCCGGCCGCGCCCGGCCTCAATAGAGCCGGCCGCCTCCCCAGCGCAGCCGCCCGCTGGGGCGATCGTCCTCTTCGACGGCAGCACCCTGGAGGGGTGGACCGACCTCAAGGGGAACCCGGCGCCCTGGAACGTGCGTGACGGATACCTCGAGGTGGCGCCGCGCACGGGCGATATCCAGACTGCCCGGCAGTTCGGGGACGTGCAGCTGCACATCGAGTGGACTGCACCCGTGCTGGTCACCGGCTCGAGCCAGGGGCGCGGCAACAGCGGCGTGTTCATGATGGGCACCTACGAGATCCAGGTGCTGGACTCGTACGACAACCCGACCTACGCCGACGGGTACGCTGCCTCGGTGTACGGGCAGCACCCGCCGATCTTCAACGCCATGCGCCAGCCGGGCGAGTGGCAGTCGTACGACATTGTGTTCCGACGCCCGCGCTTCGACACCGCCGGTGCGCTCGTGTCACCCGCGCGGCTGACGATCTTCCACAACGGCGTGTGCGTCCAGAACAACGTCGAGCTGCGCGGCCCGACCGGCTGGATGGCCCCAATGCCCTACGCCCCGCACGCCGACAAGCTGCCGCTCCAGCTGCAGGATCACGGCAACCCGGTGCGCTTCCGCAACATCTGGGCGCTGGAGCTCCCTGACCCGGCCGAGCAGCCTATGCCGCCCGCGCCCGCCCTGCGCTCCGACGTAGACGCGGCGGAGCTGCAGCCGTACGTCGGGCGCTACTGCAGGGATCAGTTCTGCACGGCCATCACGCTCGACGCGGGCGCGCTCTGGCTGAATATCGGCGGGCGCGCGCTACAGCTGGACCTCCAGCAGGACGGCCGGTTCCGCGTGCGCGGCGGCGACGTGACGCTGGTCTTCGAGGGGGATGTGGGCGCCCCGCCGTCCGCGCTGACGGTCCACATCGGCGGCAACGAGATCCACTTCGAGCGACAGGCTGAGTAGTGCGCCAGGCGACGAGCCACGGGGCGGGCACGCTCTGCGACGACCTGCCCCTCTGCGCGGCTCTCTGTATTCGCTGATATCTCTCTCGCGGCGCCGATAGGTTGAGACGGCTACGGGCAGAAATGCGCCCGTAGCCGTCTGCTTTTCGCTGCCACGAGCGGGAGGCTTTCGTGCGGGCTCTGCTACTGGCGGCTGCTGGCCCGCTACCTGCGGCCCGAGTGGTCGCGCGTCGCGCTGCTGGCGGTAACGCGCAGGGCGCAGTTGCGGGGGTACGCCATCGTCGCCAGCAGCCAGGGGCTGTTCGCGCTCGACACGATCGCCGCCTTCGGGCTGAGCGCGCTGCCCTTCTCGATTGGCGAGACTCTCAGCGGGCCGCGACGATACCGCCCACCGCCAGCACCCGCCCAAAACGCGGTATGATAGCAGGCCTGTCGTCTGGACCAGGCCGGTTGACGTGCAGCCACTTCGGCCGCGCGCCTCACGCGGCGGGCGACGCAGCGCAACGAAGCGCCCTCGGCAGCAGAAAGGACTGTAGGAGAGCATGGCGTACCAGGACGTCGCGGAATCACCTTCGCCCACCGGACCGGCGACCACCGACCTGCCGCACTGGAAGCGCAACTTCGCGGCAAACTTTGTCGATACCGCATTCTTCTCGCTCGCCCTCGCGTTTGCCTCGATGACCACGATCGTGCCGCTGTACATCCGGGCCCTCGGCGGCTCGACCCTGCTGATCGGGCTCGTCCCGGCCCTGGTACAGACCGGCTTCCTGCTGCCGCCGCTGTTCGTCGCACCCTTCGTCGCTCGGCTCGGGCGCAAGCAGCCTTACATTCTGGTGGCCACGCTCGGCGAGCGCGTGACCTGGGTGCTCCTGGCGGTGGGGACCTGGCTGTGGGGCCTGCAGGAGCCAGCTATGCTGCTGGTGTTCGCCGTGGTCTGCCTGGCAGTCTTCGGCCTCTCGGGCGGAATCACCATGCCGGCCTGGATGGACCTGGTGGCGCACGTCACGCCGCTGCGGATGCGCGGCAAGCTCTTCGGCTACAGCGGCGCCGTGGGCGGTCTGCTGGGCGTGTTCGGCGGGCTGGCGGCCGAGCGCGTGCTCGCTGACTACCCCTTCCCGATCAACTACAGCCTGTGCTTCGCGGCTGCGGCGATCTGTATGGTGATCTCCTTCGCCGGGCTGGCCGCCATCCGGGAGACCGGGCGCCAGAAGCCCACCGTGGTGCCGACGATCGGCGAGTATATCCGCCACCTGCCCGGGCTGCTCAGCGGCGACCGGGAGTTCAGCGCGTTCCTCGTCGCCCGCATCCTGACTGCCTTCGGCCTGATGGGCGCCGGGTTCGTCAGCCTCTACGCCGCCACCGAGCGTGGCCTCCCCGAGAGCCTGGCCGGGCAGTTCACCGCCTGGATGCTCGGCGCGCAGGTGATCACGACGCCGATCCTCGGCATCATCGGCGACCGCCGCGGGCACAAGGGCGCGCTCCAGTTCGGGATGGTGTGCAGCGGGGTGGCGATGGCGATCGCGATCTTCTCCGCTGTGCCGGTGGCCTTCTACGCGGTGTTCGCGCTGATCGGGGTGACGAATGGGATTATGTTCACCACGACGCTGAACATGGTGGTGGAGTTCGCCCGCGAGGAGAGCCGCGTGACCTACATCGGCCTGCACGGTACCGTGGTGGCGCCGGCCACCATGTTTGCGCCGCTGCTCGCCGGGTGGCTCGCCGACCGCGCTGGCTTCGACGTGCTCTTCGTGACGGCCGGTATCTGCTGCGTGCTGGCCTGGGCTGTGCTGACGTTCGCGGTGCGCGACCCGCGCTATCGGCAGATGCAGGCATCCAACTCGTAACGCAGCACTCAGCACTCAGGAGGAAACCTCATGCAGCCGAGCAGCCACGGCGCCGAGGTGTGGCGCCAGGATCGCACGATCGTACCCTACCCCGACCCCGCGATCGAGTCGCATGACCCGCGCTTCGAACCGTACCGCCTGGGGGCCGCCGCCGTCGAGCGCCTCTGGACCGGCGCGCGCTGGGCCGAGGGGCCGGTCTGGTTCGGTGACGGTCGCTTCCTGCTTTTCTCAGACATACCCAACGACCGCATCCTGCGCTGGAGCGAGGAGACGGGCGCGGTGACGGTGTTCCGCGCGCCGGCCAACAACAGCAACGGCCACACGCGCGACCGGCAGGGGCGGCTGGTCTCGTGCGAGCACGGCGCACGGCGTGTCACCCGCACCGAGCACGACGGCCGCATCACCGTGATCATGGACAGCTACGAGGGGCGACGCCTGAATGCCCCGAACGACGTCGTGGTGCACTCCGACGGCTCGATCTGGTTTACCGACCCAGGCTACGGCATCCTGATGAACTATGAGGGCTACAAGGCGCCCTTCGAGCTGCCCCGCTCGGTCTACCGGCTCGACCCCGCCACCGGAGCGGCGACAGTCGTCGCGGACGACTTCGACCGCCCCAACGGGCTGTGCTTCTCGCCCGACGAGCGGCTGCTCTACATCGTCGACACGGGTGCGCCGCAGCACATCCGGGTCTTCGAGGTAGAGGGCGGGCGGCTGACGGGCGGCCGCGTCTTCGCGACCATGAGCCCCGGCGGCTCGGACGGCATCCGCACCGACCGCGACGGGAACCTGTGGGCGGCCGCGGGCTGGGGCGGCCCGGGGTTCGACGGCGTCCACTGCTTCGCGCCGGACGGCACACTGATCGGTCAGATCCATCTGCCGGAGGCCTGCTCCAACCTCTGCTTCGGCGGGGTGAAGAAGAACCGCCTGTTCATGACCGCCAGCCAGTCGCTGTACGCCGTCTATGTGGAGGCGCTCGGGGCGCAGACGCCATAGCTGCGCCCCACGCCCCGTGTCACTCCTCAAAGCGGGCGATGGGCGCAGCTCCGGGCGTGCTCTGGAGCTGCGCCGCACGGTCGGGTGGGTGCTAGATCTGCACCTCGCGCTGCTCCTGGGCGGAGCGGTAGCACGCGTCGATCACCTGCGCGCGCCGCAGGCCATCTGCGGCGCTCGGGATCGCCGGCGCGCCGTCGAGCACCGCGGCCACGAAGCGCTCGATCACCTGGATGTGACCGCCGCCGCGCGGGATGTTGGGCGCGCTGTCCACCGCTACGCCAGCCAAGTCGGAGAACACGCGCACGGTGTGGTCGTGGCCGTAGTTCTTGATCGTCAGCTCGGCGCCGCCCTCGGTGCCGTACAGCACCACGCCGTAGTCGTCGCCGGCGGAGCTGTGGGTGGCCCAACTGGCCTCAAGCAGTAGTGTCGAGCCCCCCTCCAGGCGCACAAAGGCCGTCGCCAGATCTTCCACCTCGTACTTCGTGCTCTCACCGGTGCGCTTCCAGCCCCAGCCCTTCAGCCCGCGCGGGCCGAACTCGGCGTAGGTGTTGGCGCTGACGGCCAGCGGCTTCGGCTCACCCATGAGGAACATGGCGATGTCCAGGATGTGGACGCCGAGGTCGATCAGCGGCCCGCCGCCAGCCTGCTCCTTGTTGACGAACCAGCTGCCGATGCCCGGAATGCCCTGGCGGCGCATCCAGTAGGCTTTAGCGTAGTAGATCCTGCCGAGCGCGCCGCTCTCGACGTACTGCTTGAGCCACTGGACGTCGTTGCGCTGGCGGTGGTTGAAGGCGACCATCAGCACCTTGCCGTAGCGCTCGGCGGCGGCGAGCATCTCCTGGCCCTCGGCGGCGCTGCGGGCGAGGGGCTTCTCCACCAGCACGTGCTTGCCGGCGGCGAGCGCCTCGATCGTCACAGGGGCGTGGAGCGCGTTGGGCACGCAGACGCTCACGGCGTCGATCTCGGGCACCTTGAGCATATCGCCGTACTCGCGGAAGGTCTGCGGCACGCCGTGCTTGGCGGCGAGGCGCTGCACGCGCTCGTCGTCGAGACCGGCGATCGCGAGGACCTCGGCGTTCGGCAGGGCGGCGTACCCCTCGACGTGGGCCGCGCCGACGCCGGCGCCGATCACGCCGACGCGAAGCTTCTTCTGGGACATGGGGCTCAATCTCCTTATGCGGCTGTGCGGTAGCAAGAGAGAGGAGGCGGTAAAAGACGAGGGACGAAGGCGAGCCTCGCGGCGTTCGTCCTTCGTCCCTCATCGCTCCATCTCATAGATGTGTGGCGCCGTGACGGCTACCCCTCGGCCTCGACGGGCTCGACCTCGTTGCGGTAGTCCTTGAGCGTGGAGAGGTCGCGCATGCGCTCGGTGAACAACACGCCGTCGAGGTGGTCGATCTCGTGCTGGAGGGCGCGGGCGAGCAGGCCGGTGGCGCGGCGGATTCGCTGGCGCTTACCGTCGAGATCGTGATACTCCACGGTGACCCACGAGGCACGCGGGACCTCGCCGTACCAGCCCGGCAGGCTGAGGCACCCCTCGGTGCCAAGCACCTCCTGGTCGCTGGCCTTGACGATCTCCGGGTTGATCAGCACGTAGTCCTGGCCCGGGGCAACCTCGACGACCGTGCCGTCCTCGCGCTCCTCGACGGCCGGCGGGATGCCAATCACGGCGAGGCGGTACGAGAGACCGATCTGGGGCGCGGCCAGACCCACCCCGTTGGCGGCGTCCATGGTCTCGAACATGTCGGCGACAAGCTGCCGCAGACCGGAGTTCGGCAGCTTAACGGGGTGCGTCCGGGTCTTGAGCACTTTCTGATCGTCAGGGTCCTCAATCCGCAGAATACGGCGAACGGCCATGCACTTCTTCCTGTGGCTTGTACGGGGAGCGGCGCCGCGACGTGCCGGCCACACCCCGTACGTTTTGTACCGAATACCACCCCGTATTATAGCATCAGTAGAGGAACATCGGCTTGCCGAGCGGGTGCTTGACGCGCGGGCGGTAGCTCTCGATGTCGTAGAGCTCCTCGACATCGACGCGCTTGAGCCCCTGGGTGCAGGTGTCGGCCGGGACGGTGGTGTACTGCCCGCTCTGCAGCGCCACCATGCGCCCGCTGTGCCCCTGCAGCAGCTGGTCCACCGCCAGGTTCCCGTAGCTGATCGCCACCATCCGGTCGAGCGAGTCCGGCGCGCCGG
>JBDLTZ010000050.1:0-3602 GCA_039805565.1 Chloroflexota bacterium | reverse complement strand
GGCGTAGCGCTGTGTCGTCTCCGTGAGTAACCCCCAATCCCGCAATGAGAAGATGATCCTCTCGACCGCTTTGTCCAACGCTCCGAGCTCACCGATCTCAGCGACCATGCGCTTCTTGATGTCTTTCGGTGTCACCGTCTCACTGTAGCGGCTCAGCTGCCCAATCGTAACCCCACCGAGGCGAAAGAATGGGTATGTCAGGATGGTGAGACCGTAGTGGAGCCACAGCCGGTCACTCGGGGCACTCGTCTCGCGATATACGGCAACTGCTTCGTGATGAAGTCGTGGGTATCGATCAGCACTCTTGACCCAGATGTTGACAAGAATATCGATCGCCATACGCCGGTTCTCGCGGCTTTCGATCGCCACAATCGTCTCAAGCCGCTCGCGGATCTGCTGCACGTCGTCAGTCTCTCCACGCAGAGCAGCGGTCGCATCCAGCCATTCGAGGCGGATGTTTCTTCGGAACCCAATGCCTTTTTCCATGCCGCTAGCTCCTGGCAATCGTGACCAGAGGCACGACCATCTCGTCGATGGTGAGCCCTCCGTGACTGACAACCAGCGAGCCGGTGGTGACGAACGCCCGGCGGCCGCGCGGCATAAGCGCGTAGACACCGTCTGGCAGGAGCCCGTCGTCGTGCCACAGGATTGTGTCGGGGTACGTGGCCTGCACTTCGCGCGCAACGTCGAGGCTTTGGTAGATGCGCGCCCGCTTGCTGCGGGAGATGACTAGGACGCCCTCGCGCGGCTGCCCCGCGCCGACTGCCTCTGTGTGACCGTGGTCGCTGGTGACGACCACAGTATAGCCGAAGTCGAACAGGCGTTGGATAACACCCTCGAGCCATGCCGATCGTTGCATCCGCCCCTCCTCCGGCCGGAGCCAAACCTGGAGCGTTGCCTGCTGGTCAGTGGCGCCTTGCGTTGCCCCATGGACCATGTTGTCGATAACCGAGCTGACAAGGCAGATTGTCTGTGTGCGGCGGCTACTGAGCGCTGGCGGGTACTCGGCGTCAAGCCGGTCGGGGAGCAGCTGATGGATTACTTGCGAGACTGGTAACCCGTGGTGGTGCCAGAACGACTCCCACGCTCGCGGCTCCTGATGGTTGTCTGCCAGGCTACCAGCAAAGCCACGCGGTGGCTGGCCGCTGACGAGTGCCTGCCGTGAAATGGCAGTAACACTCGGGACCTGAGCAAGCACCAGTTTCTCGGTATACGCCCAGGTGGGATGGCGCTTCTCCCAGACAGCACGAATCTGCGTCCAGTCGCCGAGTGACATGCCGTCCAGCACCAGTAGGGCATGTCGGATGCCTGGCTGTGACTCACGCTGGTGGGCAAGCCAGCGGGGAATATGGTGGAGGTGGTGCGGTGTGGGAAGGCCACGCCCGGCGAGCGGTGCGTAGCTTGTCTGGAGCCACGTGAGAAAGCGCTCGTCGAGGCGACTGCGGATCGTCTCGTAGCGCCGGATCTGCTCTGCCTCAGGTGCACCCTCAGGGCTATACCGGATCACTGTTGCCTGTGCCCAGCTTCGGGCGATCGCCTGCCAGACGGTCCAGTCTATCGTCAGCTCGGAGATTCGGCTCTCTACATCAGCCAGTGCGACCTCAAGGTCGACGCGGCGGTCGCGCTCGCTCTGCTGCTGAAAGCTGCTCGCGGTCGTACGATCCAGCGCGACCCCGTGCTCACGGATGTTGCCCGGTAGCGCCAGTCCGCGCTCCTCGCAGAATGCGGCGAGTGCCGCGCAATCATCGAGCAGATCGGCGAGCGGCCAGTTGGCAAAGGCAGGGAGCTTCCTCAGTCTTTGGAGAAGCCAGTCACGGAGCTTGCCAGAGATCGCCTCACCGCGCTTGTGGTAGTCATCCAACCACTGGATGAGCGCCGCTGGCGTGAGCCGCCGGTCAGGAGTAAGAGCGAAAACGACTTTGAGGAGATAGGCCGCGGTTTCGTCAGTCCCGTAGTGGTGGTCGGGCGGGTCTTCGGCGAGCGCGCTGTCGAGGCGGCGCCGCTGTGTGACGTCGAGTTGCCCTACGAGCCTCGGCGTGAGGCTTGGGAATAGCTCGGCGAGGCTCAGCATGACGTGGTAGCCTTGCTGCCAGAGGTCGTAGGGGAGAGTGTTGAGCGGCCCATCGGTGATGACGATGAGCGGACGCTCGCCGCTGAATGGCTGGAGCCGTTGGATGGCATATCGGAGCGCAACCGAGTCGTTCTCACCGATGATCTGAAAGCCGCGGTCGATGAGTCGAGCGCGCAACTCTTCGTCGGCCAACACGCCGTCTGGGTCGCTCACAAGAGTGAGCGAGTATGTATGTGGGGGAAATAGGTTTAAGGCTTTGGTAAGACCATGCGTCTTCATTGCACTCCATGTACCATCAGATGGAGCGACCCCCAACTCATCCACGGACCGAAACTTAGACCGGGATGATCACCAGGGAAAGTCTCGCACAGGGTAGATGGTGCCTCGGTCGTGGTCGACGATGATGTTTGACACAATGCATTTACCGTCGTGCCACCAATAATGTAATCGCACCGGGGGATCACTAGCACGTATCCTTAGGCGCCACGGTTCCCATTGTCGGCCATGTGAATCGCTGCTCCGTTGCCGAATACCCTGAAGCTTGTGGCTGTCATCTGTCTCACGTGGCGGACGCTGAATGCCACCCGACAGAAGTAGCGCGAGCCGCTGGAAGATCTGCGCTAGTTTGTCGGGGTGAGTTTCGATATGGGCGCGGCGAATACTTTCATTGAACTCAGGCACGACCCGATACGAGATGAGCGTCGTGCTCTGGGGGATGGCGCCACGCCGTTTCAGCATCCAAACAGCGCTATCGAGCGCGAGAGGGGTATTCTCCCAGATACTGGACAAAGCAATCAACTCCTGCAACTCATCTGGGTGAGTCACTATGGGGAAATCTGTTGTCACTGGAAGAGTGGCTGTATCTGTGACGGCAGAAGCAGCAACTTGTACGACCTGTGTGTCTTGAACTGGGTGTGTCGCCAAGACAAGCGAGTCGATGGCTGGAGGTTTCGCAACTTCGCGGGCGTAGGCCGCCATTCCAAGTGCCTCTTTCACCGCACCAGCGATTTCACCGGCGCGTTGGCGAGCCGCCAGATCCGGCGCAAGCTGCACGTCCCTCGGATCAATCAGCACATGATGCAGCGCGGCGCGCTCCTCGAAGTATGGGATGTTCTCGAGCAAGCGCCTGAACGACTCAAAGGCTGTATGCGCGTCGAACGTCTCGATGGCGCTGCCCCGCAACAACTGACGAAGCTCACGGGGGTACGGAAATCGCCCGACTTGCATGAGCGCATTCACGCAGCACTCCGCGGCGATGAAGTCGTGCAGGCGTGGGAGCTTTCGCTCTGCAGCACTCCATAATGCTAGCTGCGCGAGAAAAACTTCGATCACTTCCGCTGGCTCGTGGGCGTCTGGAAGCGTGAAAATGATTGGGTCAACGAGAACATCCATACTACTGCTTCTCCCGGTCGGGCCGGCGGGGCATGCGCGCCTGTCTCTTCTCCATCGCAGCCTGCATAATGAGGGTGGCCTCCTCCTCGGCTTCGTCGAAGAACCCTTGCGGCCAGTCGAGAATCGCGCCGTACTCGTT
>JBDLTZ010000049.1:0-17328 GCA_039805565.1 Chloroflexota bacterium | reverse complement strand
CGGTAGCGTCGGGAAGAGAGCGGTATCACGTTCGCAGCATTTACCTGTCGAACCTGTTTGACCGAAGACCGTAGTAGGAAGAGCAGGGTCGATGTATTGACGGGTGTAGAGCGATTGGTTGAAGCCTGGTAGCTCTATCCCACGACAAAGGCGCCTGATCTGAGGTTGGTTATGCAATCAACTCTAGATCAGGCGTCACGTTTTTTTCAGGGTTATACTCCAGCAGGTCGTCGAGCTTGGTGCAGGTCAGCGCCTTTAGGAGTTTCCCGAGTGTTGGGAAGTCAATGCGAGTGGGGCGGCCATACCAGTACCACGTAGCGGCTACACGTTCTCGATTACTGGCACTTTTCGTTCCGATTCTACCGGGAGCCCATATGCTGGCGCGCTGGCGAGAGAGCGCCGATTACGGACGAACGCCCGGGTTCGGCCGTCAGGTGCGCTTGCCGCGCGCCAGAACCGGCCAGACGACGATGACGCGCCCGTCCTTGACGGCGATTAACTCATCCGAGAGATTCACCGCGGTGCAGACGTGAATTGGGTAGAAGGCGAGGCGATCGCCGATTTGCAGCTCTGCGTCAGGTCCAACCCGGACGACCCCATGCTCTTCGGACATGCGCTCCAGATACGCCTCGTGCCCCACCGCCCGGCCGTAGCCGCGCAACCCCTCGGAGGGAGGCCAGATATCGCCGCCGAAAGTCTTCGAGCCGGCATCGATCGTCACAGTATCGGACGTCGGCCGGCTTGTGACGGTGCAGAGGATGGAGAGGGCGATCTCTTCCTCGGCCAGTATGCCGCGTGCAGACATCATGTAGTCGCCAAAGATGTAGGTCCCTGGTCGGACCTCGGTAACCCCCGGAACCGCGGCCGCGGCCCGCGCGGTTGGCGTCGAGCCGATGCTGACCGACCGGATCGGAATGCCGTCCGCCCGCAGCGCGTCCGCCAGCGCTACCATCACTTCACCCTCACCACGCCCGGCCTCCTCGGCCGTCTGGTTGGCCGCACCTGGGAAGAAGACGCTGCGGTAGGCGAAGATCCCCTCTAGCTCGATCCCCGGCAGATCCAGCAGCTCGTGGCACAGGCCGCTCAGCCGCTCAGGGCTCGTGCCTGAGCGGCCCAGGCCCTGCTCGACCTCGACGCGCACCCGGATAGTCGAGTTAGCCGCAACTGCGGCGGCGCTCAGCCCTCGCGCGCCGGCGAGGCTGTCCACGCCGACGGTCAACGTGCAGTTGCGAGCCAGCTCGGCGGCGCGGCGCCACTTGATCGGTCCGACGACCGGGTATGCGATAAAGATGTCGTCGCAGCCATTGGCTGCGAAGACCTCAGCCTCGCTGATCTTAGCGACGGTGATGCCTTGCGCGCCGGCCTCGAGCTGCATGCTCGCGATCAGCGGTACCTTGTGAGTCTTGACGTGTGGGCGCAGTGCGGCGCCGCCCGCACGCACCGCCTCCTGCCAACCACGAATGTTGCGCTCCATCCGATCGAGATCTACCAGCAGGCATGGGGTGTCGAGCTCGTCAAGGGACATTCCTGGCTGTATCACAGCTACCTCGTGCTCTATGTCGGCCGCAGCAGGCGGTCGGCGTCGAAGCTTCGGCCAACGAAGCAGTCAGATCGACCATGCGGATGGGTCAAGCAGGCGCACATCGTGGACAGATACGGCGCGCGCACGCTCGAAGAGCCGCTGAGCAGCCGGGAGGAGCTCGGCATATGAACACGCCAGCTCTAGCTCGGCGATATGCGCTGTACCGACGAGCGCGGCGGATACCGCCGCGTGGTCCAGGACGAAGCGATATGCGAGCGCGGGAAGCGAGACGCCCTCGGCGGCGGCGATAGCATCGAGCCGGGCCGCAGCCGACCGAAGCTCCTCCAGGGCGTCAGGGAGAGCGCCCGCGCGGTGGGTCAGCACGCCTTTCAGTAGCACCGAGCGTACTACCACGCCGATGTCCGCCTGCTGTGCCAGCGGCAGCACGTGCTGCTCCAGGCGCCGGTCAAGCAGGTTATAGGCGACCTGCAGGCAGTCGAAGCGCCCATCCTCGATCACCGCCAGTGCCGCCTCCTCGCCGTAGGTCGTTGCGCCGAGATAGCGTATCAGCCCGGCGCGGCGGAGGTCCTCCAGCGCTGCGGTCACGGCGCCACGCCGAATCTGCTCCGCAGTGGCGCTGTGGACCTGGAGCAGGTCGATCGTGTCGGTGCGGAGTGCTTTCAGGCTGGCTGAGACAGAGTCCACAATCGACTGGCGCAACTGGTCGTCGTCCACACCCGGCGGAAGTACGACCTTGCTCGCAAGCACAAAGGCGCGGCGCCGGCCGCACAGCGCGCGGCCGATGACCGCTTCGCTCTCGCCGTAGGCCCGCGCCGTGTCGATGTAATTGATGCCAAGATCCAGCGCGCGGTGCAGGAGCGCTTCTGCCTCGGCGTAGCTTGGACGCAGATGGTCGCCGCTGGGGATGCCGTAATCCAACCCCAGCTCGACGGTGCCGAGTGCAATCTCAGAGACCTGCAGGCCGGTGCGCCCGAGACGGCGATACTGCATGAACTATCACCACAGTGTCCAGCCGCCGTCGACCTGGATGTTCTGGCCGACAACGTGAGCGGACGCGTCAGAGGCGAGGAACACGACGGCGCCTTCCAGATCTGAGGCATTCCCACTGCGCCGGTTGGGCGACATGCGATGGTAGTTACGCTCGAAGTCCGGGTCGGCCGTGCCAGGCTCCCAGAAGCCGCCTGGGCTTATGCAGTTGACACGCACACCCATCGCGGACCAGGTTGCGCCCAGGTAACGCGTGAGTTGGATGACGCCCGCCTTGGCGACGCCGTAGGCAACCGGGTTGCGGCCAGTGGCCGTGTTCTCATAGATGTGAGTGTACGGCGCTACCGCGCCGTAGATCGAGCCGAGGTTGATGATGCTACCCCTACCCTGGCGCAGCATGTGCTTCCCAAAGACCTGGCACAGGTAGAAGACGGTGCTCAGGTTGGCGTGGATGCTGCGGTCCCACTCCTCGGGCGGGAACTCCTCGGCCGAGTACGCGCGCCCGCCGGCGATCGAGTTCACGAGCACGTCGATGCGCCCGAACTGCTCGAGGATCGAGTCTGCCAGGGCCGAGACTGAGTCGTAGCTCTCGGCGTCCAGCAGGAGCGGCAGCACCGGCCGCCCGCTTGCCGCGCTGAGCTCAGCGGCGCGCGTCCTGCAGCGCTCCAGGTCCCGCGATGCAATGACGACCGACGCGCCAGCCTGCATCAGCGCCGACGCCATCTGAAAGCCGAGCAACCCGGCGCCGCCGGCGACCACGGCGACACGCCCGCTCAGATCGAACAGCTCGCCGACCACCGGCATGGGTGACTCCTCGCCTATCAGGGGAATAATACTGGTCAGGCCATCGGACCATATTATATCATTGACACGCCTGGTTGTCAAGCGCGCCGCGACCCTGTGAGCCACTGTCGCAAGCCTTCCGCAAGGAGGTACAGCCCGAGAATGGAAGTCAGGAATGCGGCCGCGGGCGCGAGCGGCAGCCAGTACCAGCGGAAGACCTCAAGGCGCGTCCCGGCCAGCATGCCGCCCCACTCAGGCGCCGGGAGCTGGGGCTGCTCGCCGCTGAGCAGGTCGCTCAAGCGCACCGGGCGGTCGATGCCCAGGTAGATGCCGAGGAAGCCAAGCTCGGCCAGGATCACGAGCGTCGCAGCGACCTCCTGCGCCGCAACCGGCAGCAGGCTCGGCAGCAGGTTCGGCAGCAGGTAGTAGCGCAGCTGCGAACGCCGCGTCGCGCCGACCGCCAGGGCCGCCTCCATATAGGGTTCAGCCTGGATTTGTTGGATGCCGGTGTAGACTAGCTGGGTCCAGGCCGCCCAGCCGCTCAGCCCGATCCCCAGCAGGAACACCGGCATCCCGCGCTGCGGCCCAATCGTGGTGATCAGAAGGAAGGCGAACAGCAGGGCCGGGAGCGCAGCCGAGACGCTGGCCGACACCAGCACCCAGCTGCGCACGGCGCCTGAGAAGCTCGCCGCGGCCCACCCGAGCCCCGCACCGAGCATGATCCGGATGGCCGCCGCGGCGAGCGCCAGTCCGAGCGTGGTGCGGGCGCCGAACACGAGGCGGCTGAGCAGGTCGCGCGCCCGCAGATCGCTTCCGAGCCAGTACTCTTCGCCGGGCGGATAGGGCGGTGCGGTCGGCACTCCATCGATCATTGTCAGTGCAGGCCCGCGCGCCTCCGGATCTGCCGGCGCCACAAGCCAGGGCGCGAGGGCCGCTGCCATGATCGGCGCCAGCACCACCAACCCCAGCAGCAGCGCGTGGTAGCGGACCGCCGACCGCAGAACCCGCATGATGGGACCGTTCATCATTGCCGGTCTCATCGCTCCGCCAGGTGCGCCCGTGGGTCGAGCAGGCGCCGGGCCGTCTCAGCCAAGAGCGCCACCAGCACATAGGTTCCCCCGATGCTCGCCAGCAGAAAGGCGACGAGCGCGGCAGTCCTGGGACTGGCCTCCGGCGACGCGACGATCCGGTAGAGCAGCTCCTGGCCCACACCCGGCCAGCTGAAGACAAACTCGACGATCGGCAGAGTGCTCACCGAGAAGAGCAGCGCGGCGGGAACAGCACCCACCAGCGTGACAAGAACGTGGGGCAGCACGTGGCGAGCGAGCACGAGGAGCTCGGGCAAGCCTTTGGCCCGCGCCGTTCGGATGTAGTCCGCCGCGAGCGTGTCGCGCGTCGCTGCTTCAGTGACCGCTGTGAAGTAAGCCAGCGGCCGCGCCGCAAGCGTCAGCGCGATTGGGAGCAGCCGGCGCGGGTCGGTCGTTGGCTCCTGGCTGGAGAGCAGGATGAAGCGCACGCCGGTGAGCGGCAGCACGTAGAGCACGAAGAACACCATGATCGCCAGTGCCAGGAGGAAGGCAGGCATCATGCTGCCGAGCGAGCTGGCAAGGCGAATGATGGCGGCGAGAGGCGACGCGCGCCTGGTCCCGGCCAGCAGCCCGGCCGGGAGGCCGATCGCGAGCGCCAGCGCCAGCGCGGCACCAAGCGCCAGCATACTACTGGTGTAGTCTGCCAGCACGAATGGCCCGACATCCTGCCAGGCTGTGCCAACCCCGGCTACAAAGGCCGCGTAGCTCTCCAGAGCGTCGTAGATGGCCCGCAGCACCGGCCGGTAGATCGTCAGGAAGCTGCACAGTCCGGCCGTAAGGAACACCGCCACGAGGCGCAGCGCGAGCTCGGCGCCCTGCCGCGCCAGCCGGCGAGCCAGTGGCCGCCGCGCCATCGCTAGAGCCGCCCTTCGCGCCGCAGCACCTCGAGCAGGGGCTCCGAGACCCCGATGGGCAGCTCCACGCGCGCGCCGCCGCGGCGCTGCGACTCGTAGATCGCCATGATCGCCTCGACGGCGGCCCGGCCATCTTCGCCGGAGCAGCGCGGCCTGCCGCCCCGCTCAACACAGCTCAGCAGGTCGGCGGTGGCGCGAAGAATCGACGGCTCCTCCCAGGCCGGCGCCGGTAGTTCATCTGGGGCCAGCTCCCACCAGCGCCCGGCCTCGAAAGCCATCGGCTGCGAGCGCCACAACCCCGGGCGCCACTCGAGCCGCACCACGCCGCGCTCACACTGCAGCTCGATGTCCCAGCGCGCGTACTCAGTCAGCTCGTCGGTGATCACCACGCCGTCGACGCCGGAGACGAACTGCACTAGCGCGTAACTGGTGTCCTCAACACGCAGGTCGGTGCGCGCGCGCCGCGTCGCCGTGCCCTGTACCGAGGCGATCTCCCCGGCAAAGAAGCGCAGGATGTCGAAGGTGTGGACAGCGTCGTGCAACAGCGGCCCCTCAGTCTCGGCCACCCACTCCGGTGCCGGCTTGCACCCCTCGCAGTGGGCGACGATGTGCAGCAGCCTCCCGAGCTCGCCCTGTTCGATCAACTCCTTCACTGCCTGGTACTGCCCGGACCAGCGGCGGGTGCAGTTGACGAGCAGCGCGACGCCACGGCGCTCGCAGGCGGTGAGCATTGCGTCGCACTCGGCCAGGCTGAGCGCGAGCGGCTTCTCGCAGAAGATGCCGCGCACGCCGGCCTCGGCCGCTGCCACCACCAGCTCGGCGTGCTGCGGCGGGTGCGTCGCGACGACGACGATGTCGAGTTGCTCGCGCGCCAGCATCTCGCGGTAGTCACGGTACAGCGCCTCCACCCCCCAGCGCCGCCCGAAGGCGCGCAGCGCCGCTTCACCGCGATTGCAGGCTGCGACGATCTGTGCGCCGGGCAGCGCATCGAACGCACCGGCGATCGTCACCGGGTGGACGTCCGACTCGTCCTCCATAGTGCTTGCAATCCGGCCGCAGCCGATCACCCCGACGCGGTACTGGCCCATGGTCAGTCCTCCAAGATCTTGCCGGGCACGCTGTTAAACTCGCCGCTTCCAGGGACGAACGGGTATTTCTCCTTGATCGCGTCGGTGAGATTCACGCCGAGGCCCGGCGCCTGGGGGGGGAGCACATAGCCGTCGCGCATCATGAACGAGTCGCCCCACAGCTCGGTGTGTAGCGGGCCGGCGGCGGGCGGGATCTCAAGGATCGTGGTGTTCGGCGAGGCGAAGCCAGCGTGGATGTTCTGCATCTGTGCCACCCCAGCGCCCCACGAATGAGTTGCGATCCTCTTGCCGCGCGCGTCGAACATGCGCGCAACGCGGACAAACTCGCCCAGCCCACCGACCCAGGCGGCGTCCGGCTGGGCAATCGTCAGCGCGTCGAGGTCGGCGTACTGGCGGAACTCTGCCAGTGTGGTGAGGCACTCGCCGCCGGCCACCGGCACGCTGGTCGAGCGGCGCAGCTCGGCGTAGCCCCACGGGTCGGTGTAGGGCAGCGGCTCCTCGAAGAAGAACAGGTCGTACGGCTCGACCGCCCGCAGGACCGCCCGCGCAGTGGCGAGGTCCCAGGCGTCGCCGAGCGGGTTGCCCATGTGGCCGTCCATGAGGATGCCGACGTCCGGGCCGACATGCTCGCGCAGCAGCCGGGCCTTGCCGGCCTCCATTTCCACGGCGGCGCTCAGGGAGGGGGCGGGGACTGCGGCGCCGGCCGCCGAGTCGTAGTAGCCGGCGCCCACCTTGAAGGCGCGGAAGCCGAGGTCCAGGTAGAAGCCGACCTTGGCCTTGAGCTTGTCGGGCGGCCAGTTGCTCGGGCCGCCGGTGGCGTAGGCCAGCAGGCGCTCGTGGCAGCGGCCGCCGAGCAGCTCATACACCGGCAGGCCGAGCAGCTTGCCCTTGAGATCCCACAGTGCTGCCTCGATCCCCGAGAGCACCGCAGGCCCAAACCCGACGCGGCCCCAGAAGTTTTCGCACAGGTACATGCGCCGCCAGAGCGTATGGATGTCGGTCTTGAGCAGGTCGACGCCAAGGAGGATCGGCCGGTAGTAGTCCACCGCCGTCGGCACCAGCTCGGGACAGAAGTAGCCGGCGTAGCTCTCGCCGATCCCCGTGTGCGGCCCGTCGGTGTGAATCTCGATCAGCGCCACACTCCGCCGGCGGCGCGCCTCGAGCAGATACGGGTCGGCGGTGCACGGCCCGGTGAGCAGCACAGTCCGCACGTCGGTGATCTTCATCTCACACCTCCAGCCGAGCCCAGCAGATGTCCAGCGTCTCGCCGGCGCCCGCGTAGTAGGCGACCAGCACCTCCCCGTCCGGCAGCACCTCAGCGTACGGCAGGCCGAAGCTCCAGACGCCCATTTCGGCCAGCAGCGCGCCGGTGTCATCGCTTGCGCCGGTCGGCGCCGCGCCGTGCTGGTAGATCACCATGTCGCTCGCGGCGTCGAAGGGCGCCGCAACGTCCGGCGCGACGCGGATCCGGATCGCGCGGCTGGCGAACCGGTCGACATACGGCAGAAGCACCCGACCGTCCCCGAGCACTGCCGGCCGCCCGGCCTGGTCGGCAAAGCCTAGGTCCTCGGCGGCGGACCAGGATGCGCCGCCGTCATGGCTCACGCGCCGGTGGATGTTGCGGTAGCGCTGCGCCTGGCGGTCGTAGGTCCACACGAACGCCGCTAACCGGCCGTCGGAGGCTGTGGCGAGGCGCTGGTCCCAGTTGAAGATCCGCCTGGAGGGGTCTTCGCCGGTGACGAGCGGTTCGCCCCAGCTGCGGCCGCCGTCATCGGAGCGCAGGAGCACAACGCGCTGGCGCCAGTGTGACGCGTCATCGTAGGCCTTGTTGCTCTCGACGCTCATGGCGAGCGCGCCAGCCGGGAGCGGCACCAGCGGCGACGTCAGGCTCGGTGGTCCGAGGTCGGCCGGCATCGGCACGGTCCGCCAGGGCGTCCAGCTCACGCCGCTGTCGGCGGACTCCGCGAGCAAGATGGCCATCGGTAGGCAGCCTTCAGTCTGCGGGTTGAATAGCGGCGCGCCGGGGTGAGCAGTGTGATCGACCCACATCGCGGCGGCGATGAGCCTATCGGGTGTGACAGAGGTGAGGTAGCACAGCTTCAGGCCGGCGTGTGGCTCGCCGAAGGGCCGCGATGGGCCCTCCCAGGTGCGGCCACCGTCAGGCGAGCGGTACAGCTCGACGGTCTCATCCTCGCTGTCCTTGGTCGAGCCGGTGCGGCAGGTCGCAAGCAGCTCACCATTCGGCAGCGCCAGCAGGCATGGGAAGGTGAAGGTGGCGCGCGGCGTGCCTGCGCGGCCGCGTGCCAGCGTGCCGGTCGCGATGATCCTCATGACTCCACCCATGATGCGAAGCGCTCGCGGAACGTGGTGTGGCACGCCTGGTACTCGGCGTCGGTCATGCTTTGGTAGGGCGAGAGCAGGCGCAGCGGCATCGTCTCCAGCCCGGCCATGCGGACGATCGCCTTATCGAAGGCGCCGTCGATCCGCTCACCGGATACCGGCGCAAACACCTCACGGAAGAAGCGCATGAACTCGTGCTGGTGGGTGAACATCGCTGCCACGTCGCGCGAGCAGCCGGCCTCGAAGTAGGCCCAGACGCGCCGGGGCGCCAGCACGCCGACAGACGAGAGTAACGAGCACTGGCCAAACATGCAGCCGTGCGGGAAGTTCTCCTCGCCGAAGAAGTGCTGCAGTTCGGGCGCGCCGGTCATCAGGTCGGCGGCGCGCGCCAGGCCACCGCCGGTGTTCTTCGTCGCCACCAGGTTCGGCACCGCCTCCACCAGGCGCCGGTAGTCGGCGCCGGCCAGCAGCCGCTTGGCCCGCGGCAAGTTGTAGTGCAGGAAGCGCGAGTCGGGGAACGCACCGCACACGTCGCGGAAGAAGGCCAGCACTTCGGCGTCGTTGAGCACGCCCCAGGAGGGCAGCGAGAGCTGGAAGGTGCGGAATCCGGCGGCGTGGGCGATCGCCACCCGCTCGACGACCGTAGCGGTTGAGAGGGCGATCACCCCGACCATCGGGGACACCTCGGACGCACCGGTCTCCTCGGCGAAGATCTCGACGATCCGGCGGAAGCGCGGCGTATCGACGGCGTACCCCTCGCCGGCGGTGCCGAAGATGTACAGGTGGCGGAAGCCACAGGCAAGCGTGTGGCGCACCTCGGCGCGGAAGGCGTCCTCGAGCAGGTGCTCGCGCTCGTCCCACGGGATTTCGCACGAGACCAGGACCGTCTGCGGGTAGCGGGGCATCGAGAACCTCTCGCAGTGCTACTTAGAGGATGACTTCGGGTTAAGTGCGTCGTTTAGCCCGTCGCCGAGAAAGTTCACCCCCAGTGTCGCGATCGCCAGCGTTGCAGCGGGGACAATCACAAGCCAGGGACGGTACGACCAACTGCCCATGTTGGAGCTGATCATATTGCCCCAACTGGCCTGTGGCGGCTGCACGCCGATGCCCAGGTAACTGAGCGACGACTCAAGCACCATGCCTGCTGAGAGGCTGAAGGTGATCTGGACGATCACCGGCCCGATCGCGTTCGGCAGCAGGTGGCGGGTGGCGATGCGCCAGGGCGGGACGCCGAGCGTGCGGGCGGCCTCGATGAACTCCTTCTCGCGGAGCGACAGGATCTGGGCGCGGATCAAGCGCGCGTAGACCGGCCAGAAGACCAGCGACAGCCCGCCGAAGACAATCACCAGGTCGAGCCAGGTCACGTCGGCGAATAGCGGGAAGCCGGTGAGCTGGTACATGTCCTTGGCCCAGTTCACGACCGGCTGCTTGACGGTGGCGGCGATCAGCGCCGCCAGCAGGATCGACGGGATAGACATAGTGATGTCGGTGATCCGCAGGATGATCGCGTCCGCCCAGCGGCCACCGTAGCCGGCGACGATGCCCATCAGCAGGCCGACGACGACGCTGATGAGTGTGCTGATGGCGCTCACGAGCACGGCGGTGCGGGCGCCCCACAGGATTCGGCTGAACATATCGCGCCCCAGCTCGTCGGTCCCCAGCCAGTGCTCCGCGCTCGGCATCTCAGCCGTGCGGAGCAGGCGCTGCTCGGTGTACGAGTAGGGTGCGACCCACGGACCAAAGAGCGCGGCGAACAGCAGCAGCGAGGTGATCACCAGCCCGACGATCGCCAGGCGGTTACGCACCAGCTTGCGGAGGGCATCGCCCCACAGGCTGCGCTGCCGCCGCATGCCCGCGAGGCCGAGGCCGATCTCGGCCTCCGCGGACACATTAATAGTCGGGTTTGCCTGGCTCATGAGCTCACTCCAGCTTCACTCGTGGGTCGAGAAACGGGTAGACCACATCGATGATCGTGTTGGTGATGATGACCAGTGTCGCTCCGACAACCGTCACGCCCATGATCACCGGGTAGTCGAACTGCCGAAATGCGTTTTCCGATATCGCACCGAAACCGGGGATAGCGAAGATGTTTTCCAGGAAGATGCTGCCGACGATCAGCCCCTCGGTGACGAAGCCCATGATCGTCACGATCGGGATCAGCGCGTTCCGCAGGACGTGGCGCCAGATGATCAGCCAGTCGCCTAGCCCTTTGGCGCGCGCGGTGCGGACATAGTCGTTGCCGAGCACATCGATGATAGCCTGGCGGGTCTGGCGCACGACGATTGCCAGCGGCCCGAAAGCCAGCAGCAACACCGGTAGGATAGCCTTCGAGCTGAACAGCCCGCTCCAGCCGCGCGGCACACTCATCAGCTTCAGCTCCAGCACGAAGATGACGAGCAGCACCGGCGCAAGCACGAAGACCGGAATGGTACGCAGAACCAGCGTGCCGCTGACGATCATGTAGTCCAGCCACGTGTTCTGCCGCAGCGCCGCCAGTGCGCCAAGCGGGATGCCGACCAGCGCGGTGAGGAGTGCCGCCCCAAGGCCGATCTGAAACGACACCGGGAGCGCCACCGAGATCATATTCCAGATGTCTCGCTGACCGTTAATCGAGCGGCCCCAGTCGCCCCGCAGCAGCTTCTGTACGTAGTCGCCGAACTGCACGAGGAACGGGCGCTGGAGGCCGAGCGCCTCGCGCATGCGCTGGATGTTGGCCTCGGTGTCCAGCGCGGTGATCTCGCTGGCCGAAAGCATGATCTTGACCGGGTCGAACGGGCTGATGAAGGTCAACCCGAAGGTGATCAGCAGCACGGCCAGCAGGGTTGGGATGGCAAGCAGCAGGCGAACTCCCAGGTAGCGTCCGATCATCGCTGTAGCTCCCCAGCGTGGCGGCTGTCTTCTCCAGTACCTGAAGCGCCGCCCAGCGGCGGTGGAACCCGGCGTATCCGACCCCCACCGCCGCAGTCGGTCCTGACTTGTTCCACTCGAACCTATCGGTCTAGTGGGAGGGTTTCAGGGAGGACTTTGACCTCCCCGCCCCTCCCTTTCCGAACCACGGGTGTTCCCCACAATCCAATCGGTTTGGTGGGAGAGTTTCAGGGAGGGCCAGGGAGAGCCAAGCCCTCCCTGAAACTCCCTTCCCGAACCACTTCTGTGGTTTTATCTAGTGCTTGACGATGTACATGTCCAGCAGGGTGTACCAGTTGTTGTCCACGTTTGCGCCGAAGTTCTTGACCCACGGCTTGGCCGCGTACTCGTAGCGGTCCCAGATCATCGGCAGCATGTAATAGTTGCTGAGCAGCTTGGCCTCGGCCTCCTGCACCTTAGCGCAGAACTGCGGGTCGTCGCGCTTCATCACCGCGAGCTCGGCGATCAGAGCGCCCACCTCGTCGTCCACCAGTCCGCTGCCTTCGCCGGAGGAGCCACCGGCATAGGTGTTGTAGTGCCCCGAGATAAAGTTGAGCGGGTCGGGGATGAGCGCGCCAGCGCTCGACCGGCGCACCTGCACCTGGTCCTGCTCCTGGCCCCAGGCATCCAGCGGGCCCGGCTTGATCTCGACGTCGGTGATACCCAGGTTAGTCCGCCACTGCTCGGCCATGATCTCGGCCATGCGGATGTAGTTGGGCGACTGGCTGTTGGTGGTGATGCGGATCTTCGGCAGGTTCTCAGCCGAGCCGTACTTGGACTTCGCCAGCTCCTCCTTGGCCTTCGCCGGGTCGAAGCCGAAGTCCGGCCAGTTGTTCGGCTTGTAGCAGTTCAGCTCCGGTGTGAGGATGCCGGTCATCACGCGGTCGTTGCGCGAGCCTTCCCAGGCGGCGGCGATCGCCTGATTCCAGTCTACCGCAAATGTCAGCGCCCGCCGCACGTTGATATCGTCCATCGGCTCGATGCTGATCCAGAGCGGGAAGAAGAAATTGGTCGCGTACGGGATCTGGTAGAACTGCTCAGGCGTCTCGGCGCGCAGCGGCTCGCGGATGTTCGTCAGCCACTGGGCGACATCCACCTCGTTGTTCTGCCACTGCACGAACGAGACGTTCTCGTCCGCCGCGTCCAGAGCGACGATGCGTGTGATCGTCGGCTTCTTATCGCCCCACCAGTTCGGGTTCTGGACGATCTCGAACTGCTTGGTCTCCAGGTTCCAGCTCTTGACCATGAACGGGCCGTTGACACGCGCAGTGCCGTCGGCGGCGTACTCCGGCCCCTTCGCAACATCTTCCATCTTGGCGAAGCCGGTGTCGAACAGTGCCAGCCGGTTGATGAAGATCGGGTCCGGCCCGGTGAGCTGGAACTCGATCGTCTTGTCGTCCTTGACGACCACGCCGGTCAGCTCGTCGCCAGTGCCTTCAATGATCTCCTTGGCGCCCTTGATGATGTCGAAGCCAGAGAAGGCCGCTAGGTAGCATCCCTCGCAGCGCTCTGGGTCCAGGCCGTAGGTCCAGTAGTCTTTGGCCTCCTGGGCAGTCACAGGCGTTCCATCGGACCAGACCGCACGCGGGTCGATGTTCACCGTGTAGACGGTGCCGTCCTCGTTGACTTCGTAGCCGGTGGCGAGCCAGGGCTGGAGGCCACCCTTGTTGTCGCGCAGGAACAGCGGCATCCAGAGGTGCGAGATGATGAAGCGCCCGAATCCACCCTCCGAGGCCGGGTCGAGCCGGCTGAAGTTGCGTGTCACGTAGCGAATGGTCTGGTCGGCGGCTAGCTCCTCCTCGGGGACGGCCTCGGCCCCTGGCGTCGGTGTCGCGACGACCGGCCGCTCGACCACCTGCTCGACGACGACGGTCTGCTCAACGACGACGGTCTGCACGACGGGCGAGGGGGCGGTGGCAGCTGGGGCGCCGCCACAGGCCGCGACGATCGAGGCCACGAGCGCCAGGAGTGTGATCAGTGAT
Source organism: Chloroflexota bacterium (assembly GCA_039805565.1). Lineage (GTDB taxonomy): Bacteria > Chloroflexota > Chloroflexia > Chloroflexales > Roseiflexaceae > CALJIC01. The sequence continues at coordinate 3,756 of JBDLTZ010000049.1, read as the reverse complement.
ATCTGGCGATTACGCACCGACATAGTCTCCTTCTGAGATGCTTACGAGTGTCGTACGGCTGTTGTGCAATCTGCTCACATAGGCGCTCTCCTCTACTAGCTAGCGCTCTGAAACTGGAGCGCATACAAGTCGGCGTCTTTCAGCGCGAAGCGTAGACGAACAGGTCGCCCTGCCAGCGCGCCAACTTCGGCGCCACGTTGCCATGTAACCACGCGCCCGATCTCGTCGCCGAAGATCTCGGTGCTCTCCTCGAGCCTGAAGCCGTCGACAGGGCGCCCGTCAGCCTCCTGGATCTCGACGCGCACGCTGCCCACGGCCGAGGTGGCGTAGTTGATCACGAGCCGGTCGCCGGCGAAGCTGATCGGGTGGGTCAGGAGCTCTCCACCGCCGTACCCGGCGCTGGCGGAGACGAAGCCGTCCACCCGCAGGGTGGCGCGGCGGATGCGCGCCGTCGGGTGGCGGTAGTGCTCAACGACGTAGAGCGATAGTTCGGTCGGACCGGTCTGCACCAGGCCAGGGCCGACATACATGTTGCGCTCGGTCCAGTTGTCCGGGTCCGGGCCCGGCCGCACGAACGCCTCCATGAAACGCCGGTCCCAGCGCAGCCCGTCGCGGCTCGACATGAACACGCCGTCCGAAAGACCGGTGGCCCAGTCAGGGCGCAGCGTGCGCTCGGGAACGAAGCGTTTGGGGAATGCCAGCAGGATGTGCGGGGCCCGAAAGTAGGGTGTGGTCGAGTTCTCGTAGAGATGCTCGAGCGGGGCATCGCCGGCGTCGATGAACTCGAGCTCCGACCAGCTTCGGAAGTCGTTGGAGACGCTGCGCCTGATCCAGCGCACCCCGGGCGGCACCCAGCCGCGCGCGTACAGCTCGTAGCGCCCGGTATGGCTATTCCAGAACGCGAGGTTCTGCGAGTCAAACCAGGGGCGGTCGTCGGCCGGCGCGACCATCAGCGGGTCGGCGACCATGCGCCAGCGCAGCCCGTCGGGCGACGCGAAGGCGCGCAGGGTCTCGCAGCCATCGATCTTGGGGCCGATGCCGATCGCCTTGAAGCGGGCCTCCGCCACAGCGGCCGGGTTACCGTCGATGAAGACACTCACCCCCTGCGCCTGGGCACCGTCGAGCAGAATATTGTTGTCGCGCGAGCCCTGGAACTCGACCAGCCCGAGGCTTGGCCGCTCCCAGCTGATCCCGTCGGCGCTCTCGGCGTAGGCCAGCCGCTGGTTAGCGTCACCTCCGGCACGATACCACATGCGGAAGCACTCGCCGTCACGGCGCACGTTCGGCGCGAAGCTGATCGGCCCCTCCCACGGCCGGTCGAAAGCGAGCACCACCTCGCGCAGCACCGGGCTGTGCAGCCGCAGGATCACCCCATGCATGTGATCGATCAGCCAGTCGTCAATCAGCGGCTCGAGCCGCGAGCCGATCGAGCGGATGGTCGTCATCACTGCAGGAACTCCCATGTATAGAGCGTGCTGAGCTGCAGCTCGAGGTGGAGCCGCACCGGCCTGCCGGCGAGCGCAACTGGTCCGACACCACGCCACGTGACCGCCGCGTGGAGGCTGTCGTCGGTGATCGGGTCACAGTCCTCGAGGCTGAACCCCGGGATCGGCGCCCCGGACGGCTCGAGCAGCGCTGCCCGCACCCGGCCGCGGGCAGCGTCCACGTTCAGGCGTAGCTCGCGGCCGCTGAAGCGCAGCGGGTGGGTCTCGAGCGCACCCGCCGTCGCGCCGGCCTGCCAGCCAACATAGCGATCGCGCGGGAGGGTCGCCAGGCCGACTCCGGTGTACATGTTTGGGCTGTTGATCGGCTCGGTGAACCCGTGAGTGTAGCTGCACCCGTGGTAGTGAAAGAAGACCGCATCGCCGACGGTCACCGGCCTGTCGCCGCTAAAGACCATGCCGGCCTCGAAGCTGCCGGCCGGCCCGAGCGGGATGAACGGCTCGCGCACCGGGAGGCGCTCCCAGGTGATGCCGTCGGCGCTGAAGATCAGGTGCGGCGCGATCGGACCGTCGTCCCAGCCGCGGCCGTAGGGTGGCTCGCCGGTCTTCGTGACCACGAACATCCAGAGCATGCCGAGGTAAAAGCCGGCGTGGGGCCAGGCGTGCAGGCCGTAGAACTCGGCGCGGATGCCACCGTTGGCGCGCGCCCAGGCGTCGTCGGCATCGTCCGGGTCGATGACCGAGCGCGACGGCTCGAAGCGCACCCCGTCGTCGCTCTCCGCCAATCCCATACAGCGCCGTGACATATCCCAGCCGGGCCTGCGTTTATCCAGCTTGTGGTAGGAGCGGTAGCGGCCGCGCTGCTCGTCGAAGATGACCGTATTGAAGTCACCGATCGCGATCTCTTCCTCGTCGGCCTTCGCCGAGGGATTCACCTGCCCGGCGAGCACCGGCTCATCGAGCTGGGGCCGCCAGCGCACACCATCCTCTGAGAAAGCGACGTACCACCCATTGCGCTTGTAGTCGCGCACCTTGTCGCCGACCGCCGCGACCACGGGGTTGTCGGCGCGGTACCACTCCGGCCCAACCCAGTAGTAGAGCTTGTAGCGCCGCGCCGGGTCACGCTCGTTCGGCGCCCGCACCACCGCAGCCTGGTGGGCGTCCCAGTAGCCGGTCTGCAGCACGATGTTGTTGTGCGTGTCATCGCGCCAGCGCTCGACCCCGAGGTCAGGCTTCTCCCATCGCACCCCATCGTCCGAGAACGCGGTGCAGAGCAGCACCTCGGAGGGGTGGCCCTCGTACCACATCTGCCAGCGGCCGCTCGCCGGATCGCGCTCCACCGCGGTGAACAGCTGCAGCAGGTTGCCCTCCCACGGCCGGTCTGCCACCAGCACCGGGTTGGCGGGATGCTTATCCGGGCGCCGCTGGTAGAGCCGCAGCAGCCGCTCGCTGGCGATCAGGTGGCGGCTGTTGAACCAGAACTGGCGGCCCGCGACATGCAGCTCATTCATGGAGCGGTCTCCACCTCACGTAGAGCAACCGTGCGGCCGCTCGCCGCCGCATCGTGGGCGGCCTCGATAATTCGCAGCGTCTCGATCGCGTCCGCGATGGTGTAGCCGCTCTCGCGCTCACCTCGAATGGCCGCGGCGAAGGCCCTGAGGAGCGCCAGCCCCTCAGCACCGTAGCCCGGCAGACTGGCAGTGGGCAGTGTGAACGTGCGCACCGGCGCCGTCAGCCATTCGGGGCGGGTGCTCTTGATCGTGCAGGCGTTGCTGTCCAGGTCCCAGCGCACCCAGCCCTCGGAGCCGCGCAGGCCCACCCACAGCTCGCTGTCGCCAGGGGTGAGGAATCCGGTGTGCAGCGAACCGACCATGCCGTTATCGAAGCGCAGTGCCACTGCCGCCGCGTCCTCGACGTCGATCGGATAGCCGCCGACGTTGGCCTCTATCGACGCAACCCGCGCCACCTCGGCGCCGGTCAGGTAGCGCATCAGGTCGAACCAGTGACAGCCGAGCCAGTTCAGGATACCGCCGCCCGCTATCGCGCGCTGGAAGCTCCACTGGTTCGGGTTGCGCCGCCCAACGCTGGAAGTGATGAAGCGCACCTCGATCGCGTATAGCCTGCCGAGCAGGCCGGCCTCGACCGTCTCGCGAATGAGTTGGCAGACCGGGTGGAAGCGCCATGAGTAGCCGGTCGAGAAGGCCAGACCGCGGCGCTCGATCTGTGCGGCCAGCAGCAGCAGCTGGCCGGACGTCGCGGCGCACGGCTTCTCCAGCCAGATGTGGGCGCCGCCCTCTGCCGCCGGCAGCGCCAG
>JBDLTZ010000048.1:0-6877 GCA_039805565.1 Chloroflexota bacterium | reverse complement strand
TGGCGGGGTTGGGGCCGGCGCTCCCGGGCGGGCCGGTTGTCGGGCAGGCGGTGCTCATTGGGGCGTCGGCGCTGCTGGCGACGCTCCCCGACATCGACGAGCCGGGGAGCTTCATCGGCCGCCGGGTGCGGATCGCCACCTCGCTCGCCGGGGCCGGGGCCGCCGGGTGGCTGGCCTTCGCCCTGGCCCTGCCGATCGGGCTGGCAGTGCTCCTGCTCGCCGTGGGCATCATCGGGGGCGGGGCCGCGGGCTACGGGCTGGTGCTGGCGATTCGGCGGGCAGCGGGCGGGCACCGGCGGCTCACACACAGCCTGGTGCTGGCGGGGGCGCTGGCCGCGCTGGCAGGGGCGCTGTGGCTCGGCGGACTCCGCACGGAGGCCATTGTCCCGGCGGCGCTCGCCTGGGGCATCGTCGTCCACAACCTGGGCGACGTGGTGACGCCCGCCGGGGTGCCGCTGCTCTACCCGTTCAGCCGGCGCGACGTCCGAGTGCTGCCGCGCCCGGTGAGCCGCTACGGGGAGACGCTCGCCGCGACCGTGGCCGTGGGCATCGCGGTGCTGCTGCTGAGGATGCCGGTATGAGTGAGGATGTTTTTCCAGGCGCACAAGGTCATCTCACCTGGAATGAGGTGCTCCGCGCACTTGCGTGGGCCGCGCCGCTGACGAGTGGGCAGTTACGGCGAATAGTTGCCCCCAGGATGGACCCAGCCAACTTTGCCAGACGGGTGCTCACGCCAATGGAGAAACTGGGGCTCATCGCAATGATCGACTACCACTACAGTGAGGCCCGAGGCCACCGTAATCCGGCAAAGCGCATACCACCCCGCCGGATCGGGCGGGTCTGGCAAATCGGTAACCGAGGGTTTGCTGACATTCAGGCCGACCCTAGCAGTCCGAAGAAGCCTGCCATCGTGCGGCCGAGCCTGCTGGCGCACGACGTAATGACGGGTGAGGTCATCACACGCGTCGTAGAGTGGACACGCCCGTTTTTGAGCGCGATCTATGTCGAGCACGAGGAGCGCCTCGACGACGCGCGGCGGAAGCCCATTGCCGACGCCATGCTCGTCGTGCGCTATGACCGAGAGGTATCAGGCAAGACCGTGCCCTGGAAAAGCGCGCCGCCTGGACCGACCGAGGACATACGGTTCTACGCCGTGGAGATGGATCGAAACACCGAGGAATACAAAATCACCGATGAGAAGGCCGTGAACTACCGCACGGTTCGGAACGACCCGACCTTCTACGAGCGCTTCGGCCCGATGTTCCCTGCCCCGCTCATCATCGTGCCGTCCGAGACGCGCCTCCAGCGCTGGCATGCCGGGTGGAAAGAAAGGTGGCCCTATGGAGTTTGGCTGATCACCACCGACGAGCGGCTGGCCCGCGACGAGTGGCTGGAGTTCAGCAGCGGGAGTGAGCGCTGGCGCACATTCACCGACGGGTGGAAGCCCCCGGCATCCTCCCAGGCTGCGTCAGCGGCCCCAGGAACGACGCGGAGCGACGGGGTAGGAACAACTGCTACCGCAGCAACCCCCAGCAAGCCTCGGAGTTGGCTGGAAGACCCACGAATTCCACGCTGACGGGCAAGGGTGCCCGCGGCCGGAAGCATATTGTTATCGTTCGTCTCATCATCACAGGAGCACGTCCATGCACACCACGAACGAGTCCACCACCACCAACATGGTCATCCTGGTCGGCACCCTGATCAATGCCAGCCGGCGGCGCGGCGAGCGCGAGGCCTGCATCGTGCGGCGCGGCGAGCTGCGCGCGGCCTACGCGGCGTTCGGCCTGGAGATTGAGTCGCCCTTCGGCGGCACCTTCGTGGTGCATCTCGAGGCGTCCACGCGCACCGAGGGGTACGAGCTCTTGACCCGCAGCCATATCGAGAAGCCGGTGGTGGTCGAGGGCTTCATCCGCCGCCTGACCCGCACCGACCGACGCTTCGCCGTGGCCGACGGCGACCTAGGAGCGCGCGTCTCGGTGATGCGCGTGGATGTGGTGCGGCTGCGCGAGGCCCGCGAGGACGAGCCGGTCGGCACATCGTTTGTGCGGCTGGAGGGCGTGGTGAACGCGCCGCCGCGCGTCTCTCACCACCGCATGCTGACTGACGTGGACCTGGTGCGAACGATCCTCCAGATGACGTACAGCCGCACCTCGGGCTATCCCGGCAGCGCGATGACAATCACCGAGCCGATGCAGGTGTCAGTGGTGATGCCGCTGGCGGCCGAGGGCGTGGGCATGCTGTGGGTGCCGGGGAACCGGGTGGTGGTCGAGGGCATGATCGACATGAACCTCGTGCCGCAGACGCGCAACGAGGCGGCGCAGACCAAGCTCGCCGCGATCGATGCGGCGTGGCCGGCGCAGCGCGAGGCGCTGGAGCAGGCGGTGACAAACCAGGCCGAGCGTGAGCGGCAGCTGCGCGCCGCTGTAGGGCGCTACCGGAACCAGCGCGAGGCGCTGAGCGAGATGCCGGTGATGTCGGTGGTGTCGGGCGCGGTGACGTTGCTGAAGGGGCGTGCGGCGACCGAGCAGGAGTTGCGTCGGACGGTGCGTGGGACGACGCTCGGCAGCCGCCGCAAGGCGCAGGTGCTCACCGCGCTGGGCCTGGGCGTGACGGCCGAGGACACCGCCGAGAGGCCAGCGGAGGCGGCCCCGGCGAGCCAGCGCCCCCGCCGCCGGGCCGGCTCGGACACTCAGGCGCCGGTGACTATCGTGAACATGCCGGTCGCGGCCGACATCGAGGCCCTCGAGGTGGCGCCGGTGGAGACGGTGCCGGCCGAGTTGGCGCACACGAGCAACGGCGTGGTCGTCGAGGGGTAAGTTGGGATGATTTTGCTGACAACCGGGGATGGTCGCTTTTCTTCGTTGTGACGGCCAATAACCGTCTGTATATGGCGCCGTCAAAGTCATAGTCCATCGGGTACGATGCTGGAGGAGTGACCAAACTCACCAGCGGAGGACCCGATGGACCAGTCGCAGTATAGCACCCTGCTCGACGTACTTGCCGCTCTCCCAGACCCGCGCAAGGCACGTGGGAAGCGCCATTCCTGGGCGCTGTTGCTCACCTTGCTCGCGGCCGGCTTGGCCAGTGGTCACCAGACGGCCCATGCGATTGCTCACTGGGTTGCGCTCAAGGCCGAGCAGTTGCGTTCAGCGTTGCCGGAACTCGTGCGTCTTCCCAGCGAGTCCACCCTGTTGCGTACCCTTCGACAGATTGATGTCTCGTGTCTCGAAGCCGCGCTTGCCAGTCTCACCGCTCCACAAGCCGTCGCCGAAGTCAGGCAGGCTCAGGTCGTGACCCCCCGTGGGACTGTCTTGGAAGCCTACTCCGTTGATGGAAAAGCCCTCCGTGGTACGACTGCCTGTGGTGCGCCGACTCATCTGGTCAGTCTGGTGCAGCACCGACGCGGGGTGACCCTCGCGCAAGTGGCGGTCGCTCGCAAACGCAGTGAACTGAGTGCCGTACCGCTGCTGCTTGGCGAACGCGACTTGACCGACACCATCATCAGCATGGATGCCTTACTGACGCAGCGCTCGCTCGCGGAGCAGATCATCGCCCAAGGTGGCTCGTATCTGATGATTGTGAAAGCCAATCAGCCGCAGTTGCGCGACGACCTGGCGTTGTTTTTCGACCTGCCCGCGATCGCCGCTGACCGCGAACACTGGGACCACACGCGCACCGTGAGCCGCGGACACGGACGGCTCGAGACACGCACGCTAGAGTGTACGAGTGGTGATTGTGGCTGGCTCGGCTGGCCAGGTGCGACATATGTGGCGCGGCGAACGTGTGAACGCTACGTCTTCAAGACGGGCAAGACGACGCGAGCGGTGACGTATGGCATCACCAACTTGCCGCCTGCGGAAACAAGTGCGGCTCTACTCGAGACCCTCTGGCGCGGACATTGGACGATCGAGAGCGGCTCGCACTACGTGCGTGATGTGACACTGGGAGAGGATGGCAACCACATGCATACCGGCCAAGCGCCACAAGCATTGGCGGCGATGCGCAACGGCTTGCTGGCACTCTGGCGTCGCAATGGCTGGCGCAACATCGCCGATGCCGTTCGCGCTACCGCTGCATCAGTCACCACCGCACTCGCATTCATCGGCGTCACCGGACTTTGACGGCGCCCTAGGCGCGATGTACCGCCCGCCAACGTCGAACACCTCGGTTCCCGTGCCGAGCTCGTCCGGCGCCGCGATCCCTGCGATCTGGCCGTCCTCGACGACCAGCGCCTTGCCGGCCGTGATGCGGTCCGGGAGGATGAGACGGCCACCCGTGAGTGCGAGCCGGTCGTATCGCTGAGCGTTGGTGAGATGATCCATGGCCGTGGAGTGTCCCGCTGTCGCCTGACGCCCGTGGAATCCTGGGTGCTCCTGAGACTGGCCTGGCTGGAGTACATCTGAACGCACTGTATGACAAGCAGTATACCGCACGGGCGAGCAGCTGACGGTTGTTGGCCAAGACCTGTGCTGGTCGACGCATCTCGACGAACCAAGCGAGGAGGCTCCAGAGCTCCGCCTGCTGCAAGACGCGGAAACGGCCGTCTCGCGGCGGCCGTGGGGGAGATACGGGGCGGCGAGGAGTCTCTCTGGCGACGCTTCCCAGCGTCTCGGCGATGACCGCCTCAATCATCGTGTTGTCTTCCGAGAAGTAAAGCATGGACTGTGCCAGCAAGGGTGGTATGATGCGCGCTATTCGTCGCAGCTGTGAGGAGAAGACAGATGCCGCAGATGCGCAATAATGTGCTCGGCTGAGGGGCCGCGCACGTTCGATGTCGCTTCCGCCTGCGTTGCCGCACGGGAGGGGAAGATCGCGGCATGGGTGGACGACTACCTGCGGGCGGGGCGGTGGGCGAACATCGCACTTGCCGACGGCCTGCGCCTCCAGGAGCGCTGGTGGCGCGGCCCGCTGGAGTGCAACCTCGACCGGCTCCAGCGCTGCTACGGCCCCGAGCCGCACATGGAGATCCGGGCCGACGAGGCAGCCTGGGAAAGCCATATCGCTGGCATCGCCGCGAGCCTCACCGACCCGTACGCCCTGCCACCGCTGATTGCCATGTACGACAACGGCGTACTGAGCGTGCGCGACGGCAACCACCGGCACGAGGCGCTCCGGCGTCGCGGCTGGTCGCGCGGCTGGGTGCTGATCTGGTACAACAGCCAACAGGACTTCACGCACCACGGTCGACGTCTGGAGGGTACGTCGCAGGCGCTGGTTCGCTCGCAGATCTGAGCTATGGGGAGGAGCAGGTGACACAGCGGCCTGACGCGCTCGCTCCGAGCGAGCTCCAACCGCGCGATGTCGCGGTGCTGGGGGTGCCGTGGGACGCGCACTCGTCGTTCCTACGTGGCGCAGCACTCGCCCCCATCCAGATCCGCGCCACGCTCCACAACGGCGCCGCCAACCTGTGCGCGGAGGGCGGCCTCGACCTCGCGTCGGAGGGGCGCTGGCGCGACCTAGGCGACCTCGCGGTCCCAGCGGGCAACGATGAGGCGGCGCTTGAGACCATCACCGGCGCGGCCAGAAGCGTCCTCGACCGCGGCGCGCGCCTCCTGTCACTCGGCGGTGACCACGCCGTGACCTTCCCGCTGCTGCGCGCCTACGGCCGGGCCTTCCCCGGCCTCACCGTCCTCCACCTCGACGCCCACCCGGACCTGTATGACGAACTGGACGGCGACCGGCTCTCGCACGCCTGCCCGTTCGCCCGTGCGCTGGAGGAGGAGCTCATCGGCCGCCTGGTCCAGGTCGGCATTCGCACGCTCAACCCCCACCAGCGTTCTCAGGCCGCCCGCTTCGGCGTGGAAGTGATCGAGATGCGCGACTGGCGGCCGGACATGGACCTCGGCCTCAGCGGCCCGTTGTACCTCTCGCTCGACCTTGACGCGCTCGACCCGGCGTTCGCGCCGGGCGTATCGCACCACGAGCCGGGCGGCTTCACCACGCGCGAGGTGCTCCAGATCGTCCAGCGCCTGCCGGTGGCGCCGGTGGGCGCCGACCTGGTCGAGCTGAATCCGGTGCGCGATCCGACCGGCATCACTGCGGCGCTGGCCGCGAAGCTCGTGAAGGAGATCAGCGCCCGCATGCTGGAGGGATAGGATATCGAGGAGGGAGTGAGGATGACACGACTGCGGGTGCTACTGACGGGAGCATCGGGCTATATCGCCGGACAGCTGCTGCCGACCCTTCGCGAGCGCTACGACCTACGCCTGATCGACGCGCGCCGTGAGAATCGGGCCGGCGAAATAGTCGCGGGCGTCGACGTCGTCGACCTGCTCGGCGATGACGTGGAAACGGTGGCCCCCTTCTTCGCCGGTGTCGACGTGGTGGTCCACTGCGGGTACGTCCGTCCGGAGGGTGAGAGCGTCCAGGCGCAGTACGACGGCGAGAGGCGCAACGTCGACATGATGCAGCGGGTCTACCAGCTCGCGCTCGACCACGGCGTGCGTCGGGTCGTAGCCGCGAGCACGAATCAGGCGGCCAAGTGGTACGAGCAGCCCTACTTCGCTGGCCGGCGTGACCGCGTTTCGCCCGAGGACTACCCGCGCCCCGACAACCTCTACGGCTGGGCCAAGGCGGCCTACGAGACGCTGGGCTTCGTCTACGCCTGCGGCAGTTTCGGCCGGAAGCTGGAGGCGATCCAGGCGCGGATCGTCGTCCCACGCGAGATCGACGCGTCGGCCTTCGAGCACCTCCCGCGCCACCGCTACGTCCGCGAGCTGGCCGGCTATAGCTGTCGGAAATAGGTTTGGTCAGGGCTGTAAAATACAGCGGAGAACTCGGCACTTTTCCAGTCTAAAATCCGGCATCCCAGCGCCGCTCTTCGACGGCGTCCGTCCGGTCGACTACCATCACGGGCCGACCGACGCGACCGCGCAGA
>JBDLTZ010000047.1:0-3234 GCA_039805565.1 Chloroflexota bacterium | reverse complement strand
TCGAAGATTCTCAATACCGATACGGCTTCGAAGTCACGTCGCAGCGTATCATGCGCGAGTGGCTTTATCGCCTAGGGAACGCACGGGAGGCTCTGCTCTTTCAGCGCGAGCAGGACGAGATCAAAGTGCGACCGCAGAACTTTCGTGAAGGCCGGGGCCTCCAAAAGTTCACGCGCCCCAACGCCCTGTTCCTCTCGGTCGCGGCGCAGTTCAACGGTGAGATTGCATCTCGTATCCTTGCCTGGTTCCGCACCGTTAATGTAAATACAGGTGTCACCGATCAGGGTGATATGCTCAACGCGTTCGCCCATTATGTAGAAGGGCCACATCGTGAAGCGATTGAACGCCTCATTCAGCGGCTGGATGTTGGCATCGATGGGCTTCACCTTGAGCGTACTCCTGCTTCTATTCCTACGGATGCACCAGAGCCTATTGCTGAAGGGCTAAGAGCATTCTTCGCAGCGATCCGAGGGGCAGGAGAAGAGCCGGAGAACATAACAATCAAGACGCTTCACAATCAATACGATGGTGAAGAGTCTCATGTGGGCACGATAACCTTCGATCTTGAACAGCACGAGTCGGCTGGAACTCAAAGGCTATTTGTTCTCGCCCATCCCATCTTGCATGCGCTGCAAGAGGGAACACTTATTGTGATCGACGAATTTGACGCACGTATACACTCAAACTTGGCAGTCGAACTGATTGAACTGTTCAACGACCCAGAGACGAACCCGCGCCACGCGCAGCTCATTTTCACGACGCACAACACCAACCTGCTGAGCGCGAATCTGTTCCGGCGCGATCAGGTCTGGTTCGTAGAAAAGTCTCGACAAGGGGCGTCGGACCTTTACTCGCTGCTGGAGTATCGGAACGACGGCAAGATCATCCGCAACGACGCCTCGTTCGAAAAGGACTACATCCTGGGACGCTACGGCGCAATCCCTTACATCGGAGACCTGCAACGTCTACTGGGAGCGCTCAATGAGCAGACAGCAACGACGAACTGAGCGTGTGCGCGGCCGAACACCTCGCTACGCGGGTGGCCGCGCACTACGGCAGCGATTTCTCATTGTCTGTGAGGGTGAAGAGACCGAGACCAACTACTTCAGAGCGTTTCAGGTACCAGGTCTTGTCGTCAGAGGTGTTGCACGACAGGCTGATCGCCTTATTGAAGAGGCTGTCGAACTGGCCCGCCGCAGCGAGTATGACCAGGTCTGGTGCGTCTTCGACCAGGACGACTGCTCTGGAGAGCAGGTTCAGACAGCCTATAACCTCGCTCGACGCCACGGCTACAAAATCGCCTTTTCAAACCAGGCGTTTGAACTGTGGTACCTGCTGCACTTCCACTACTTCAACACTTCGCTCACACGACGGCACTACGTCGACCGCCTCAGCCAACTGCTCGGCCGGCCCTACTCCAAAAATACAGAGACGATCTACGCGGAACTGATTTCCCGTCAGCCGGAAGCGATTCGCAATGCGGCGCGACTATCGGGGATATATAACGCTCAGATGCCACCCCATGACTGTGATCCATCGACCACCGTTCACCTCCTCGTTGAGGAATTGAACAAGTACCGCCGACCGGACTGAGGGGCCCCGTTCGCACCGCAGCCTGGCTCGTTAGGAGCCGCCCATGCCCTCCCTCTCCGAAGCCGACATTGAGCACACCGCCCTCGCCTGGCTCGCCGACCTCGGCTGGGCCACCGCCTACGGCCCGGACCTCGCCCCCGGCGAGCCCGCCGCCGAGCGCGCACACTACAGCGACGTCGTGCTTGTCGCGCGGCTCCGTGACGCCATCGCCCGCCTCAACCCCACGCTCCCCCCGGCCGCCCGCGACGAGGCGCTCCGCAAACTGCTGTTCCTCGACGCGCCCTCGCTCCTCGGCCGCGACCGCGCCTTCCACCGCATACTCGTGGACGGCCTGACGGTCGAGGTGCGCCGACCAGACGGGACCATCGGCGGCCAGCTCGTGCGCTTGGTGGACTTCGCGAAGCCCGAGGCGAACGACTGGCTGGCCGTCAACCAGCTCACCGTCGTCGAGGGCCAGCATACGCGCCGCGCCGACATCGTGCTCTACGTCAATGGCCTGCCGCTGGTCGTGATCGAGCTGAAGAACCCCGCTGACGCCGATGCGACGATCTGGAACGCCTTCAACCAGCTCCAGACCTACAAGCAGCAGATCCCCAGCCTGTTCAACACCAACGCCGCGCTCATCATCTCCGACGGCCTCACCGCACGCATCGGCTCGCTCACCGCCGATCGTGAGCGCTTCATGCCCTGGCGCACGATTGAGGGTGAGGCACTCGCCCCGCGCACGATGCTGGAGCTAGAGGTGCTCCTGCGTGGCGTGTGCGGCCAGCGCCGTCTGCTCGACCTCCTCCGCTTCTTCACGGTCTTCGAGGACGACGGCGGCACCGTCATCAAGAAGCTCGCGGGGTACCACCAGTTCCACGCGGTCAACCGCGCGCTGGAGACCACAGTGGCGGCGGCGGCACCCGAGGGCGACCGCCGCGCGGGTGTCGTCTGGCACACCCAGGGCTCGGGGAAGAGCCTCACAATGGCGTTCTACGCCGGGCGCGTCGTCCAGGCGCCGCAGATGGCGAACCCCACCCTGGTCGTCATCACCGACCGCAACGACCTGGACGAGCAGCTCTTCGGCACCTTCGCCCGCTGTCACGAGCTGCTGCGCCAGGCGCCCGTCCAGGCCGCCGACCGTACTGACCTCCGCCGCCTGCTCCAGGTCGCCGCCGGGGGCGTCGTGTTCACGACGATTCAGAAGTTCCTGCCCGAGGAGCGCGGCGACCGCTACCCGCTGCTCTCCGACCGCCGCAACGTCGTGGTGATTGCCGACGAAGCCCACCGGACCCAGTACGGCTTTGAAGCGAAGCTGGACAAGACAACAGGTACGCTGACCTATGGCTTCGCCCAGCACATCCGTGACGCCCTGCCGCACGCCTCATTCATCGGCTTCACTGGCACCCCCGTCGAGCTGACCGACCGCAACACGCGCCAGGTGTTCGGCGACTACATCAGCATCTACGACATCCAGCGTGCGGTCGAGGACGGCGCGACTGTGCCGATCTACTACGAGAGTCGTCTGGCGAAGCTCGCCCTGGACGAGCGCGAGCGCCCGAAGCTCGACGCAGAGTTCGAGGAGGTCACAGAGGGCGAGGAGCCGACGCGCAAGGAGCAGCTCAAGAGCAAGTGGGCCGCGCTGGAGGCGCTGGTCGG
>JBDLTZ010000046.1:0-3385 GCA_039805565.1 Chloroflexota bacterium | reverse complement strand
CGAGACGGATCGCGTCGAACTGGACAGGCACCTGGAGCGATGCGGCCTGCTCCTGGATCTCCTCCAGCGCCGCCTGAGCGTGAGAGGTTCCAGCGCGGTAGCGCGTGGGCAGCAGCCCCAGGAGCGCAAGCGCCGGGTTGATGCGGGCGTTCAGGCGCTGCTGCAGGGCCCGGACGTGCTCATAGCCGTCCAGCGCCATGAAGCTGCACTCGACCGGGACAAGCAGCCAGCGCGCGGCCGTGAGCGCGTTGGTGACCGAGAGGTCGATTCCGGGCCGGCAGTCGATCAGGATCAGGTCATACTCCCCGAGATGCGGCGCGAGCATGTCGAGCAGCACGTACTCACGCCCCTCCCAGGGGATGGCAGTCTGAATCACAGCCTCGAGCGCGAGCGAGGACGGCACCAGGTCGACGCCGGCGAAGCGAGAGGGGCAGCGCACCCCATCAAGGCGCTGCGCGCGCTGTGCAAACGCATCGCTGAGCGATGTGCAGGGTGCATCATCGGGAAGGGCGACGCGCGTGAGCGAGGCCTGCGGGTCAGTATCAATCGCCAGCACGCGCCGGCCCATCTGCCCGGCAAAGCCGGCCAGGTTCAAGACGGTGGTGGTCTTGCCCACGCCGCCCTTCAGATTGGCGACCGCGATCACGCGGGTGCTTGAGGGTGTCACGTGGTATCTCCTGTGTCAGCAGAGCGGATGCGGGTCAACCGGGCCTATGGCTTCATCAGCCGCTTGCGGTAGTCGGCAGCGCTGAAGCGGACGATTGCGGAGCCGACGCGCGGATCGCACATGCGCGAGAACACGCGCGGGTCGATCTCCTCCGGCTCCAGGTTGCTTGTAAACACGGTCGGCAGCCGCTCGTTGTAGCGGTGGTTGATGATCTGGTAGAGCTTCTCGCGTGCCCACGCCGTCGTGTGCTCGGTGCCCAGGTCGTCGAGCACGAGGAGCGGCGCCGTGCGAATCAGCTCGAAGCGCTGGTCGTAGGTCACCGGGCTTGTCGGCGCAAACGTGGCTCGCAGGTGGTCGAGCAGATCCGGCACGACGGCAAAGACAACCTGGAAGCCTCGGCCGAGCACCTCGTTTGCGATCGCGGCGGCAAGGTGGGTCTTGCCGACCCCGTAGCCGGCGAACAGCGCGAGCCAGCCCTCTGGCCGCTGGGCGTACTCGACGGCACGAAGGTACGCGCGACGCACGCCGGGCACGCCTGGCTTGAACGTAGCGAAGGTCTGATCGTGGAAACACGCGAGGTTGCTGAGTGCCGCCAGAGCGACTTGCCGGCGGGCGGCGAGCTCGGCCTGTTTGCAGACGCACGGGAAGAGCGTGCCAAACTCGGGGTGGCCGAACGGGACGGCCTTCTTGTAGTACCCTGCGCCGCGACAGTGCGGGCAGGTGTTGGCCGCGAGGCTTGGGCTGACGCGGTCGATGAGCGAGCTGTCCGGCGCGACGTCGGGCAAGATGTCAGCGATGTGCAGCATACCGTTAGTCGCGCCGTGATCAGTCAAGCCCATCACATTCCCTCCTCAATCGACAACAGCGGCTCCTCGCCGCGCTGTGCCTGGAGCCGTTCCAGCGCCTCGTTGTCGGAGGCGCCCTCCTCCAGGTAGAGCAGCAGATACTGCATCTCCAGCTCGGTCGTGTCCGGTGGCGCGATGCGCTGTGCTCGCCGTTCTAGCGCCGCCTCCGACGTGTCGCTGTGTTCCTGCTGTGCCTCGTGTTCTTTCGGAGGCAAGAGCTGGAGTTGCGTCTGCAGCGCACGCAGGGCGTTCACGATCCCCCCGGACCGTGAGCCTGAGCGGCGCTTCCTGGCGACGAGCTCGCGGACGCGGTCGAGTGGGAGATCGCCGAGCTCGGCAGCGACGCGAGGGTTGACATCGACCTCGTTCATCAGAAACAGCGCGGTCTCTGACAGCCCACCACCACCGGAATCGACGTGATTCGCCGCCTCTGGTGGTGGTGGATCATGAACATGGTTCCATGTTGGTTCATGATTCGGTGGTGGTTCCGATCGTCGTTTGAGCCGTCCTGAAGCCGTAGATTGGCCCTTCGGATGGATCGCCTGATCCCCTTTGCCTGGTGTTTGGGGGATCACACGATCCTCTTTTTGCGGATCGCCGGATCCCCTTTTCTGCTCGTTCGAAGAGGATCGTGTGATCCCCTTTTCGAAAGAGGATCGTGTGATCCCCTTTTCAAAAGAGGATCCGGCGATCCCCTTTTTCACGGAACGCGGTCCGGCTCCCCGACGCTTGTTATCCCGCAGGGTGCTGAGCGGAATAGTGTCCTCGAACGCTGCCTGTGCCTGGCGTTGTCGCTCGACCATGTCGTGCGCGATCGATGCAGCTTCCTCGACAGGGAGATCGAAGTACTCCACATCGCTGAGCACCTGCGTGATCTCGTCGGCTGTCATCGCGCTTGCAACCAGGTACCTGGCCTTGTGCTTACGTCCCCGCCCTTCTCCGGTGTACAGGTCACCAGTCTCCTCCAATGCGCGCAGGTATTGGCGAAGGTTGCGCACGTGTTTGACCCGGCAGTACAGGGCCAGCGAGGCTGTCCCCGGCCAGCAGACGCCGGCCGGGTTCGCCCGCTCCGCGAGCGCGACCAGCACGATGAATGGCTTTCCATCATGCGGGGCGTACTCGAAGACACGTGTCAGCGCCTCAAATCCCATAGTCTTCTCCCGAAGGCCGTGGGTATGTTCCGTTCGCCCACGCGACGTAACCGGAAGCGTCCAGGCATAGCTGGGCACCAAAGACAGCCTCTACTAGAGAAACTGCTTGATTCCCATAGATGGGCGACAAAACCACCACGATACAACTCCATTGCCAGGCAGAAGGCACTCCGATAGGGCATTTGCGCTGTGCGCTACAATAGCCAGTGCATCGGCGCTGCCTCTGGCGGCACCGACGAGGATTGGTTCTGTCAATCCTCGTCGACCCGGTGCGCTCAGGGCTGGGGGCGCTGCGGATTCCACCCCTCCGCGCCCCCGCCTGAGCCTCACCGTACTTTGTGCCTCCTTTCACTAGCCAATGCGGGCTCCGCGGCCCGCGCGACTGGGTCGCTGCCGCCAGCGGCACAGTCGCCCGGGTCGCGAAGGCTCACGCCGCGCCTTGCGTGAGCGAAGGGGGTATGAAGTCCGTGCAACTCGACCTCGCCATCCAAATGTTCCTCGACCACCGTCGCCGTCGCACCCTCGCGACCAGGCGTCAGTACCGTCGCTGGTTACTGACGTGGTTTGACTGGCTCACTCGGCAGGGAAAGCCGAATGACCTTGCGCCGATCGAGATCGGGGACTTTCGCGACTTCCTCACCTACCTCGAGGATGAGCACGTCCCCCACGGACGCAATCCACGTCGCCCGGCAGCACCGCGACCTGGACTTCAGCCCGCATCG
>JBDLTZ010000045.1:0-32364 GCA_039805565.1 Chloroflexota bacterium | reverse complement strand
CCGGGGTCGTCGCCGCGCTGCTCGCCTGGGACCTCGACGCCTTCGCGCTGCGGCTCGCCGCCGGCCGCGCCGTGGACGAGGCCGGGCTCTGGCGGGCGCACCTCCGCCGCCTGGCGCCCGTGGTAGGGTCGGGGCTGGCTCTCGGCGCCGCGGCCCTGGCCGTCAGACTCGACCTCGACTTCGGCTGGGTGCTGCTCCTCGGGCTCGTCGCCGCCGTGGCCCTCGGCCGGGCCGTGCGGGCGCTAAGAAGTGCTGAGGCATGAGTACTGAGTACTGAGTACCATGATTCGCGGTACAATGCCGCAGCTAAGAGGTGCTGAGGAATGAGTGCTAAGTACTGAGTATTGCGCTTCGCGGTACAATGCCGCAGTGGCACTCAGCACGGAGCACACTCGGCTTCAACGAGAACGCCTTCGGCGTGCAGCACTCAACACTCAGTACTCGCACTCAGCACTCAGTACTCAGCACTCAGCACTCAGTACTCAGCACTCAGCACTAAAAAGTATGACCTTACGATTCGCCATCCCATCCAAGGGCAGCCTGTACGACGGTACGATCGCCTTCCTCGAGGCGTGCGGGCTCAAGGTCTCGCGCCCCAATCCGCGCCGCTACACCGCCAGCATCCGCGCCCTGCCCGCCGCCGAGGTGATGCTGCACCGGCCCGCCGACATCGTCGAGAAGCTCGCCGACGGCGAGATCGACCTCGGCATCAGCGGTCTCGACCTCGTCGAGGAGCAGCGCGGCGACCGGGACGACCCGCTGGTGATCTTCGAGGACCTGGGCTTCGGCGCCGCCGAGCTCGTGCTGGCTGTGCCCGAGGCGTGGATCGACGTGACCTCGATGCACGACCTGGCCGACTTAGCAGTCGAGATGCACACCCAGGGCCGCCCGCTGCGGATCGCCACGAAGTACCACGCGCTCGTGCGGCGCTTCTGCTACGCCAGCGGCATCAACTACTTCCAGCTGATCGACTCGCAGGGCGCCACCGAAGCAGCCCCCGGCCTGGGCTACGCAGACATCGTGGCCGACATCACCGAGACCGGCACGACGCTGCGCGACAACCAGCTGAAGATCGTCGGCGGGCCGATCCTGCGCTCGCAGGCCTGCCTGATCACCAGCCGCCGCAGCCTGCGCGCCCGCCCCGCGGCGCTCGAGCCGATCCGCACCATGCTCGAGCTGATGGAGGCCCGCCGCCGCGCCCGCCGCTTCGTGCAGGTCACCGCGAACATCGCCGGCACGTCGGTGGAGGATGTGGGCACGCGCGTGGCATCGCGCCGCGAGCTCGCCGGCATGCAGGGGCCTACGATCGCCCCGGTCTGGCCGGGAGGGCCGGGCGCCGGCGGGGCCAGCTGGTACATGGTGACGCTGATCGTGCCGCAGGAGCGCATCGTGGCGCTGGTCGATCACCTGCGCGCCCTCGGCGGCGACGGCATCGCGGTCACGCCGGCGCAGTACGTTTTTGAGGCGCGCTGCGAGTCCTACGCCGCGCTCCTGGCGGAGCTGGGGTGAGGCCCACACGTTCGTGCCTGCCAGGTCTCACGCACGCTGTCAGGCGGCATCCGATCGCCCAAGCACAACTAAAAGCCGGGGCGGCATCGCAGCCACCCCGGCACTCGTTCAGCCATCAGCCCTCGGGCTACTGCCCGATCATCACTGATGGGTCGATCCTGTAGCTGTTGACGATTGTCTGGAAGGACTCCTCCCACAGCTGCTCGTACTGGTCAGCCGGCATCAGCGCGTTCAGCAGCGAGACCTTGTCCTCGCGCTGCTCGACGTACGTCAGGCCCACTAGCTCCACCGGCCCGCTGATGTCGGGCGTGGCCGTCCAGGCCACCAGCACGCTGCCATCGCTCTGCGCCTGGGTGTCGATGATCTCGAACTCCGGCTCCGAGCCGAACACGTTCGTCACAAACTCCGTGCCCAGGTCGGTCAGCTGCTCCTCGGTCTGCTCATCGGCCGTGGCGTAGAGCGAGACGATGATCCCCGAGGTGCCCGTGGCGTCCGTCCAGGAGTGGGTCTCGCTTGCGCCCTCGCTGTTGTCGGTGTAGTCCCAGCCGGCGGGCACGTCGATCGTGAAGAGGCCGCTCGGCGAGGTGAAGCTCTCCAGCTCGCTCACCTCGACCAGCGCCGCCTCACCACCGATGGACGGCGCCGGCTCCTCGGCCACAGCGCCGACCGTGAAGGCGTAGCGCTCCACCTCCTCGTCGTTGACGATCAGCACTGCCTCGTGCTCACCCTCGGGCCAGCCGCCCTCCGGCAGGAAGTTGAACGAGAAGCCGGCGTCCTCCAGGTTCTCCTCGAACGGGCCCAGATCACGCGTGCCGACATCATCCAGCTCACCATTGACGTACCAGTTGACCCGCAGCCACGAGTGCTGGCCGAGGTCGCCGCTGCCCACCAGGTACACCGCCTCGTCCTGGGCGAACTCGGTGGTCGGGTCGATTGGGTTGTAGTTCTCGTCCACGTTCTTCGCCAGCGTCACCTCGCTCACCTTCGTCTTGAGCGCGTCCTCGGGCGGCACCACGGCGAAGGTGTAGGTCCCGAGCGGCTCGCCGTCCAGCATGGCCTCGACGCGGTAGTTGCCGCTGATCGGCAGCGGGGTCTCGTGCGTCAGGTTGAAGCTGACGAAGGTGCTCTCGCCGATGGAGAAGATCACGCCGCTGTTGGCATCGGCGAAGTTCACCTCGGCCGAGGCGATCGAATCCTCGCCCCAGAAGAACTCAGACGCCACCACGCCCTCCTTGGGGCGGCCCTCGAACTCCAGCGACAGATAGATTATCTCGTCCGGGTAGAACTCCTCGGTCGGGTCCACCGGCTCCTGGCTCTCGCCGAGCTGCCTGGCGAAGGTGGCGTTCACCAGCGTGGCCTCGCCAGACGCAGCGGGCTCCGTGCGCCCGATCTTGGTGGGCTCCGTGCGCCCGATCTTGGTGGGCTCCGCCTCAGGGGCGGCGGTGGGCGAGGCGGCTGGCGTAGCCCCGCCACAGGCGGCGAGCAGCGCCAGCGCAGCGGCGAACAGCAGGACGCGAACCGCATAAAGGTGGGACCTGGGTGCGAGCACAAGTGCCTCCTGGACATCAAAAGCGAGTGCCAGACAACTATACCAGCGTCTGTGGGCGGAGCGGCGAGCGAAGCGTGAGCAAAATGGGAGGATTCCTGAGGCGGCCCGCCGAGGCTCTGCTAATACAGCGAACGACAGGCACCGAAGGTTACGGGCTGCGTGGCGTATAATGTGGCGACCGACACAAGCTGCGAGGACCACCATGCCCATCCCGATCTTTGACGATATTGCCGCCGCCCAACGTGGCATCCTGCGGCGCACCCCGCTCGACGAAGTCGAGGCCACACCCGCCCTGCTCGACTCGATCGCCCGCACCTTCGGCGAGCCACTGACCCCGGCGCAGGCGGTGGACCGCATCATCGCCGACGTTCGCACCCGCGGCGACGAGGCGCTGGCGCACTGGGGCGGCGCGCTCGACGGCTACGCCGGGCCGCTGGAGGTGCCGAGGGAGCGGCTTCGGCAGGCCGCCGAGGCGCTGGACCCGGAGCTGCTGCAAGCCCTGCGGCTCGCCGCCGAGCAGCTCGAGCGCTTCCACCGCCACCAGACGCGCAGCTCGTGGGTGGACTTCAGCGCCGAGGGAGCGCTGGGGCAGCTGGTGGTGCCGCTGCAGCGCGTGGGGGTCTACGCTCCGGGCGGGAGCGCGCCGCTGCCCTCCTCGCTGCTGCACGCCGCCATCCCCGCGCGCGTGGCGGGCGTCGGCGAGATCGTCGTCTGCTCCCCACCGCAGCGCGCCACCGGCGAGATCGCCGAGGTGGTGCTGGCCGCCGCCCACGTGGCGGGCGTGGACCGAGTCTTCCGCCTTGGCGGCGCGCAGGCGATCGCGGCCATGGCCTACGGCACGGCCAGCGTGCCGCAGGTGGACAAGGTGGCCGGGCCGGGCAACCTGTTCGTGGTGCTCGCCAAGCGCGCCGTATACGGGGTGGTGGGCATCGAGGCGCTCCCCGGCCCCACCGAGACCATGCTGATCGCCGACGCCCAGGCCGACCCGCGCCTGGTGGCCGCCGACCTTCTGGCGCAGGCCGAGCACGTGCTCGCCTCGGCAATCCTGCTCACCCCAAGCCCCGAGCTGGCGCGCGCGGTGCAGGCTGAGGTGGCACGCCAGATCGAAACCCTGGAGCGCGCCGAGGCAGCCGCCGAGACGGTCGAGCAGCGCGGCGGGATCGTGCTGACGCCAGACCTGGACGCAGCCTTCGACCTTGCCAACACCTACGGCCCTGAGCACCTCTGCCTGCTGCTGGCCGACCCCTGGCAGCACGTCGGGCGAGTGCGTAACGCCGGCGGCGTCTTCCTCGGCGAGCGCTCGTTCGAGGTGCTGGGTGACTACACGGCCGGCCCATCGCACATCATGCCCACTGGCGGCACGGCGCGCTTCGCATCCCCCGTGAACGTGGACGACTTCCGCAAGGTGATCTCGCTGGTGGGGCTGAACGAGACCGCGCTGCGCCGCATCGGGCCACCCGCCATGCGGATCGCCGAGGCCGAGGGACTCACCGCCCACGCCGCTGCCGTCCGCGCGCGGCTCGAGCCGTAGCCGCAACAAGCGGCCCGGGGCCGACGTCTCATCTGACACAAAATGGTATACTACACACATCCCGAATAAAGATCCGTGCAGGAGGGCGCGTTATGTCCGGCTCAGGTTTCATCATTAGCTTCATTCTAATGCTGCTCCAGGTTCTCTCGTTCGCCATCCTCGGACGCGTGCTGCTCTCCTGGGTAGACCCGATGGGCAACATGCGGATCACCCAGATTCTGAACGACGTCACCGAGCCGATGCTGGCGCCTATCCGCAACCTGATGCCGCAGATGCCGATGTTCGACTTCTCGCCGATCATCGCCATGCTGCTGCTCCAGGCGCTCGGGCAGCTGATCACATCGGCCATCCCAACGTACTAGGCGGACACACCTGATGCAACAACCTATTCCCGCCACGGCCCCGGCCCGTGATGCGACACAGCGCTCGGGCCGGTTTCTGCTGCTAGTCGTCTTCCTTGCCGGCGTCGGCACCCTCGGCGTCGAGATGCTCGCCTCCCGCCTGCTCGCGCCGTTCTTCGGCACCTCCCAGCCGATCTGGGCGGTGGTCATCGGCCTCACCCTGCTCTACCTGGCCGTCGGCTACCACCTCGGCGGGCGCCTGGCGGACCGCCGGCCCGACGAGCGCGTGCTCTACTGGCTGATCGTGGCCGCCGGCTTGCTCACCGCGCTCATCCCGCTGCTCGCCCGCCCGATCCTGGGGCTGGCCCAGAGCGCCGTCTCTCAGCTCGCCGTGGGCAGCTTCATCGGCGCGCTCTTCGGCGTGCTGCTGCTGTTCGCTGCGCCCGTCACCCTCATGGCGATGGTTAGCCCGTTCGCGGTGCGTCTCCAGCTCCGCCGCGCCGAGGACGGCGTGGCCCACGCGGGGGCAACCGTCGGCACAATCTCAGCGCTCTCCACCGCCGGCTCGATCATCGGCACCTTCCTCACGGTGCTCTACCTCATCCCCACGCTCGGCACCTCGGCCACCACGTTCCTGTTCGCCGCCTTCCTGGTGGCGCTCGGGGCGCTCGGCCTGCGCGACTGGCGCGCCCTCCTGGCGCTCGCCGCCGTGCTGGCCCTGGCGGCCTACTCCCTGAGCACGCGCGACATCATCAAGACGGCCGACTGCGCCGGCTGCGTGCTGATGGAGGAGGTCGAGTCCGGCACGAACTACATTCAGGTCGCCACCCGCCAGCACCCGATCTACGGTGAGCAGGTGGTGCTGCTGCTCAACGAGGGCCTGGCCGTCCACTCGATCTACAATACGCGCTACCCGCAGACCGGCGACCCGCTGGATACCACCACCGCCGGCGGGCCGTGGGACTTCTTCACCGTCGCGCCGTACTTCGTGGCCAACCGCGCCCCCGAGGAGATCACCAGCATGGCGATGCTCGGCTCGGCGGCGGGCACCGTACCGGCGCAGTTCCTGGCGCTCTACGGGCCGGACACGCGCGTGGACGCCGTCGAGATCGACCCGACGATCATCGATCTCGGGCGGCGCTACTTCGGCCTGCGCGACGCCGAGACCGGCCCTGAGCACCCGAACTACCGCGTCCACGCCGAGGACGCGCGCTTCTGGCTGGCCGCCCGCGCGGACGGCAGCTACGATGTGATCGGCATGGACGCCTACCACCAGCCGTATATCCCGTTCCACCTCACCACCATCGAGTTCTTCCAGCAGGTGCGCCAGCGCCTCACGCCGCAGGGCGTGGCGGTGGTCAACGCCGGCGTCGGGCCAGACGGCGACACGCGCCTGGGTGAGTCGATCGCAGCCACGATGAGCCAGGTCTTCCCCCAGGTCTACATCATCGACACGCCGCGCTTCGGCAACCAGATCCTGGTGGGCGTCAGCACAGAACAGGGGGACGGCCTGCAGAACTTCATCGACAACTACAGCCGCACCCGCGACCCATCGCTGCGGGCGGTGATGGAGACGGTGGTGGCCCGGCAGTTCGACCCGGCCGAGACGCGCTACGAGCCGTTCACCGACGATAAGGCGCCGGTCGAGGCGATGATCGACTCGCTGATCTTCGACACAGTCCTTCCCTGACTATGATCGTTGCCGCCTTCGTCGAAGTCCTTCTCCCCGTCATCGTGGTGGTCGTGAGCGGCTACGCGCTGCGGCGCACCTACGCCCCGCTCGACCTGCGCACGCTTAACCGGGTGAGCATGTACGTGCTCGGCCCGGCGCTGATCTTCACTACTCTTGTCCGCATCGAGGTCACGGGCGCCGAGGCGCTGCGTATCTCCGGTGCCTCGGCGCTGCTCGTTGTGGCGATGGGCGCGATCACGTACGTGGTCGGGCGCGCCGCACGGCTGGACCGCGCGAGCCTGGCGGCGCTGCTCCTCTGCACGATGTTCATGAACTCGGGCAACTACGGACTGCCCACCACGCGCTTCGCCTTTGGCGAGGCCGGCTTCCAGCGCGCGCTGCTCTACTTCATCGCGCAGACCATCCTGGCGCAGGTGCTCGCCATCCCGATCGCGAGCCTCGGGAGCGCGGAGCGCGCCAACCCGCTGGCGCAGATCTTCCGCATGCCGCAGATCTACGCGGTGGCCGCCGGGCTTGCCGCGCGCCTCGGCGGGCTGGACCTGGCGCACCGCGCGGACGCGCTCGGCTCGGTGTTCAACGGGGTGGCGCTGATGTCGGACGCGGCGCTACCGCTGCTGCTGCTGCTGCTCGGGATGCAGCTGGCGCAGGGCGCCGGCGTGGAGGACGGTAGGCTCACGGCGCTGGCCGCCGGGCTGCGCCTGCTGGTGTCGCCGCTGCTCGCCTGGGGTATCGCTACTGCGCTGGGGCTCGACGACCTGGCGCTGCGGGTGGTGGTGCTCGAGGCAAGCATGCCGACCGCGGTGAACATGGTGCTCTACTCGGCCGAGTTCGGCGCACGCCCGCGCTTCGTGGCCGGCGTCGTCGTTGTCACCACCCTCGGCAGTCTCGCCACCCTCGCCGCTCTGCTCACGGTGCTGCGCTGAGTCTTCGATCGGTGCTCAGGTCAGGGGCGAACAGAAACCATGAACTGGATCGCCGTTCAGCGCATCACGCTGCGATGAATCGCCCCCTCTCCCGCGGCAGGGAGAGGGGGTCACTAGGCGCGGCGAGGAGAAGGGCAACAGCTCGCTACCGGCCCGTGAGCGGCAGGAACACACCCCGTCGCATCGCGATGTCGATCCCGCTTGTTGTGCTGCCCGCAGTCACGTCGACAGGTGTAGCCCCTCCGGGGCCGAACACCCCACCGAAGAACGTCGGGATAAGCCGGCGGTCCGTCGTGGGCGGGACGCCGAGCGGCCTGGCCTGCGCGCTCGCGAGCTCGACAGGCGTATCGTACCCGTATGGGATCACCCCCACGCGGTAGCTACCGTTCGGTAGACCGGTGAGGACGGTGTAGCCGCCGTCGTCCGCAATGTCGCCGTACGCCACCTGCTTCCCCGCAGCGTCGTAGACGACCACGCTCCCGCCCGTGAAGGGCTGACCCGTGCTCACGTCGGTCACACGCCCGGCAATCAGCCCGCCCTTCTCCAGCGCCGCATCGACACCAAGCGTGTCGGCCGGGGCCGTGAGCACCACCGGGGTCGCCAGTGCGAGCGAGGGCTGGTCGCTGTAGAACTCGTCGACGTAGCCGCCGTCGTAGTCGGAGAACTCGATCCGGTAGCTGCCGCTCGGCAGCGCGGTCGTGGTGTGGTAGCCGCCCAGGAACGAGATCCGCCCGAACATGACGACCTCCCCCGCGGCGTCCCGCACGCTCACCGAGCCGCTGGTGATTGGGGCGCCGGTCGCCGCGTCGGTGACGCGGCCGAAGATGATGCTCCCGCGGTCCATTGCCGCGTTGATGTTGGCGACCTCAGCCGGCGCGGTCACGTTGAGCGGCGTGGCTGCTGCGCGAGAGCGACTACCGCCGAAGTACTCGGTCACATAAGCGCACGAGACGTTGCGCTCATCGGCGTTGAAGCGCATCAGGTAGCTGCCGGTAGGCAGCGTGCTGCTGATCTGGTACGTACCGTCGGCCTGGCTGTAGCTCCCCTCGACTCGGTCTCCGGTGGAGTCCAGCACCTCGACGTACACGCCCGGCAGCGGGTCGCCCGTCGCCGCGTCGGTCACGGTCCCTCTGACCGACGCCCCTTTGGTGAGCTCGGCATCGATGTTCGAGACGGTATCCGGCGCCGTCACCGTCACGCGGTCAGCATTGCTGAAGTTCGGGCGATCGTTGTAGGCCTCGGGGATGAACGCCGACGGCCGGAAGAGCACCCCGTACTCCCCGCTTGGAAGCCCGGTGGCCTGGTAGACGCCGCTCACATCGGTCTGGACGTACTCCTGGAACTCACCGTCGCTGCTGCTGACGTAGACGGTGATGTTCTGCAGGGGCGTCCCGCTCGTGTCGGTCACGCGGCCAGTGAGGGTGCCGCCGGCCGCCATGACGATGTCGGCGTTGGTGGTTGCGTTCGGCGCGGTCACTGCGGCAGTCCGTGTCGGGGCGAAGAGGTTCACGCCGTCGAAAAGCGGCTCGGCGCGAAGGGTGTAGCTCCCGCTCTCGAGGCCGTCGACAGTGTAGTTCCCCCCCGCGTCCGTGAAGTCGTAGCCCCCACCACCAGGACCAGAGACAGAGACGGTCATGCCGGACAGCGGGAGGCCGGTGGCCGCGCTGGTGACGCGCCCGCTGATCGACCCGCCTCGCGGCAGCGTTATGTTCGTCCCGCCGCGAACGCTGGGCGAGGCGACCGTGAGGGCATCGGCGGTATCAAGCGAGGGCTTGTCGCTGTAGTAGCGCCCCAGGTAGCCGCCCGCACCCTCGAACCCAAGGCGGTAGCTGCCGCTCGGGAGGCCGGGGCTGGTCGTGTAGTTCCCCCCTGCGTCTGTGATTGCCCTGGCAACGATCTGTCCGGCGCTGTCGTAGACCTGGACACGCACGCTCTGGAGAGGGCCGGCGCCGGCGCCGTTCACCTGGCCGCTGAACCGCGCGCCGAGGGCCAACTCGACGTTCACGCCACCAAGCAGGCCGCCTTGTGGAACCGTCACGGGGGTAGCAGTGGTCGGGCTGGGCTGGTTGTTGTACCACTCCGTGGCGTACCCACCGCTCTCATACTCGAACGCCAGAAGGTACGAGCCGCCGATCAGGCCGGTGATCTGGTAGTTGCCGCTGGCGTCGGTGTAGTCGTACCCGCCCCGGTCGCCGTACGTCGTGTAGGCGGTGACCAGCACGAAAGAGACAGGCACGGCGCCCGGCAAGGTCACCCTGCCGCTGATGGTAGCACTGCCGGAGTCGGGCGCGCACGAGGCCGGAGCAATGGCCGCGAGCGAGGAGCCGGGGTGGACGGCGGCGAGCGCGGTAGCAAGCGTAAGGATGATGAGCGAGACGACTAGTCGAGACGGGGCGGAGCGCACCTTCATCGAGGCCTCCTTCGTATCCTGGCGCACCAGTCTTCATCGCCGGCGCCGCTCTCCACGTATCACACAAAACGGGCAATACATGAGTAACGGTAGAAGGGGCCAAGAGTGACGACTCTGTGGGAGGCAGTTTGCGGAGTACGACAGGATATCGTGGAGGGAAGAGCTCCTTGCGGGTCCGCTGAAGCACCACTGGCTCAGACTCTTCGCCGCACTCAGAGTGACAAAGTTCTTGCCGGAAGGAGCACTTAGGGCGCTACGGGAGCGATAGTGAGGCTCGGGGTATCGTAGCGCTGCTCAGAGTGCAGCGCGTCCACGATGCGCCAGGTTCCGGGGGTGCGGGGCAGGCAGATGACATTCACCCGCCCCTCGCGGTGCAGCCGCAGCGCCTCGGTGCCGTCCGAGAGCCAGACGCTGCCGACGTAGGTGCGCCGGGCAGCTACGGGGATGGCGCAGAACAGCAGGGCGCCGTCGATCTCCCCGAGCGTGTTGCGGTGCGGCCGCAGCCGCAGCACCCGCGCCCGCACGGTGCGCCCGTGGCGGAGCAGGCCGACCTCGTCACACACCTTGCGCCAGACGCCGAGCGCCCTCCGCCACACCCACCAGAGCACGCCCGCCAGCGGCGGCAGGAGCAGCGGCCACCACGCGTCGCGGGCCAGGAGCAGCCCCAGAATCGCCGCGCACGCCAGCAGCGCCGGATCGAGCAGTACGCGCAGCGGCCGCCTCAGCGCTGTATCGCCGATCAGCGCGGGCAGCGCCGCGGCCGGGAAGGGGCGCGGCGGCGCATGCACGAGGTAGGCGTCGTCGACAAGCTCGGTCACCCGGGGCATCGCTCCCTCCATCAGAGGCTGGACGGCAGACGATACATGACAAGCGGACCAGTTAGGGCGTTAGCATAGCAGTGGCACACCGAAATGACTGTCACCTATTCACAACGCACCTCGTACGATGTATCATAGCACATACGAAGGGCCAACAAAAAGGGTGTGGCATCTCGCCACACCCCCTTACGTCTCAGCCCTTAGCCCTCACAGCTCACGACCCAAGGCTCAAGGCTCAGCCCTACCGGACGACGAGGTATCCAACCAGGATGAACAGCTGGAACACCACCGGCACCAGCCCTCCGGCCAGAAGCTGCCCGCCGCGCCAGTCGTAGAGCGCGCCCCACAGGCCCGCCGCCAGCAGGAACGACCAGCCGATCGCCACGAGCCAGAGCAGCGTGGGCAGCGCCGGCACGGCGAGCAGCGTCATGAGCAGGGCGGCCATCAGCGGCAGCGCGCGCGGCAGCTGCACCAGCGGGTAGAGGTACACCGCCCGGTTGCCCTCCTCCCCACCGCCGCTCGTCTCGTCCAGCACGATCGAGAGGATCGCCACCAGCGGCCACTCCAGCAGGCTCAGCAGGAACAGCACCAGCGCGGTGATCACCAGCCGCGCGTCCGGCAGCACGCCGAGCACAAAGACGCGCTCGCCGAACAGGATCAGCGCCGGCGCCAGCGCCAGCAGCAGCATCGAGCGACCCGCGCCGAGCGCCCGGCCCAGTGACAGCGCCTTCGTCCCCTCGTCGGCCCGTATCTCCTCTACCGCACGGTCGATCGCCGTGCTGGACTGGACACTGAGGGTCAGGAAGTCCGAGCGCGCGTCGCTCTGGAAGATGGGGGCCTCGCCCGCGGTATCGGGCGCGGCGGGGTTGCGCATCACCTCGAGGATCACGCGCTGCAGCAGAGGCTCGAAGCTGCTCAGCGCCGACGTGAGCAGCACGCCGGGCGCGAGGCGGCCGTCGTAGATCAGGCTGGCGAGCCGGGCGCCGAGCGGCAGGCCGCCGGTGAGCTGGATCAGCACCACCTGGCTGCGCTCGGAGAGCTCCGTCACCTTGACGGCCCTGATGCGCTGCCACGGCACCGTGACGCTGCGCCCGACGTAGTGGACGGTCAGGCCGTCGGCGCCTGCCTCGAGCTCCGGCAGCAGGTTGCGTATCGCCAGAAGCAGCCATAGCACGCCCACCAGGGCGAGGACGGCGCCGATCAGCAGCCACCAGGGCGCGGGCAACTCGCGCAGGCTCAGCTGGTCGAACACGGGCAGACGGCGCAGATCCGGGAAGGTGAGCGCCAGGAAAGAGAGCAGCGCCACGACGAAGCGTATAAAGGCCAGCGCCGCCAGCAGGCCGGTGGTCCACTGAAAGATCGCAGTGATACGGCCGGGGTAGGTGCCCCGCACCACATCGCCGCCGCCGGCCACCACAGGCGCTTGAGCAGGAGAGGAGGGCGGCCCGCTGCGCTGAGCGAAGAACGAGGCAGGGCTCAGGAGCAGGCGGAACAGCGGCGAGGTGGCCTCCTCCTGCAGCTGCGCCGGCCGGGCGTTGTCCAGCACGCGCGCCACCCGGTCGGTCTCGCTCAGCAGGGTCTTCACCAGGCCGTCGAAGTCCCCGATTGCCGAGGAGATCAGGAAGCCGGGGCGGAATCCGAGCCGGTAGATCAGGCTGTAGCCGCGGTGCCAGCCGGTGAGATGCCCGCTGTCGGTCTCGGCCAGCAGCACGTAGCGCTCGCCCGCGTCGGTGACCTTGATCGTCTTGACGCTCTCCCACGGCACGGGCAGCCAGCCGCCGGCGAACTCCACCAGCGTCCCCCGCGGGCTGGTGCGCAGGGTTGGCAGGCTGTTGCGCAGCAGCAGCGCCAGCAGCAGCGCCAGGGCCAGCCAGCCGAGCGGGCCGAGCAGCGACGAGAGCAGGCCGATCGGCTCCACCACCCGCACCACCGGCCCGCCGTTGATCGCCAGCAGCGCCTCGGGGAGGTACGGCACGCGGGCGAAGAGCGTGCGGTCGGTGCCGAGTGCGGCCCACAGGTAGCGCAGCAGGTCCCGCGCAAAGAGCAATGCCGCCGCCCCCACCGCCAGCGCGGAGACCAGCTCGATCGCCCAGGTGAGCGGGCGCGGGTACCGGTGGATCTTCTCGGCGTCCATGTGCTACTCCTCCAGCAGGCCCGGCCGCGGCAGCCCCCCCCCCTGGAGCTCCTGCACCCGCAGCACCGCCTCATCCAGCATGCGCTGGCAGGCCGAGGCGACGGCAACGCCCTCCTCGTAGAGGGCCAGCGCCCGCTCCAGGGGGAGCTCGCCGGCCTCGAGCGACGCTACGATCTCCTGCATCCGGGCGAAGAGCGCCTCATAGCTCGTGTTGTCGCTATCTATGGTCATTGGTCTGCCCTTCAAGATGTAAAGGATATATTTCTTCGGGGGCCACGCCCCCCGAGCCACCGCTCCACCCCGAGGCGCCTTCACGAACGCAAGCTCTCTCTCGCGGGCTATGGCCCCAGGCCCCCGCTCTGCGCTGAGACGCCTTCACTGCTTCTCGGCCGTGAACGACCCGTCGCGCACAGTAACCTCGACATGCTCCCCGCCCGCCACCTGTGACGGCGTCGTGACGACCTGGCCGTCGGCCCGCCGCACCACCGCGTAGCCGCGCGCGAGAGTCGCCTGGGGGCTCAGCGCCTCGAGCTGCGCGACGGCCCCCTCCAGCCGCGCGCGCCTCAGATCCGTGCCGTGCGCCAGCGCCGCGTGAGCCCGCCGCAGCATGTCATCGAGCGTCTGGCGGTCGCGCCGCACCCGCGCCTCGGGCGACTGCTGGCCCATGCGCCGCACTAACCCGCGCAGGAGCTCGCCCTCATCCCGGAGGCGGCGCAGCACCGCCACCTCGAGGGTGTCGCGCAGCGTGGCCACCATATCTGCCATGTCGGCCACGTCGGGCGAGACGAGCTCGGCGGCGGCCGATGGGGTGGGGGCGCGCACATCGGCCACGTAGTCGATGATCGTGGTGTCGGTCTCGTGGCCCACGCCGCTCACCACCGGCACCGGGCTGGCGAACACTGCCCGCGCCACGACCTCCTCGTTGAAGCACCACAGATCCTCGGCCGAGCCGCCGCCGCGCGCCACGATGATCACGTCCACGTCAGCGTCATAGAGCGCGTAGAGCGCCTCGACCACCGTATCGGCCGCGCCGGCGCCCTGCACCTGGCACGGCGCGAGCACCACCTCGGCCAGGGGGAAGCGCCGGCGCAGGACGGTGAGAATGTCCTGCAGCGCGGCGCCGGTGGGCGAGGTTGCCACCCCGATCCGCCGCGGCAGGTCAGGCAGCGGCCGCTTGCGCGAGGGGTCGAACAGCCCCTCGGCATCGAGCCGGGCCTTGAGCCGCTCGAACTGCGCCTGGAGCAGGCCCACGCCGGCGGGGCGAATCATATCGACGTACAGCTGGAGCTGGCCGCGCACCTCGTAGAACGAGATCCGCCCGTGGGCCAGCACCGCGTCGCCGTTGCCAGGCACGGAGGGGATCCGCGTCGCGTAGGTGCGCCAGCAGGCCGCGCTGATCTGGGCGTCGCCCTCTTTCAGCGTAAAGTACCAGTGGCCGGAGGTGTGGCGGTTGAAGTTCGAGACCTCGCCCTCGATCCAGACATCCTGCAGGATCTCGTCGGCCTCGAGCAGCTGGCGGAGGTAGGTGTTGAGCTGGGAGACGCTGAGTAGTCGCATAGTCAATTCTGGACGGTGGATGTTGGATTTTGGACTGGGCCGCACCGGCAGTCCAAAATCCAAAATCGCCCATCCAAAATGCTTACGCGGGTTCGACAACCATGAGCGGCTGGCCGAACTCGACAGGCTGGCCATTCTTGACCAGGATGCGAACCACGCGGCCAGTGAACTCGCTCTCGATCTCGTTCATCATCTTCATAGCCTCGATGATGCCCACTTTCTCGCCAGCGTGGATGGTGTCCCCCTCGCTTACGAACGGCGCGTCCTTGGGCGACGACGCCGAGTAGAAGGTCCCAACCATCGGCGCGGCGATGACGTTGCCCGGCGGCAGCGGCTCGTGGTCGCTGTGCGCGGCGGGGGGGCCGCCGGGCACCGCGGGAGCGGCCGCTGTGGGGAGCGCGGGGACCGGGGCGTGCAGCGACGGGTTGTGGTGTGCCGCGCTGTGCTGCGGCCCCACCGCAATGTGGGGGGGCGCGTGCGAGCCGCGCTTCACGACAAGCCGGGCGTCGCCGCGCTCAATCTGAATCTCCGTAATATCTGTGTCGCTGATCATGCGCAGCAGCTCGCGCACCGCCTCAAGTCCAAAGTCGTCGGCGGCCGATGCACGCTGCTCAGGCGGGCCCTCGCTCATACCTTCCGAATCTCCCATTACTCTGTGCCTGCTGAATACGTGTTCGGGAATTATACACTATCGCCGCTCTGCGTCGCGAGCAGCCACTCGAGCGCCAGGATGTAGCCGCGCCAGCCGAGCCCGGCGATCTGCCCGGTGGCCACCGGAGCCACCACCGAGGTGTGCCGGAACGCCTCACGCTTGTAGACGTTGGACAGGTGCACCTCGACGATCGGCGCCTTCAGGCTGGCGAGGGCGTCCCGCAGCGACAGGCCGTAGTGCGTGAGCGCGCCGGGGTTGATCACGATGCCGTCGCAGTCGTACGCCTCGGCCTGCAGGAAGTCGATTAGTGCGCCCTCGTGGTTGGACTGGATCGTCAGGAGCGTCACGCCGGCGGCCTCGGCGCGCTCGCGCAGCGCGGCATCGATCTCGGCCAGGGTCGTGCGGCCATACACGTCCGGCTCGCGCCGGCCCAGCATGTTCAGGTTCGGCCCGTGGAGAACGAGTAGCT
The DNA here is from genome assembly GCA_039805565.1 of Chloroflexota bacterium. GTDB lineage: Bacteria > Chloroflexota > Chloroflexia > Chloroflexales > Roseiflexaceae > CALJIC01. Next base: position 16,778 of record JBDLTZ010000045.1, on the reverse strand, counting down.
TCATGTTGTGCCTGGAGGGCGCCGCCCTCCACCCCCTTCTAGCGCGTCACCGCTGGCAAGTATACCGGATACTCGACCGACGGCTGCGGCGGGGACGGCAGCGCCACCACATTCTCCACCTCGCTCACAAAGCTCCCGCCCTGCCGCGAAGTGGCGAGCACGGTGATGCGGTTCAGCGCCCCAAGCGGCGCGTCCGGGGGCACCGTCACCCGCACCGTAATGAACGAGTCGAAGCCGCGCGGCGCCAGCTCCACCGTGCTCGGCGTCACCGTCACCGGCCAGCCGAGCGAGCTGCTCGCGGTGAGCGTGAAAGCATCAGCCGCGTTGCCCACGTTCAGCAGCGTGTGGCGGAACTCGAGCGTTCTCCCGGCCTGGGCGAGCTGCACAAAGCGCGGTGAGAGCGCCGAGGCGACCACCAGCATCACCGAGGTTCGCTCCAGGGCGCTGTCCGTCACCGTCGGGTCGCTCAGCGAGGTCACAGTCAGCGTCGTGATGTCGAGTGTGCCCGAGACGACGTTGGTCGGCACGCGGATGGCTACCGAGACAGTGCTGCTCGCGCCGGCAGGCAGAAACAGGCTGCTCGGCGTGACGCTCGTCTCCCAGCCGAATGGCGAGAGGTAGCTCAGCCGGAAGGTGTCCGGCACGCCGCGGATGTTCGACACTGTGTGGGTGTACACCACAGTGTCTCCCGGCATCGCCGCACCGCTATTCTCGGGCGGGGTCAGCAGGTCGCTCAGCGGCGCCGAGGCGGTGGCGGTGAGGACGGCGGTCGCCAGCAGGTTCGAGCTGTTAGCCTCGTACGCCTCGACGCGGAACCCGCGCGAACCTGTCGCGCCAGCAGGGGCCGTGACGGTGACGGTCACCTGGCGTGTGCCGGACACGCTGGCTGGCAGCACGCCGGTCTCCGTCGGGGTGATCAGCCCTGTCCAGCCGGCCAGCGGCGCCAGGGGCACCAGGCCCAGCGTGTAGCTGATGGCGGTGTTGCCGGTGTTGGCGAGCGACAGGCCGAAGGTAGCCGTGTCACTCTCAGCCGGCGTCGGGAATACCGGCAGGGTCTGCTCGGCGGGCGTGAGCCGCCCGGCAGGCGCAGTGAGCACGGTGGTGGTGTCGGTCACGCTCGCGGTCACACCCGGCGCCGCCGAGGAGGTGGCCGTCACGCGTACGTCGAAGGGGCCGCCCGCGGGTGCATTCACCGGCGGCGTGACCACCACCCGCACCGTCTGCGTGATGCCCGGGCCAACGCTCGGCAGGGTCGTCGGGATGATCTGCGGGGCGGGCCAGCCGGCCGGGGCTGCGTCCACGCTCAGCGTGAAGCTCGCGGTGATGTTGCCGGTGTTGGTGAGCGTGTGGCTGTACTCGATCGGCGTGTCGGGCGCGGTCGAGCCGCTCCTGTCCGGGGCAAACGCCACACGTGCAATCGGCCCCACCGCCACCACATCCGTCACGCTCGCCGACGCGCCGCCGGCCGACACATCGATCCGCACGCCGTAATCGCGGTTCTGCGGCAGCGGGTCATCCGGAACATTGACAGTCACTGTGATGTCGCAGGTCGCGCCCGAGGCCAGGTTCGTCAGGCAGCCGGCCGGGTCCTCGGCCACCAGCGGGTCAAGCGTCCAGCCGGGCGCCGCGCCCACCAGCGACGGGGTGACGCTGAAGGTACCCGCCACATTGCCGACGTTGGTGATGGTGTGGGTGAAGCTGACCCCCGCCGGCGTGCTCAGCACCGGCTTCGTCTGGGCCGGCGAGAGGTCGATGCCGGCCACCGACAACACATTCACCACGTCGGTCAGCACCGCAGGTGCCGGCCGCGGGCTGCTGACCGTCTGCGCGCTCACCTCGAGGCTCTGCGCGCCGGGGGCGGTGAAGGCCCGCACGCGCGCCCGCACCACCACCTCCACCTCATCGCCCTGCTCCACCGCCACCGGCGATGGCGGTGTCACGGTCACGTTCTCCAGCCCGGCGGTGGGCGTGACGACCACCGTAAAGCGATCCGGCCCGTTCGAGGTGTTGCGCAGCGTGTGGGTGAAGACCACCGTCTCGCCAGGCGCAGCGTCCAGCGGAGTGGTTGCGGCGTCGAGCTCGAACCGCGGCAGCAGCCGCACGCGCACCCGGTCCTCGCCCACGGCCTCGATCCCATCCTCCGAGGCCACCGTGACGCGCCCGATGACGAACGTGCCGCTCAGCGGCGCCGTCGCCAGGCCAGGCACGGTGGCAGTGTAGGTCACCACCTCGCTCTCGTTCGGCGCCAGCGTGAACCCGGTCGTCGGGTCAAGCAGCTGGCCCCAGCCGACGGGCGGCGTCACCACGGTCAGCGTTGGCGTAAAGACGCCGCTCTCGGTGCCGATGTTCGTCACGGTGCGGGTGAAGACGACCGTCTCGCCCGGCAGCGCGTCTTTCGTCTGGCTCAGCGGGGTCAGGCCGGGGGCGGCCGCAGCGCCCACCGCCCGGTTCAGCGCCGTGTCGCTCTTGGTCGCGTCACCTTGCGAGGTTGCTGTCACAGTCATGTCGTACGCGGCCGCCGCGCTCGACGGGATAGGCACGTCCACCTGCACCCGGCAGCTCGTCCCGCCGGCCAGGTTCGCGCAGCTCGAGAGCTGCGTCACGCTGGGCGTCAGCGCCGGCACGGAGGTAGCGGTCACGCTGAAGCTGTCCGGCCCGTTGCCGGTGTTGGTGACCAGGTGTGTGAAGGAGAGGGTCACGCCGCCCGCGGAGAAGCTGCGGTCCTGCGGCGGCTCAGGCGCGATCTCCACACCGAAGGCCTGCGCCACTTTGGTCGTCGTCGTCACCGACGGCGATGTGACTCCATCGGTCGCGGTCACGGTGAAGCTGTCGGTCGTGCCTCCGGCCGCGTCGGCCGGGACCGTCACGGTGATGCGGAAGGTCTGCGGGGAGCCGGCGCTCACGGTGAAGCTGCTCGGCGTCGGCGCGCCGGCCCAGCCCAGGCCCGCCGTCCGGCTGACCGTTCCATTCGCGGGCAAGCCGCCGCTGTTCGTCACAGTGTACTCGTAGGTTACGGTGGAGCCGGGGGGCACGTCGCCGGCGCCGGTGAAGCCGGGGCTCACGCGCACGCCGGGGCTCAGCGAGAGCTGCGCCGCCGCACAGCCGGTGGTCGTGTCCACCTGCGCGCCGAAGGACGAGGTGTTGCTGGTGGCATTGTCGCGCACCGTGGCGGTCAGGTAGCGGTCGCAGGCCGGCACGTCCACCGCCACGCTGCTTTGGCCGGCCGCCACGCTGGCCTCGGCCAGGAAGCGCGGCCCCTCATTCACATCGCTGGAGGTGCTGGTGAACACCTGAACGGTGCATCCGCCGGCGCAGCGGGTCGAGTCCACAGTCACCGTCAGCCTGGGGGATGGAGAAGCACTGAACGCCCCAGCAGCGAAGGTGGGCGCGGGCATGCTCGCGTTGCCGCCCTGGTCCAGCCCGATGCCCTGGCCAGTGTTGCCGCGCGTCACGGTGCGGTCGATCAGGATGCCGGTAGCCTCGCGCACGCGCACGCCGTCGCCGCCGTTGTCGCGCAGCGTGTTGCCGCGCAGCGTGTTGCCGCTCGCCCCCACGCCGTCCACGTAGACGCCGTGCGAGCCGCTGCTGAAGACCGTGTTGCCGTCCGAGGCGCCGCTGCCGCCGATCGTGTTGCCGCCGGCGCGCACCAGCCAGATGCCGAACCCGGTGCCCACAGGCGGCGTCCCGAGCGGGCCGGAGGCCGGACCGATCGTGTTGCTGCGCAGCGTGTTGCCGCCGGCAGCGTTGTCCTCGATCAGGATGCCGTGCTCCACCGCGCCGATCGCGTTGCCCGCCACCGTCGTGCCCGAGGTATCGCCGGGCGTCACCGAGTCGCCGCGGTCCAACACCAGGCCGATGCTATCATCGCGCACGGCCGCGAGCTGGCCGCTGGTCCGGCTCAAGCCCAGGAAATTGCCCTGCACCGTCGTGTTGGTCACGCTGGTCGAGCCGAACGGCTTGAGCCGCACAGCCACCCGCGAGGAGAGGCCCACGGCTACGGTGTTGCCGGTGATCTGGTTGCCGTCGCCGCGGTCCACGCGCACGCCGAGGTCGCCGTTCGCCAGCGTGCTGTCGGTGGCCGTCCCCGCCAGGTTCGTGCCGATGTAGTTGCCGTCGACCGTGTTGCCGCTGCTGCTGACGCGCACGCCGTCGAGCTGGTTGTTCGAGATGACGTTGGCGCGCACCACAGTGCCGGTAGAGTTATTGGTGATGTTGACGCCCTGCTTCAGGTTGCCCTGCGCCAGGCCGCTCAGCACGCCGAGCGGGTCGCCGTCCACATCCAGCCCGATGTAGTTGCCCTGCACGGTGGTGCCCACCGCGCCCGAGGTGTTGATGAACACAGCCGCGAGGTTATCTGCCGCGTACGTCGCGCCCGTCGGGCGGTAGCCGCTACCGCTGATGATGTTGCGCTCTGGGGCAGCTCCGCCGGGGGTGGTGGTCGCCGTGCTGCCGATCAGCGTGTTTGTCGCACCCTCGACGCGGATGCCGTAGGAGTTGTACAGGCTGGTGACGCCCGGCGCCTGGCCGCTCGCCGGGAGCCCGAGGATATTGCCGCGGATCGTGGTGCGCTGCGGGTACCCGCTGCTCGAACCGCCCTTCACCAGGATGCCGGCCAAATCGCTGCGGACGGCGTTGATGCCCGCGATCACATTGCCCGCGATCAGGGTGTCGTTCGCCCGGTCGTCCACCCAGACGCCGGAGCTGCTATTGCCGCCCGTCACGAGGCCGGCGCCGTCGGGGCTGGTGCCGATGTAGTTCCCCAGGATCTCGTTCGACTGGGCGATCGCACCCGAGGCGCCCACGACGTAGACATTGGCCTTGAAGCCAGAGCTGCGCCAGCCGTTGCCAGAGATCACATTGCGCTCGGCCTCGGTGTCGCCGCCGATGACGTTGCGGCTAGCGCCGCCGGTGATCCGCACGCCGGCCTCGTCGTTGCCGCTGGTGCTGCTGGTGTTGGAGGGGTCCACGCCCAGGTAGCACCCCTCGACGCGGTTATCAGTGGCGGCCGTCCCATCGATAACGATACCCGCCCCGCGCGCCGGGAAGGCCAGCACCTCGTTGTTCTGGTCGAAGTTGACGATCGTCAGCCGGCTGATGACGTTGTTCGCCGAGGTGATGCTGAGACCGTTGCCGCCCTCACCCGGCAGCAGGGTGCCGTCGAGCACGATGCGCGGGTGCGGCCACGAGGTGGCCGGCGCATCGGTAGCCAGCGGCCCCTGGATGGTGGTACCGCCGCCGCTGAGCGCGGGGAGCTCGGTGGAGAGCTTGATGCGCCAGAAGCTCGCGCCACCTGTAGAGACGTAGTTCACGTCGCTGGTGGGGATCGCAAACTCGATCGTGTCCGCGCCGGGGGCGGTGTTGGCGTCCACAATCGCCTGGCGCAGCGACCCGGCCCCCGCGTCGTTGGTGTTGGTGACAGTGAAGGTCGCCGCGAGCGCCGGGCCCGCCGCGGGGGCGAGCGACGCCAGCAGGATCAGCAGCGCCAGAAGGCTGAGCCGCCGGTAGGAATGCGCCACGGCGCCCCTCCTTGTTGTACTGAAATACGATCCGGGGGAGAGGCCCATCGCGTGCGCTGCCGAGTTCCAGGCACTACGGCCAACACCCCCACGCACGCGACAGGTCTCCACACATCGGAGGAACCACCTACCGGCCGACCCACGGCAGCACGATGCGTGGCGCGATCGTCCCACGCACCACGTTCACGGTGTCGCGCACGAACGCCCCACCCACCACATTGCCTTTGTCGTCCACGAGGTAGATGATGATCGAGTCCTTCTGGCCCGGCAGCGCTTTGTGGTTCACCTTGACTTCGGCGAAGAACGTCAGCTGGTCCGGCGGCGTGTCATCCGAGGTGGTGCCCAGTGTGAAGGTGTTGCTCCCCACACCGCTCAGCATCACGCCGGTGGTGGCCGAGCGGAACGTCACCGTGCTGCCCAGGCTCGAGCTATACATCAGGCGGAACGTCGCACGGCCGTTGCTCAGGTTCGTCACGCGGTGCTCGAACGTGCTCACGACGTCGGCGGCGCCGTCCACCACCGCATCGCCGACCACAGTTGCCGCCTGGTCAAGCGTGACAGTGGTCGTATCGGTGATCGTCAGATTCTGCGTCGCGTCGGCCGGCGTCACCGTCGTGATCGCGAGGGTCGTGAGCGCCACGGTGCCCGAGGTCACGCCGGTGGAGCGCGCCGGCACGGTCACCAGCACCTGTACCACCTGCTGCTGCCCCGGCTGGAGCATCACCTGGCCGTTCGGCGTCACTTGTGTGCTCCAGCTCGGCCCGAGGTCCGTACTGGCGGCGATCGAGACAGTGGCCGGGATGTTGCCGTTGTTCCGCAGCGTGTGGACGTACGGGAGCACAGAGCCGGGCAAGCCGCGGCCGCTCTGGTTGCCCGGCGTCAGCGCCAGCACCACCTTCGGCAGGACCGTGGTGGTGTTCACCACCTGGGCGCGCACCGTCTGGTCGGCCGTGTCGCTCTCGCGTCGGTAGCTGCCGCTCACGGTCACAGTGAGCAGGTCGGCCGGCGATGATGGGCCGGTGGCGGTCACGCGTGGGTCCGATCCGCTCGGCAGCGTCACCGAGACAGTGATCAGCCGTGAGGCGCCCGGGCGAAGCGTAAACTGGCCGCTCGGCGTCAGCGCGATCTGGTTCCAGCCGCGCGAGGAGGCCGCGCTGAGCTGGAGGTTCGGCAGCTCGATGTTGCCGGTGTTGGTCACACGGTGCGTGTAGGTAACAACCTCGCCCGGGCTGGCCGTGACCGATCGCGGCAGGCCGATCTCCACCGAGGCCGCCGGGGTGAACAGCCCGAAGCGCGAGGTGTTGCCGGCGGCATCGGTGGCCGTCAGCGCCAGCTGCGTCGGGAGCAGGCCAAGCGAGAGAGTGAACTGCCCGCTGGCGCTCACCAGGGCCTCTCCGAGCTTGTCGCGCCCCTGGCCGTCCTGCGTGGCACGGTTGGCGCGGAACACCTGCACCCTGCAGCTCGTGGCTGGCGTGCAGGCCTGGGCCGCGCCCGAGATATTCACCTGGCCCGTGAGCTGGCCTCCGGTCGTGATCGCCAGGCTCAGCGGCGGGTCAATATCGTGGTTCGGGTTGGTCACCGTACCGGCGGCTGGGTCCGGGTCGAACACGATGCCCCGGCCGAGCAGCGACGACGCCACCGGCAGCGGCACAGTCGGCGCGCCGTTCGCGTCCACCGGGATGCCGTTGCCCGTGATCTTGTTGTCCAGGATCGTCACCTGCTGCGGGAAGAGGCCTGAGCCGCCCTCGCCGAGCTGGATGCCGCTCACACTGTTCGAGTAGACCTGCGTGTCGATGATTGCGACATCGCTGCTGGCGCCGATGACACGCACACCGCTTCCGCCGTTGAAGCTCAGCTGCGTCTGCTGTGTCACCGTCAGCGTCGTGGTCCCGCTCGCCAGGAGGCCGTGCAGCGTATTGCGGTTCAGGAGGTTGGAGCGCACCGTGGTGCTGACGCCGTCGGTCACCTCGATGCCCGTGCCGTTGCGGGTCGAGTCGTTGCTCTCCAGCAGCGTGTTGTTCGCGCCGCCGAGCAGGATGCCCGGCCGCCCGGCGTGGAGCTGCACCGTGTTGCTGCCCACCGTCGCGCGGGTCGTGCCGTTCACGACCACCCCGCCGAGGGCCGTGCCGGACGGCGGCAATACCGCCTGCGTGTTGCTGATCACGGTGTTGCCGCTGATCTCCGTGTCGCTGCCGCCATCCACGCGGATGCCCTCGTGGCCGTTGAGCTGGATGGTGTTGCCGGTGATCGCGGTGAGCTGCGACGCGCCGCTGAGGTTGATACCGGCCTGCCCCTGACCGCGCACCGTGTTGCCGTCGAGCGCCGTGCCGCGCCAGGCGCCGGTGCCCACGATGCCGCCGAGCGTGTTCGTCAGGACCTGATTGCCGGACACAGTGGTATCGCGCAGCACGCCCCCGAGCAGCACACCGTTGCCGTCGTTGCGCGTCACAGTGAGCGTCTGCAGGGTGTTGGTGAGGCTGTCGGTGATCTGCACGCCGTCGCCGCCGTTGTCGTCGAGCGTCAGGTTCTGCAGCGTCGTCCGGCTGCTATCGGCGATCTGCACGCCGTCCTGCGTGTTATTCGCGAGCGTGACGAACTGCAGCGAGCTGAGCGAGGCGCTCGCCAGACGGACGCCGCTGCCCAGATTCTGCGAGACCACCACGGCACCGTCCCCGTCCTGCCCGGCAATCTGCGTGTTGCCCGCGCCGCTGGCGAAGATACCGTCGAGACCGTTGAAGCGCACCTCGTTGCCCGCCACCGTGGTGGTCAGCACCCCAGTGCCTGTGATCGCGATGCCGTAGCCCAGGTTGTAGGCGATGACGTTGGCAGCCTCGCCGGTGCCGCCGATCGTCGTCTGATGCACGTAGTTGCCCAGCGCGACGCCAGCGCGGGCGTTGGCCCACGCCGAGGGGATCGTCTGGTTATAGATACAGGCCGTCCCGGTGCCCACGCAGTTGCTCTGGATGGTGGTGCCGGTGGACCGCGCGCTGGCGCTCGTGCCGCTGATGAAGATACCGTCACCCCCGTTGGCCGAGATGACGTTCGTCTCGTCAAAGGTCGGCCCGCCGATCGTCACACCGCTGGCACCGCTCACCACCACGCCGCCGCCGGTGTTATTCGGGGACAGGATGGGGAAGCCGTCGCCGTTGAGGCCGATCACGTTGTTAGACACCCGTGTGGTGGTGGTAGTCGTGCCGCGAATACGGACGCCGGGGCCGGTATTGGCAGAGATGAAGTTGCGCGGGCGGCCCGCCACCCCCACCTTGTTGCCGCTGGCCGCGCGGGCGTCTGAGTTCACCTCGACGCCGCCACGCACGTTCGGGAGGGCGATATCGTTGATGCCGCTGACCTGGTTGATGCCGAGGCCGATGTAGTTGCCGGCGACCTCGGTGTTGCGCCCACCGTCGATCACGATGCCGTAGTCGCGGTTGCCGGCGATGATGTTCTGGAAGATCTCCTGGCCGTCCTTCGGGCCGATCACGTTGTCGTTGCTCGAGTAGACGCGTATGCCGGCGCCCTGGTTCGGCACGGCAACTGACCCGCGGAAGTTCGTGCCGATGTAGTTGCCCTGGACAGTGTTGCCGTTGCCCTGCAGCAGGATGCCGTCGAGGTCGTTGCCCGATACCACGTTGACCTGCTGCGTGTCGCCGACGTCGCCGCCGATCGTCACGTTGCTGGCGAGGCTCTGCACCCAGATGCCGGCGAAGCCGTTGCCGCCCACAGTGCTGCCGTTCGCCTCAACCCCCACAAAGTTGCCGCGCAGGATGTGACCGCTGCCCGCTGTGACGTTGATGCCAACGCCCTGGGCGAAGCCGCCGCTGCTGTTGAAGTTGATGATCGAGAGCCCCTTCACCTCGCTCGCGGCGCCGACGCTGGCGATCGTGATGCCGCTGCGGCCGGGGACGTTGGTCCCATCGATGATGATCTCGGGCCCGAGCAGGTTGGCCTGCGATGGACGCGCGACCCCCTGCGAGGTTCCGTCTACGTCCGTCCCGGCCTCGAGCGCCGGCAGGCCACCGAGTCCCGAGCTGAGCGTGATGCGCCACGCGTTGCCGCCGGGGACGACCTCGGGTGGGTTGGAGACCGGAGACAGGTTAAACTTGACGGTGCCGCCGCCCGAGGCATTGGCGGCGTTAATCGCCTGGCGTAGCGAGCAGGTCGCGCCACACGTCGTGCCGTCGATATCCTGCGTCGTCGTGACGATGAAGTCCCCCGCTGCGTAGAGAACCGACGGGCGCTCCGCGGCGATGAGGCAGAGCGAGAGGACCATCGTCAGCACAGCGGTGGAAATGAAAACCTGGGGATGGCGTGACATCGGACGCTCCTTCAAGGCAGCGTGGGGCCATATTCAGGCCATACTGTGTCAAATGTAATGATATCATGTCTTTAAAACGGTTTTCGATAGTGCCATGGTCCTAATTTATTGAATGGCGTAGACTCACATGACAGGAGCGTGACAGATACGCCCAGGATTTACTACAGCATATCGTATATACGCGGCTCAGATCGAGACAGGGCGTCGCCCGGGCGCCCGTAAACTCCAACACTCCTCTAACGCGGCACATATAGACCGCTAGCAGGCTTCGAGTACACTTAGGACAGTTCAACCGGGGCGCACCGACAGGGCTTGCAGAGCGTACCAGCGCCGCCGAGCACAACTGCTGAAGAGAGGAAGAAGCTATGCCGAAGATTGTTGGCATTGACCTGGGCACGACCAACTCGGTGGTGGCGGTGATGGAGGGCGGCGACCCGGTCGTCATCCCCAACGCCGAGGGCAACCGGACCACCCCGTCGGTCGTGGCCTTTACAAAGAACGCCGAGCGCCTCGTGGGCCAGACGGCGAAGCGCCAGGCCACCATCAACCCTGAGAACACGTTCTTCTCGCTCAAGCGCTTCATCGGCCGCAACTACGACGAGACCGTCTCCGAGCGCGAGATGGTGCCCTTCAAGGTCAGCAAGGGCGGCCGCGGCGACGTGCGCGTCCACTCGAGCCAGACCAGCAAGGAGTACGCGCCGCAGGAGATCTCGGCCATGGTGCTCCAGAAGCTCAAGGCCGACGCCGAGGCCTACCTGGGCGAGCCAGTGACGCAGGCCGTGATCACCGTGCCGGCCTACTTCAACGACAGCCAGCGCCAGGCCACCAAGGACGCCGGCAAGATCGCCGGCCTCGAGGTGCTCCGCATTATCAACGAGCCCACCGCGGCTGCGCTGGCCTATGGCCTCGACAAGAAGAAGGATGAGACCATCCTGGTGTTCGACCTCGGTGGCGGCACCTTCGACGTGTCGGTGCTCGAGGTCGGCGACGGCGTGGTCGAGGTGAAGGCCACCAACGGCGACACCCACCTCGGCGGCGACGACTACGACCAGAAGATCGTCAACTGGCTGATCGAGGAGTTCCGCAAGGACCAGGGCATCGACCTCGGCAAGGACCGCCAGGCGCTCCAGCGCCTCAAGGAGGCCGCCGAGAAGGCCAAGATCGAGCTCTCCAGCATGTCGGAGACCGAGATCAACCTGCCGTTCATCACGGCCGACGCCAGCGGCCCGAAGCACCTCCAGATCCGACTCTCGCGCGCCAAGTTCGAGCAGCTCACCAACGAACTGACCGAGCGTCTCAAGGGCCCGTTCACCCAGGCCCTGAAGGACGCAGGCATCAAGGCCAGCCAGCTTGATGAGGTGGTGCTGGTCGGCGGCTCGACCCGCATGCCGGTGGTGCAGGAGCTGGTGCGTAAGCTCGGCGGCAAGGAGCCGAACAAGTCCGTCAACCCGGACGAGGTCGTGGCGATTGGCGCGGCCATCCAGGCCGGCGTGCTCGGCGGCGACGTCAAGGACGTGGTGCTGCTGGACGTGACCCCGCTCTCGCTGGGCGTCGAGACCCTCGGCGGGATCATGACCAAGCTGATCGAGCGCAACACCACCATCCCGACCAAGAAGAGCGAGATCTTCTCGACGGCGGCGGACGGCCAGACGGCGGTGGACATCCACATCCTGCAGGGCGAGCGCGAGATGGCCGGCGACAACATGACGCTAGGCCGCTTCCGCCTCGAGGGCATCCCGGCAGCACCGCGCGGCATGCCGCAGGTCGAGGTCACCTTCGACATCGACGCCAACGGCATCCTGAACGTGAGCGCGAAGGACAAGGCCACCGGCAAGGAGCAGCGCATCACCATCACGGCGAGCACGAACCTGAACAAGGACGAGATCGACCGCATGGTGCGCGACGCCGAGTCGCACGCGTCCGAGGACAAGCGCCGGCGCGAGATCGTCGAGCTGAAGAACCAGTCGGATAGCCTGGCGTACCAGACCGAGAAGTCGATCGCGGATCTAGGCGACAAGGTGGACGCGGTCCAGAAGAGCCGGATCGAGGGGCTGATCAAGGACCTGCGCGACGCCGTCTCGCAGGAGGACGAGGCCCGCATGAAGTCGCTCTCGAGCGAGCTGCAGCAGGCGATGTATCAGGTGTCGCAGAACGCCTACGGCGACCAGGGCGGCCAGAACGGCCAGGGTGGTCAGAACAGCCAGGGCGGTCAAAACGGCCGCGCCGGTAAGGACGAGGGCGTGGTCGAGGGCGAGTACACCGTCGACTAAGCTTCTTTCATCCACCGCGACGGCGGCCCCCCTCTCACCCCAGGGTGGAGGGGGGCCGCCGCTTGCGCGGCACACTGTCTGCTACAATGGCCGGTAGCAGGTGACGATGCAACAAATATGGCCGAGCCGACGTCTACGTCAGTATGTATGAACAGTATCGATTTTGCCATCGTCATCGTTATTCTGCTGAGCGGCGCGCTCGGCATCTACTGGGGGCTCATCCGGCAGGTGCTCGCAGTCGCCGGCGCGGTCACCGGGGTGGTGGTAGCCGGTCGCTACGCGCCTGTGGCCGCTGAGTCTCTGGCGTCGTTCATCTCGGACGGTTCGCTCGCCCAGGCGCTGGGGTTCGTGCTCGTCTTCGCCGCCGTAAGCGGGGCGGCCAGCCTGCTGGCAAGCCTGATCCACGAGCTCGTTGGGCTGAGCTTCCTGGGATGGGCCGATCACCTGCTCGGCGGGGTGCTGGGTGTAGCCCAAGGGGTGCTGGTGAGCGCTGCGCTGCTGGTCGCAGCGGCGACCTTCCCATACCCCGTGTGGTCGCAGGCGCTGTCTGAGTCGCGCTACGCCTCGGTAGTGGCGGCTGCGGCCGGCCCGCTGGTGATCGGGCTGCTGCCCGAGAGCTACCGCTTCGCCGCCCAGACGATGCTCGGCCTGCCGTAGACAGTATTTACAGTATTTACAGTTAGCGCTGGTTCTGGTAGAATCAGGGGTACCAGACACTCATACCGCTTCCACCGAGCGGACGCCAAGGAGGCTTACGCTGATAGAAGAACAGACACTCGAGTCGGCGGCGCTCGCACGGCGCGCTGTCGAGCTCGCGGAGGATAAGCAGGCGAGCGACATTGTGATGCTCGACCTGCGAAAGCTCAATACGATCGCAGACTACTTCGTGATCTGCTCGGCGGAGAGCGACCGCCAGCTGAAGGCGATCCTCGACGCGATCGACGAGACGATCGCCACGGAGCTCGAGCGCCACCCGCGGCGGGAGGGGACCGCGGAGTCAGGATGGATCGTGCTGGACTACGGCGACGTCGTCGTTCATATCTTCTCCGCCACCCTGCGGGACTACTACCGCATCGAACGTCTCTGGAGCAAAGCAATCCCCGTCGTGGTTGTTCAGTGAGGAACCATATGGACAGCAGCAAGCACACCCGCTACGTTCTGTTCGGCATTGGCGCCGCGATCGGCAGTGCGGTCGGGCTGGTTCTCGGTTCGCTGCTCACATTCTGGATCGGGGACGAGACGGTGCGAGCTGTCCAGCGTGGCCTGCGGCGCGCCGGCGGGGATGACCGGCCGAACTTTGAGATGCTCCTCCAGTAACGAGGAGTGAGTCTTGAGGCGCGAGTCTTGAGGCGCGAGTCTTGAGGCGGGTTAAGCTTGTCCAGCTCACCCTCAAGACTCCCATCTCACGGCTCAAGACTCGCCTTTCTCTCTTTCTCGTCTCCAACCCACTCGGCCTCGCCGTCAGCCCAGATCTCCTTCTTCCAGATCGGGGCCTTCTCCTTGATTCGGTCCATGATCCACTCGGCCGCCTCAAAAGCCTCATGGCGGTGCGCCGAGGTCACTACCACCAGCACGGCGGTTTCCCCGATCTCCAGCGTGCCCACCCGGTGGTGCACGGCAATCGGTCCGGTGCTCCATCGCGCACGTGCCTCGGCGGCGATCTCCGCCAGCACCACCTCCGCCATTGTCTCGTAGGCCTCGTACTCCAGCCGCGCCGTCTGCCGCCCGCCGAAATTGTTCCGCACCACTCCCGAGAAGGTCACCACCGCGCCCATGTCTGGCCCCTGCACCAGCGCCACCAGCGAAGCGGGATCGAGCGGCTCGCGCGTCACGAGGAACGATGTTGAATGCGGGGTTTGGGATGTTGGGTCACGCACCGCGGTTCTCCTTGCCGCTCACGTCCTGCACCGAGACTGATCCAACACGGTTTCCTCCACTCACGGGTGGGATGAAGGCCACCTCATCGCCGTCCCGCAGCCCGCTTTCCAGCGTGGCGAACTCCTGGTTCACGGCGTACAGCAGCCGGCCACTGTAGCCGGCCAGCCGTGGGTAGCGCGCTACCAGGTGCTCCCACAGCACAGCCACTGTCGCCCCAGGCTCCAGCTCAACCCGCTCCTCCGCCCGCCCGGTGATATCGCGGTGGCCGGCAAAGTAGCGCACCGCAACCATCATAGCCGCACCGGCACGCCGCGGTCGGCCAGGTAGTGCTTCACATCGGCCACACTGTACTCACCGAAGTGGAAGATCGAGGCGGCAAGCACCGCGTCGGCGCACCCCTCCACCACGCCATCGTACATATCCTGCGGCGAACCAACGCCGCCCGATGCGATCACCGGCACCGGCACGGCCGCGCTTACCGCTCGCAGGAGCTCCAAGTCGTAGCCGGTCTTCTGGCCGTCGGCGTCCATACTGTTGATGCAGATCTCGCCGGCGCCCAGCCCCACGCCGCGCCGCACCCACTCGATCGCATCCAGCCCGGTGGGCCGCGCATCGCGTCCGGTGTGGGTAAAGACGTGCCACACTACGGGCTCGCCCGGTGCCGAGACGCGCCGCGCGTCCACCGAGAGCACAATGCACTGGCTGCCGAAGCGCCGCGCGCCATCCTCGATCAGCTGCGGGTTGAGCACGGCCGCGGTGTTGATCGAAACCTTGTCCGCCCCCGCGCGCAGCATGCGGTACATATCCTCCACCGTGCGGAGACCGCCGCCCACTGTCAGCGGGATGAACACCTGCGCCGCGGTGCGCTCCACCACGTCCAGCATGATCGCGCGCTCGTCGCTGCTGGCGGTGATGTCGTAGAAGACCAGCTCGTCGGCACCAGCCGCATCGTAGGCCGCCGCCAGCGCCACCGGGTCACCGGCGTCACGGTGGTTCAGGAAGGCTACGCCCTTCACGACGCGGCCAGCCTTCACATCAAGGCAGGGAATGATTCGTCGCTTCAGCATGGCCTACTTCCCGTCCTGCATCGGCCGCCCGCGCTCCACCTGCTCCGCACGGATAGCCTCGGCACGACCCGTGAGCGCGCTGATGAGTGTATCCAGCAGCTGGATATCGCGCTTCTCCAGGTCATTCAGGTGCACCGCGTGCTCGCGCTCCAGGTCTACGACCTGCCTGCCGGCGCGCGCCTGGCGCTGCTCAAGCTCGCGCACCCAGCCGTCAAGCCGCTCGATCCAGGTGGTAAGCTGGCGCAGATTGGACTGATCCGCCTCCTCAAGCGTCGCGATGCGATCGTCCTGCAGCCGCCGCACCTCCTCGACTCGCTCCTGGCTCATCAGGAAGCGCTCAGTCGAGAGACGCTCGACGCGCTTCACCTCGGAGGTGGTCTCCAGGATCCGGCCGTCCAGCTCGACGATCTGGCCGGGGATCTGCTCGACGAACGAGTCGATCTGGTGCCGGACCTCGTCCAGCCGCGCGATCCTGCTCTCGTGCGCCTCGATCAGCGGCCGCAGGTCTGCGGCGAGCTGCTGGGCCTCCACCGCCTGACGTCGCAGGCTCTGCTTCTCCACCTGAAGATCCTCGGCCAACTTGCGGATCTCGGCGCGCACGCCCTCGTCGGCGCCGTACAGCCCCTCGAGCTGGCTCGCTAGCGCGCGGTGGCGCTCCTCGGCCTCCTTAAACGCCGACTGCCACCCCAGCGTGCGCTGCTCCAGCTCCTCGATGCGCGTCCACCAGCCCGCAACCGTGTCCCGGTCCTGGCGCCGCGCCTCACCGAGCTGCTGGATCTGGGCTTGCATCTCGCGGATCGGCCGCGCGCCCTCGTCCACCTTCACCAGCGCACCGGCCACCTCTTTGCGCAGCACCGCAATGTCACGCCGGAAGCCGTCGAGCGCCAACGTCACCTCGTTGCGGAACCGGTCAAACATCCCCTCGACCTGGACTATTCCGCTCTCGGTCTTGCGCACCTGCTCCATCGCCCAGCTGTACTTGCTGTTCTGCTCCTTGATGAGGCGGCGCAGCTCATCGATCTGGCCTTGCAGGTAGACGATCTGGGATTGCTCGGCGGCGCGCAGCCGCTCCTCCTCGTACTTGCTCGTGACGCTCTGCTTATTCGGGTTTGTCATATGTACTCCAGATTTTGGATGTTAGATTCAAGATCCAAAATCTACAATGCGCTCAGTGCCTCACGTAGCGACAGGGCACCGGTGTAGAGCGCGCGCCCCACCACCACCGCCTCGCACCCGGTGGGTACCAGCCGCCGCAGGTGCTCGACCTGACCCACCCCGCCGGAAGCGACGATCGCCGGCCCGCCTGGCCTCACGAGCTCGGCGGTGGCGGCGTAGTTCGGCTCGGTCAACGTGCCATCACGGCTGATGTCGGTGTAGATGATCCGCCGCACGCCCACCTCGGCCATCCGCTCCACCAGGTCAGTCGCCCGCACCTTGGCGGTGTCGAGCCAGCCGGCCGTCGCCACCAGCCCGTCGCGCGCGTCTACCCCGACGACGATCGCGTCGCCGTGACGCTCCACCAGCCGCGCCACCATGTCTGGGTCGTGGACGGCCGCGGTGCCGAGGATCACGCGCTGTACGCCCAGGCCCAGCGCCATCCGCACCGCCGCCTCGTCACGCAGCCCTCCCCCGAGCTGCACCGGCACCCCGGCGGCTCGCACGATCGCGCTGATGACGTCGGCGTGGACCGGCCGCCCGCTCCGTGCGCCGTCCAGGTCCACCACATGGATGC
>JBDLTZ010000044.1:0-20689 GCA_039805565.1 Chloroflexota bacterium | reverse complement strand
AACACCAGGAAGTAGACACCGACGTCAAAGATCACCGGCGTGCCGACCTTGCCCACCACGGGCAGCGCGGTCGGGAGCCAGAGACCGGTCATGAAGGGCTGCCCGGCGAACAGGGACAGCAGCGCGCTGGCCAGGGCGATCGTCAGGCCGATCGGGATGAACGTGCGCTCGCTCAGCAGCAGCGACCGCCGTGCCCGCGCGACCCCCTCGGACAGGGCGTACAGCACGAAGGTAGCGGCGGCCACCAGCCCGCCCGCGAACCCGCCGCCGGGCATATTGTGGCCGCGGATCAGCAGGAACACCGAGAAGACAAGCAGCAGCGGCAGCAGCAGCCGCAGCGCCGCGCTCAGGATCAGCGAGCGCGACCCCTCGGCGGGGGCGCAGGCCTCGGGCGGGCCCACCGGGCGCGCGGCGGGTAGATCGGCCGGGCGCATCGCCATCAGCGCGTAGATGCCGATCGCCGCGACACCGAGCACCGTGATCTCGCCGAGCGTGTCGAAGCCGCGGAAGTCCACCAGGATGACGTTCACCACATTGAGGCCGTTCGCCAGCGCGAGGCTGCTCTCGGCGAAGTAGGGCGTCAGCCGCGAGGACGCCGGGCTGGCGAGCGCCGCCAGCGGGATCAGCGTGAACAGCGCGCCCGCCGCCGCCGCCAGCACCCCACCCCGCGCTCGGTCGGCCGGCCGGCTGATCAGGCGGTAGCGCGGCAGGCGGTAGATCACGAGCGCGAACAGCACCACGCTCAGCGTCTCGACGGCGAACTGGGTCATGGCGAGGTCCGGCCCGCCGTAGAGCAGGAACACCAGCGCCATCGAGTATCCCACCACGCCGAGCGCCAGGACCGCCGCCATGCGCGAGCTCGCGCGAACCATCACGAACGTGGCGACCACCATCAGCGCGGCCAGCGCCACCTCGTACACCCGCACGTCGCTGAGCGGCGGCAGCGCCAGCGGCACGCGCAGCAGGAGCGTGCTGCCCGCCAGTGTCACGGCCGTCACGAGCATCAGCGTGAGGTATGCGCTGAGTCGGCCAGTCTGGAGCACGCGGGTCTGCCAGCGCGCCAGCGCCACCGTGCCGTCCAGCGCGGCGGTGTAGGCGCGCTCGGGGCCGAAGCGCAGCGCCCCGCCGACCCGTGCCACCAGGCCCTCGGCCCGACGGTGCAGCGGGTAGAGCGCCGCGCCGAGCGCCAGCGTGAGCGCCGAGAGCGCCAGCGCAACGCCGTTCGCGCCCTCGATCCCCGGCCAGAGCACCAGTCCAACCTTCTGCGGCTCCCCGGCCACCGCTGTCGCCGCCGCGCCCACCAGCCCATCCGCCAGCCAGGGGAGCGTGCCCACAGCCAGGCTGAGCGCGGTGAGCAGCGCCGGGCCGAGCCACATGGCCAGGGGCGCCTCGTGCGGGTGCTTGGGCGGGTGCCCGGCAGCACCGAAGAAGACACGCCAGGTCACCAGCGCCGCCGCCACCACCCCAAGCACATTGGCGAGAACCACCAGCGTGATCAGCGGCGGCTGCACCAGCGCGGCCTTGTAGAGCAGCTCTTTCGCCACAAAGCCGAACAGCAGCGGCACGCCGGCCATCGAGAGCGCCGAGAGGATCGTAGCCCCCGCGGTGAGCGGCATCGCCCGCGCCAGCCCGCCTAGCTGCCGGATGTCGCGCGTGCCGGCCTCGTGGTCCACCGTGCCGGCGGCCATGAACAGCGCGCCCTTGTAGAGCGCGTGCGCCAGCAGAAACGCCATCGCCGCCTTGATCGCGTCCGCGCCGCCGATCCCCAGCAGCAGCACCAGCGACCCGAGCGCTGCCACGGTGGTGTAGGCCAGGATGCGCTTCAGGTCGAACTGCACCACCGCCAGCCCGTAGCCCACCACGAGCGTGGTGAGCCCGGCCACGGTCAGCGCAGTAGACCAGGCAGCCGTACCACCCAGCACCGGCGAGAGGCGCGCCAGCAGGAAGACGCCTGCCTTGACCATCGTGGCCGAGTGCAGGTAGGCGCTCACCGGCGAGGGAGCCTCCATCGCGCCCGGGAGCCAGAAGTGGAACGGGAACTGCGCCGACTTGGTGAAGGCGCCGAGCAGCACCAGCGCCAGGATCGCACCGTAGAGCGGATGCGCCTGGACGGCCCCGGCCTGCAGCGCCGAGATCTCGAAGCTGCCGCCGACGGAGGCCAGAAGCACGAACCCCGCCAGCATCGCCAGCCCGCCCAGCCCCGTCACCAGCATGCCCTGGAGCGCGGCCTTGCGCGCCTTCTCGTAGCGGTGCTTGTAGCCGATCAGCAGGTACGAGCTGACGGTGGTGAGCTCCCAGAAGACGAACAGCGCCAGCAGGTTGTCCGATAGCACGAGGCCGATCATGGACGCCATGAACATCAGCAGGAAGGCGTACAGCCGCCCGATGTGCGGGTCACCGCGCAGGTAGCCGCCTGCGTAGACCAGCACCAGTGCGCCGATTCCAGTGATCAGCAGCGCGAACAGCAGGCTCAGGCCATCCAGGCGCAACGAAAGGTCGGCGCCCATCGCGGGCACCCACGCGTAGCGCTCGGCCGACGCCTGGCCGCCCGTCACCTGGCCAGCCGCCGCCGCGAAGAAGACGAACAGCGCCGCGGGCAGCGCCGCAAGCACCCAGCCGGTCGCGTCACGCGTGACGCGCTGGAGCCACGGCGCCGCCGCCGCCAGCACGAACCCGGAGAGCACAGCAACAAGCAGCATGGTTTTATGTTCCCTTGAGGTGTACCCTCGCCAATACGCGATCGGCTATCGCACGGATGCCCGCCGTCACGCCCTAGCATCCTATCAGCGGCAGCAGCGCGACAATAGGGAAGCTCGTCCTCCCCCGCCCGGGCAAGTCTCACCTGCGCAATGCCCTCCTCCTCCGAGCGACAGAGGCACTTTCCCCTGGCGTGTGATGCGGTGCGCCTGCTGCTCCCGCTGGTGGCCACGCGGGAGCAGCGCGCCCACCGAGCGCGACCTCACCTGGGTCGTGGCGCCGCTCTCGGCCTACGCGGTGGTAGGGTTCCTGCTGCGCGACCAGCGCGACGACCGGACGCTGCTGGCACCGCTGACAGCGCTAGCACTGGCAGCGCTGGCGCGCAACAAGCTGGAGGGGGTGGCGCTGATGAAGGGGGCGAGCCTGGTGCTCGGGGTGCCGCTGGCATGACTGTTCCTGCCGCCCGCGTAGGGGGGCGGCGCTGCTCGCGGCCCTGCTCCTCTGGCGACTGCAGCGCTCGCTCGCGGGGGAGGAAAGCGCTGGGCCTCCTCAGCGTCCGGCCCCGCGCTCCCGCTCCGCCGGCGGCGCCTCGGTGTGTCCAGGCTCAGGGGCTGGCGTCTCGACGCGCAAGTCGCCGGCCGCTGCCGCGTTCGCCACCGCGTCGTCCGAGGGGCGCACCGGCAGCTGCACGATGTCAGTCGGTAGGATCGCCTCGAGCACCCAGTCGAGCGCCACGCGCAGCTGGCGGCCGAAGGACGGCAGCTTGAGGAGGTAGACGGAGCGCCAGGCCAGCCAGGCCGGCAGTCCGGAGAACGGGACGCGCCCGAACTGCGCCACCGCCTGGTAGTTGCCGATCGTCGCCAGGCTGCCGAGCGCGCTGAAGTGGAACGCCGTCAGGCGCCCGCCGCGGATGGTAGCCGCCAGGTTGCGCGCCGCGGTGACCGCCTCGCGCGTGGCGTTCTGCGCCGTCGGCGCGTACGTCGTCCCGTCGCCACGCGGCACCGCTGCGCAGTCGCCGAGCGCGAACACGTTCGGGTGGCCGACGACCCGCAGCGCTCGGTCCACCACGATCGCCCCGCGCTTGTCCTTCGGCACGTCCACGTCGGCGAGCAGCGGGTTGACGGCGATGCCCGCCGCCCAGAGCACCGTGGCCGTCGGGAGCACGCCGCCCGGCTCGAGCGTGGCCGTCGCCGTCGTCACCTCGGTGATCTTCACACCCAGCCGCACCTCGACCCCGCGGTCCTCGAGCTTGCGGATGACGTACCGGCCGAGCTGGTCGTCGATCCCCTCCAGCAGCTGCGCCCCGCGGGTAGCCAGGATGAAGCGCAGCTCCTCCGGCCGGATCGTAGGGTAGAACCGCAGCGCCTTGCGCACGAAGTCCACCAGCTGGCCGAGCCCCTCCACTCCCGCGTAGCCGCCGCCCGCCGC
Source organism: Chloroflexota bacterium (assembly GCA_039805565.1). GTDB lineage: Bacteria > Chloroflexota > Chloroflexia > Chloroflexales > Roseiflexaceae > CALJIC01. Next base: position 16,564 of record JBDLTZ010000044.1, on the reverse strand, counting down.
GACGAACGTCAGCAGCGCCCGCCGCGCGGCCGCGTCCGCTGTGACGTCGGCTAGCTCGAGCGTCGCCAGCACGTGGTTGCGCAGGCGGATCGCGTCGTCCAGGCTCTTGAGGTCGTAGCTGTAGTCGGCCGCGCCCGGCGCGCGCTGGTAGTTCGTGACGGCGCCGAGCGCGATCACCAGGTAGTGGAAGGGAATGGCCACCACGCGCCCATCGGCGTGCTCGACGCTGACAACGCGCGCGCCCAGGTCCACCGCGCGGACCTCGCCCTCGTGGAAGCGCGCCTTGCTCAGGAAGCCGCGCAGCGGCGGCACGGCGTGGCGCGGCTCGATGCTGTTGCCGGCCACCTCGGCCAGCAGCGGGGTGAAGACCATGTAGTTGTGCCGGCTGATGAGCGTGATGTGCACATCGTCGGCCCGCCGGAAGTGGCGCTCGAGCTCGCGGGTGATCGTGGCACCCGCAAACCCGCCGCCAAGCACGACAATATGAGGCACGTGCTCCCCCTTCCGCTCCGGTGTCTGCTACAGACGCACATGCAACGCCCGTGCCACCCGCGGCACACCGTGTGCTACTTCTGTCAACCGACCAGACCGAGAGGGCTGCATATGACCGACCGCGAGTTCCGCCTGAGCACGACGCCGTCGTCCACGCCCGCCAGCACACGCTCGATTAATCCTCTGCCGCGCTCCGTGCTGCGGCCGAACGCCACCGCCCTGCTGGACGGTGAGTGGCGCTTCGAGCTGGACATCGAGGACCGCGGCCTCGCCGAACAGTGGCAGCTCGGCCACGCCTTCGCCGACACAACCCAATGGCCCGGCGCAATCGAGGCGCACATGGCTGCGGCACAGGGCATCCAGCGCAGCACCGAGGCCGCGGCGGACGCGATCGTCGCCTGGTACGAGCGCGACTTCCGCCTGCCCGAGGACTGGGGCGACGACGCACGCGGCCTGGCCCAGGTAACCTTCGGCGCCTGCGGCTACGAGACGCGCGTCTGGCTCAACGGCCAGCCGCTCCAGACAATCGAGGGCGAGCCGGTCCACGTAGGCGAGTACACCTCCTTCAGCTACGAGCTGCCCCCCGAGCTGCTCCTGCCGACCAACCGGCTCACGGTGCGCGTAGCGGACTCGCTCGACGCCGAGCTCCCGCGCGGCAAGCAGGAGTCGCGCGTGTACAAGCGCGGCGGCATCTGGTACCAGACGATCAGCGGGCCGGTCCGTAGCGTCTGGCTGGAGCAGGTCGAGCGCAACCGGCTGCGCTCGCGGCTCGGGGTGATCAGCACGATCGAGGACCGCCTGGTCGAGTTGAACGTCACCACCCGCGTCCACGACCCAGGCGAGTACACGCTGGACATGGTGGTGGCGCAGCCCGAGGACGACACGCCGCTCGCCGTGGCCAGCTTCCGCCTGCCGCTCGAGGCCGGTGAGAAGCGCCAGCGCGTGGTGCTGGAGCTGCCGCACGCGCCGCTGTGGTCACCGGAGCAGCCCGCGCTGCTGCACCTCACGGCGCAGCTCGCCGGGGCCGACGGCGCGAGCGCCCAGATCCGGGCGGCATTCGGCTTGTGCAAAATCGAGGCGCGCGGGCGGCGTATCTACCTGAACAACCAGCCGGTCTACCTCGACGGCATCCTCTACCAGCCGGGCACGGCCACCTTCGACGAGATGCGCCGGCACATGCTCGCGATCAAAGAGCTGGGCTGCAACCTGGTGCGCATCCACATCGCCGGGATCGACCCGCGCATCTATGACCTGGCGGACGAGCTCGGGCTACTGCTGTGGGTCGAGGTGCCGAGCCCGCACAGCTCCACCCAGCGCAGCCGCGAGAACCACTGGGCCGAGCTGATGCGCATGCTGGTGTTCGTCGGCTTGCACCCCTCGATCGTGATCTGGAGCCTCTACAACGAGGACTGGGGCGCCGAGGACATCGCGACCAACGCCGAGACGCGCGCCTACATCGCGCGGGTGTACAGCCATATGCGCGTGCACTACCCGCACGTGCTGGTGATCGACAACGACGGCTGGCACCACGTCTCTACCGAGGGGCGGCTCGAGTCGCACCTGCTCACCGCGCACCTGTACACGCCAGATCTTGAGCGCTGGCGGACGCTGCTGGACCGGCTAGAGGCCGGGCACACCGACGATGTGGCGGCGCGGCCCCTGGTGGTGGGCGACCCCTTCTTCTACCAGGGCCAGGTGCCGCTCCTTGTGAGCGAGTGGGGCGGCTTCGGCTTCGTGGACTACGGCGGCCCCGACAATGCGGGCGCCAGGGCCACCCACATCCGGGCCTTCAAGCAGGAGCTTCGCGCGCGCCCCATCGCCGGCGACGTCTACACCCAGGCGACAAGCATTGAAGATGAGGACAACGGGGTGATCGACCCAGATACCGCTCGGCTGCTGATGCCTCCTGGCATCCTTCGCAGCCGAGACGCTGCCTCAACACCAGCGGAGGGAGGCGCCGATGCCGGAGCAGGGTAGAACGCCGCCCGAGGAGCAGGAGTGGAAGGACATCCACCTCGAAGACATCATCCGCGGGGTCGGCTCCTTCATCTCCTTCGTCTCCGGCGTGGTCGAAACAGTCGAGACGGCCGTGGGGCAGCGCTCGCACGAGGTGCGCAAGACGGGACCGCAGCAGACGCCGCCCGCCCGCCTGGGCGCCGGGGCCGCGGTGGCCGGGGTGCGCGACCCGGTGGTGGACCTGTTCGACGAGGGCGAGGAGATCGTGCTGGTGGTCGAGTGGCCCTATGTCGACGAGGGCCAGCTTCTCGTCGAGGTCCAGGACGACGTGCTCTCGCTGGCAATCGGCGGCGATCTGCCCTACGCCACCGACCTACTCCTGCCGGCGGCCGTGGACCCCCCCAGTCTGCGCCAGACCTACCGCAACGGCATGACCGAAGTGCGGCTGAGAAAGATCGAGGGATAAGGCCGCAGCAGCCCCGGCCACGCCGGAAAGGTAACCCATGACAGATCTCAACCAGACCGCCGTCGCGCCGGCGCTGTCGCTGCTGGTGACCGAGGCGCTGCCGAAGGACGTCGGCCGGGGCGTAGTGCGGCTCGACCCGCGCGACATGGAGCGCATCGGCGCCTCCACCGGAGACGTGGTGCAGATCAGCGCACGGCGCGCCACGGTGGCCCGCGTGATGCCGGCCTACAGAGACCACCGCGGGCGGGCGCTGGTGCAGATGGACGGCATCGCCCGCGCGAACGCCGGCGCCGGCCTCGACGAGCGGGTGGAGGTCCGCCGCGCCGAGGTGCAGCCCGCGCGCGCCCTGGTGCTGGCGCCACTCGAGGCGCAGCGAGGCGCGCAGGGCGCCGCCCAGAGCGCCTACCTGGCGCGGCTGCTGAACGGCATCCCGGTGGTGGCCGGCGACCAGGTCCGCGCTAACCTGCTCAGCGCCCGCACCCAGACCTTCGCGGTGGTCGAGACGGCCCCGGCTGGCCCGGTGCTGATCGGCCCCGTCACCGACGTCCGCTTCGCCGCCAGGGAGGCGGAGCGGCGGCGCGGCGGGGTGACCTACGAGGACATTGGCGGGCTCCACCGTGAGGTGCGGCGCATCCGCGAGATGATCGAGCTGCCGCTGCGCTTCCCCGAGGTCTTCGAGCGCCTCGGCATCGAGCCGCCGAAGGGCGTGCTGCTCCACGGCCCGCCCGGCACCGGCAAGACCCTGATCGCCCGCGCCGTGGCCCAGGAGACCAGCGCGCGCTTCTTCCACGTGGCCGGTCCGGAGATCATCGACCAGTGGTACGGCTCGAGCGAGGCGCACCTGCGGAAGATCTTCGAGGAGGCCAAGCGCCGCGCCCCGTCGATCATCTTCCTCGACGAGATCGACGCCATCGCCCCCCGGCGCGAGGACATGAGCGGCGAGCGCCAGGCCGAGCGCCGCCTGGTGGCCCAGCTGCTCACGCTTATGGACGGCCTCGAGACGCGCGGCAGCGTCGTGGTGATCGGCGCCACCAACATCCCCGACACCCTCGACCCGGCCCTGCGCCGCCCCGGCCGCTTCGACCGCGAGATTACCGTCGGCATCCCCGACAGCGACGGGCGACGCGAGATCCTGGAGATCTTCACCCGCGGCATGCCCCTGGGCGACGACGTGGACCTGGCGCGGATCGCCGCGCAGACCCACGGCTTCGTGGGGGCGGACCTCGAGGCCCTGAGCCGGGAGGCGGCCATGGGCGCGCTGAGGCGCCTGCTCACCGGCGTGGACCTGGGACGGGCGCAGATCTCGTACGAGAAGCTGATGGCGCTGCGGGTGACCGAGGACGACTTCCAGGCAGCCAGGAGCGATGTGTCGCCCTCGGCGCTGCGCGAGGTAGCCACCGAGATCCCCGACGTGGGCTGGGAGGACGTGGGCGGGCTCGACGACGTCCGGCAGGCGCTGGCGGAGACGGTCGAGTGGCCGCTGCGCTACGGCGACCTGTTCGAGGCAGTGGGACTGCGGCCAGCGCGGGGTGTGCTGCTGCACGGCCCGCCCGGCACGGGCAAGACGCTGATCGCCAAGGCGGTGGCGCGCCAGAGCGGCGCCAACTTCATATCGGTGAAGGGCCCGCAGCTCTACACGATGTACGTGGGGGAGTCGGAGCGCGCGGTGCGCGAGGTGTTCCGAAAGGCGCGCCAGGCCGCCCCCTGCGTCATCTTCTTCGACGAGATCGACGCGCTGGCCCCCTCTCGCGGCGGGCTGGACCACCAGACCAGCGCGCGCATGGTGGCCCAGCTCCTGACGGAGATCGACGGCGTCGAGGGCCTGCGCGGCGTGGTGGTGCTGGCCGCCACCAACCGGATCGACCTGGTAGACCCGGCGCTGCTGCGCCCCGGACGCTTCGACACGCTGGTGGAGCTGGCCCCGCCGGACCAGGCGGCGCGGGAGGCGATCCTGCGCGTGCATACGCGCCGCATGCCGCTCGCCGCCGACGTGGACCTCGCGCGGCTCGCCGCCTCCACCGCGGGCTTCAGCGGCGCCGAGCTCGAGGCGCTGTGTCGCGGCGCGGCGCTACGGGCGGTGCGGGAGCTGGTGGTCGCCGAGCGCGCGGACGAGGGGCCGTCGCGCCGGCTCGGCGGACTGCGGGTGGCGAAGCAGCACTTCAGCGCTTCACGCGCCGAGCTGGAGGCGCGGCAGCGCGCGGTCGGCGATGATGACCGGTAGCGCGCCGCCGTGGTGGACATCCACCTCAGGCCAGGTGCGTCCCGAACCAGTTCATCGTCTCGGCCCAGGCCGCCTGTGCCGCCTCGGCGTTGTAGCGCTGCCCGGTGTCGTTGTGGAAGGCGTGATCGACGCCGGGGTAGATGATCTTCTGGTAGGTCTTGCCGGCCTGCTGCATAGCCGCCTCAACCATCGGGATGCTCTGGTTGATGCGCTGGTCATTCTCGGCGTAGATCGCGAGCACGGCGGCGTTCACCTGCGGTAGCTGCTCGGCGGGCGCCGGCGGTCCATAGAACGGCACCGCGGCGCGCAGCTCGGGAACCCCGGCCGCCACCAGCCAGGTCACGCCCCCGCCGAAGCAGAAGCCGACCATCCCGGCCCGATCGGCGCGAGCGTACGGCTGCCTCTTGACGAAGGCCAGCCCGTCGGCGAAGTCCTGCACGTGGCGCTCGGGCGGCGCGCTGCTGAGCAGCCCCGGGATGCTGGCCGCGTCGGTCACCTGCGCCGTGCCCCCCTCGCGCGAGAGCAGGTCCACCGCCAGCCCGACGTAGCCGGCCTTCGCGACGCGCCGGGTGACGTCCTCGATGTGCGGCGTCAGGCCGCGGTTCTCGTGGCACACCAGCACGATCGGGTAGGTGCCCTCGGCAGCCGGGCGCGCCAGGTAGCCGCGCAGCGTGGCGTCGGCGCCGGGGAACTCCACCGCCTCGGCGACGATGCTCGGGTCATCCGGGGCGACGTTCACCGAGCCCGTGGCCGGCGCGGCTGTCGCGGCCGGTGCCTCCGTCGCCGCCGGCGCCTCCGTCGCGGCGGGTGCTGCTGTCGCCGCCGGAGCCTCGGCGGTGGGCTGGGCGGCCTGCTGCGCCGGCTGGCCGCAGGCCGCCAGGAGCTGCGCCGCGGCCGGCGCGCCCATCACTCCCGCGAGCCGGCGCAGCGCCTCGCGCCGGCTCAGATGTCCCTCCTGGTAATCCTCGACGAACTCGTCCACCAGATACTGCTGCAGGTGGTTCACTGGCTCTCCTTCTGCCACTCGCGCACACCAGACTAGCCTGACCCAGCGGGCCTGGTGCGCTGCACACGGAAGGGGGAGACGCGAAGAGCGGATGGCCTACCCAGCATACACCGGCCGGGCTGTGCGGTGGATGAGACCTCGATGAGGGGAATGATTCCCCCCTCTCACACGACAGGGAGAGGGGGCAGGGGGATGAAAGAGCCTCGAGCCTGAGGGCCACATCACGCGCCGAGCGTCACGACACCCTTGATGTAGCCTGGGTCGCCGTCCAGGATCTGCTCCATCAGCGACGGGTACCCCGCTAGCGGCACGACATGCGTCACCAGCGGGCGCAGGTCCATGATCCCCTGGTGCATGAGGCGGATCGCCGGCGGGAACGGGTCGCGCAGCTGGGACGCCGGCGCCGAGTTGACCACGGTGAAGCCGCCGAGGTGCCACTTCGTCGGGTCGAAGGTGGCGGTGGCGCCCTTGATCCAGCCAAACAGATTAATCAGACCGCCCCGCCGCACCACGTCGGTGGCCAGGTCGAGCCCGGCCTGGGTGCCGGTGGTATCCACCACCACGTCGTAGGCGCGCGGCTTCAGCGCCTCCACCAGCGCGGCCTGGTCCACCTGCGCCGCGTTATACGTCTCGGGCACGCCGAGCTGCCGCGCCAGGTCCAGCCGGCTCTGCACCACATCCACCGCCACGAGCTGGTCCACGGGCATGTGCAGCAGGCCCTGCAGCAGCAGCAGCCCCATGAAGCCGGCCCCAATCACCGCCACACGGTCGCCGGGCTTGATACGGCAGTGGTCGAGCCCCGTCACCGCGCACGAGACCGGCTCGACGATCCAGTGCTCGTCAGCCAGGTTGGACTCGGGGATCTTGTAGACGCGCGATGCCGACAGGTTGCGCAGGGTGGCGAAGCCGCCGCCGGCGACCCGGTCACCCTCCTTCAGGCCCGCCACACCGCGCCCCACCTTCGCTACGTAACCGACCCCCTCGTGGCCGGCGGGGGCCATCGGGTACATACGGCTGCCGAGCTTAGCCGTGGCGATGTCCCACGAACAGATGCCGCACGCGCCGCCCTGCACCTGCACCTCACCGTCGCCCGGGTCGGCCACCTCCACCTCGCGCGGCTCGATGCTGCCGTCGTCGCGGTACCGTATCGTGTGGGCGTTCATGGAGTTGCTCCTCAAACAGATGGAGGTGGAGGGATCGACATCCTACAGCGGCGGGCAGAAGAACTGAGCCTCCTCGGTAGCTATCCGGGGCTTCCCTACGCTCTCGGGCGTTCGCGTTTCGCTCTAGTTGTGGCCGCGGCTCTGCACCTCTTGGATCTCGGGCGGCCAGGTGCTCTTAATGTAGGCCAGCACCGCCCAGATCTCGCGGTCGCTCAGAGTGCCGCCGAACGCCGGCATCCCGTTCGGCGCAGCCACAGGCGAGGTCGCCGCCCCACCATACTTGGTGGTGGCGAACAGGTACTCGTCGTTGTGGTGCCAGGTGTGGCCGGTCGTGTCGTGGGGCGGCGCGGGCATGCTGCCGTTGGGGTTCGGCTGCTGCCAGTTGGGCTGCCCCTCGAGGTTCGCGCCGTGGCAGCTCGCGCAGTTCGCGGCGTACACCCCTCGCCCGAGCGACACGAGCTGCGCGTCGGAGGCGTCTGCCCCGGCGGGGGCGCGGCGCTGTGCGAAGAGGCTCCCGGCCATGATGAGAGCCACGAGGATCAGGAAGGCCGCGATCATCAGGTTGCGCGGCGAGCGTCGGGGGCGGGGCTGTGTTTGATTGGTCACATATTACCTTCAGGAGAGGGTGAAATTACACCCAGTATTGTACACATCCTGGAGCAAGTCTCCAGGGTGTATCTGGCGTGGGAGGGGCCATACAACATCCGTGCAGAGAGCCAGTCCCACCCCACGGCCCCCTCTCCCTGCGGCAGGAGAGGGGGGTGACATACCGCAACGTAATGCGCCTCAGGGCAAGCCCGCACTTCTCATACTGTCCGTCCTCCCCTCCACGGGAGAGGAGTTAGGAGTGAGGGGACACTAGGAGAACCGCCCGTCCTCAGGGTCGTCCATGTCGAAACCTACGGCGTCGAGCTTCGCCCAGAGCTCCTCAGGGATCGGGTGGCGCGCGAGCTCCAGCGTCTGCGCCAGGCGCTCGGGTCGCGTCATGCCGACCACCGTCGAGGCGACGCGCGGGTCGCGCGTGGAGAACTGGAGCGCTGCGGCGGCCAGCGGCACGCCGTGCTCCTGGCAGATCGCCGCCATCCGGCTGGCCCGCTCGACGATCCGCTCGGGCGCCTCGCGGTAGGCGTAGCGCGCGCCGGACGTGGGCCCCTTGACGAGCAGGCCGCTGGCGTAGGGGGCGGCGTTCACCACCGCCACGCCATGCGTCGCGGCGGCGTCAAGCAGCGGGATGGCCGAGCGGTTCAGCAGCGTGTAGCGGTTGTGGGTCTCGAGCGCCGCGAACGCGCCGGTCTCGACGTAGCGGATCATCATGTCGATCGGCCCGCCCGAGATGCCGAGGTGGCCGATCACCCCCTGGCGCTGGTACTCCTGCAGCGCCTCGAGCGCCCCGCCCGGCCCCGTGATGTTCTCAAACGTCGTGTGCTCAGGGTCGTGGATATACACGAGCTGCAGGTGGCTCAGCCCGAGCCGCTCAAGGCTCGCCTCGACCGAGCGGCGGGTCTGCTCACCGCTGAAGTCCCCGGTGCTCGGGTCGCGGTCGGCCTTGGTGGCGAGCACGTAGCCCGCGGGGAGGCCGCCGAGCTCGCGCAGCACCAGCCCGATGCGGCGCTCGCTCTCGCCGAAGCCGTAGATCGCGGCGGTGTCGCTGAAGGTGATCGGGCTCGCGAAGGCGGCGCGCATGGTCTCGAGCGCCTGCTCCTCGGGCACGGCGTAGCCGAAGGTGTCGGGCATATCGCCGAGCGGCGCGCAGCCCACACAGATCGGCGTGACCTGCAGGTCGGTGCGGCCGAGCGGCCGGAGCGCGGCCGGGTCAGGGGACATCGTCATTGTGTTCGCCCTTGCTCTGTTCGAAAGAAACGCGTGCCCCATTATAGCCCAGCGCCGGGCCGCAGGTGCGGTATCATACTCCTACCGCCCGCGTGACGCTGACGGGCGCTGTGCAACGGGGACACAACAATGATCTACGAGCTGCGGACCTACTGGGCGACGCCGGGCAAGGCCGAGGCCCTCCACAGCCGCTTCAGGACGCTGACCCTGGGGGTGTTCGCGCGCCGCGGCATGCAGCTTGTCGGCTTCTGGACGCCCACCGCCGACACGGAGACGAACGGCGACCTGGTCTACCTGATGGCCTTCCCCGACGAGGAGGCCGGCCGCGCAGCCTGGGATGCCTTCCGCGCCGACCCGGAGTGGCAGGCGGGCAAGGCCGCGAGCGAGGTGGACGGTCCGCTGGCCGCGCGCGTCACGAGCGTCTTCATGCAGCCCACCGACTACTCGCCCATGCAGTGATCAGGAGGCGACCATGGACTACCGTTTTCTGGGCGCTACCGGCCTGCGCGTAAGCGAGCTCTGCCTCGGCGCGATGACCTTCGGCCGGGAGACGAGCGAGGCCGACAGCCGGGCGCTGATGGACCGATTCGTGGAGGCGGGCGGCACCTTCATCGACACCGCCAACGTCTACTCGCGCGGCGCCTCCGAGGAGATCGTCGGCCGCTGGCTGCGCGAGCGCACGCGCGACGACCTGGTGATCGCCACCAAGGCGCGCTTCCCGATGGGCGATGGGCCGAACGACGCGGGCGTCAGCCGCAAGCACATCCTGGCGAGCGTCGAGGCCAGCCTGCGCCGCCTCCAGACCGACTACATCGACCTGTTCCAGGTCCACTGCTGGGACGCGCGCACGCCGCTGGACGAGACGCTCAGCACCCTCGACGGGCTGGTGCGGTCGGGCAAGGTGCGCTACCTGGGCGCCAGCAACTTCACCGGCTGGCAGCTCCAGCTGGCGGCGTCGCGCTGCGAGGCGCGCGGGTGGGAGCCGTTCGTCTGCCTCCAGCCGCAGTACAACCTGCTGGAGCGCGGGATTGAGTGGGAGGTGCTGCCGGTGTGCGAGCGCGAGGGGCTGGGGGTGATCCCCTGGAGCCCGCTGCGCGGCGGCTGGCTCAGCGGCAAGTACCGCCGCGGCATGAGCGCCCCGCCCGAGGACACGCGCGTAGCCTTGGCCGAGCAGCAGGGCTGGAGCGAGTCCTGGAGCCGCTACAACAACGAGCGCACCTGGTCGATCATCGACGCGCTGGTGGCGGTAGCCGAGGAGGCCGGGCGCACCCCGGCGCAGGTGGCGCTCAACTGGGTGCTACACCGCCCGGGCGTCACATCGCCGATCATCGGCGCGCGGACGATGGCGCAGCTCGAGGCGAACCTGGCCGGCGCGGGCTGGCGGCTGAGTCCTGAGCAGCAGGCGCGCCTGAACGAGGTGAGCGCGCCCGCGCTGCCCTACCCGTACGACTTCATCGCGGCCGCGCAGCAACGCCGATGACGCACACCATCCGCTACGCGCTCGCCGCCGCTGTGCTCATCGCCGGGAGCGCCTTCATCTGGGCCACGCGCGTTCAGCCCGTGGTCCCGCTGCAGGGGGAGGCGCCCGCGGCCCCTCCTGCGGCGGCCTCAGCGGACCCCGCACCGCTGCCCGACCACCCCGCGCCCGACTTCACCCTCGCGGCGCTCGACGGCTCGGAGGTCCGGCTCGCGTCCCTCAGAGGACAGGTGGTGCTCGTCAACGTCTGGGCCACCTGGTGCCCGCCCTGCCGCGCGGAGATGCCGGCCATCCAGGCGACCTACGACGAGTACCGCGGCCAGGGATTCACGGTGCTGGCGGTCAACTTCAAGGAGGACGCCCGCACAGTGGCGGCCTACCTCGAGGAGCACCGGCTGACCTTTCCCGCCCTGCTGGACGTCGATGGGAGCGTGGGAAGTGTCTACCAGGCGCGCGGCCTGCCCTCGAGCTTCTTCGTGGACCGCCGCGGCGTCATCAGGGCCGTCTACCGCGGGCCGATGCCGCGCGGCATCATCGAGGGGACCGTCGCGCAGCTGCTCCAGGAGGCGCCCTGATGTTCCCGCTGATCCAGATCGGCCCGCTCAACCTCAGCGCCGGCGGCCTTCTCCTGCTCGTCGCGGCCTTCGCGGCCTCCTCGATCGCATCGCGCGTCGCGCGGGCGCGCGGTGGGGACGAGCTCGTGAGTCACGTCGAGAGCGCCTCGTTCGCCGCAGCAGTGGGCGCGCTCATCGGGGCGCGTCTCTGGTACGGGCTCTTCAACTGGGATCTCTACGGCTCGAGCCCAGGCCTGTTTCTGGCGCCGCGCCTCGCCGAGCTCGCCTGGCCCGGCGGCCTGCTGGGGGGGATGCTGGCCGGCTGGCTCTGGGCGCGGCTTCGCTCAGGTGAGCCGCGCGCCCTGGCAGACGTAGCGGCCCTGACCCTACCAGCCGCCCAGGCGATCGCCAGCGTGGGGCTGCTCCTCAGCGGCGACGCGTTCGGCACGCCGACCGACCTCCCGTGGGGCGTGACGCTGTTCGGGACGTCGCGCCACCCGACCCAGCTCTACTTCGCGCTGGCCGCCCTCGCCGGCTGGGCTGTGCTGCTGTGGCTCGCGCGGCGCCCCTGGCCAGCCGGCGCGCTGTTCACCGCCTACCTGGGGCTGCAGGGGCTGTCGCTGCTGCTGATCGAGGCGCTGCGGGCCGACTCGCTGCTGCTGCCCGCCAGCGTGCGCGCGGGCCAAGTGTTCGGACTTGCGCTGCTCATCGTCGCCCTCGGGCGCGCGCCCGTCGTGCACGCCCCACACGCGGAGCGCGGCACGCTCGCCGGCGATGCCGGGTAATGAGGGAGGAGCTGTGGCCGGCGAGTGCGTTTGGCAGAAGTGGTACAATCGCCAGTCACGGAAGCTCCACACAATCGATGAGGACCCATACTATGCCGTACCGTGCAGCCGACACCCGCTACGAGACGATGACCTACCGCCGCTCCGGGCGCAGCGGCCTGAAGCTCCCCGCGGTCTCGCTGGGGCTCTGGCACAACTTCGGCGGGGTGGACCGCCTGGAGGACGCCCGCGCGATGGTGCTACGCGCCTTCGACCTGGGGATCACCCACTTCGACCTGGCCAACAACTACGGCCCGCCCCCCGGCTCGGCCGAGGAGACCTTCGGGCAGATCCTGCGGCAGGACCTCGGCGCCTACCGCGACGAGCTGATCATCTCGTCCAAGGCCGGCTACTACATGTGGCCGGGCCCGTACGGCGAGTGGGGCTCGCGCAAATATCTGGTCGCCAGCCTGGACCAGAGCCTGCGCCGCATGGGCCTGGAGTACGTGGACATCTTCTACTCCCACCGCCCCGACCCCGAGACACCGCTCGAGGAGACCATGGGAGCGCTCGACCAGATCGTGCGCAGCGGCAAGGCGCTGTACGCCGGGATCTCGTCCTACTCCCCCGAGCAGACGCGCGAGGCCGCCGCGATCCTGCGCCGCCTCGGCACCCCGTGTCTGATCCACCAGCCCAGCTACAACATGTTCAACCGCTGGGTCGAGAACGGCCTGCTCACCGCGCTTGATGACGAGGGCATGGGCTGCATCGTCTTCTCGCCGCTCGCGCAGGGCCTGCTGACGGACCGCTACCTTGCCGAGATCCCCTCGGACTCGCGCGCCGCGAAGCCGCACGGCTTCCTCAAGCCAGGTCAGATCACCGACGAGAAGGTCGCCAAGGTGCGCCGCCTGAACGACCTCGCGCGGGCGCGCGGCCAGACTCTGGCGCAGATGGCGATCGCCTGGGTGCTGCGGCACTCCACCGTGACCTCGGCGCTGATCGGCGCGAGCCGCGTGGCGCAGATCGAGGACGCCGTAGGGGCGCTGGCGAACCTGCCGCTCTCGGGCAACGAGCTCCAGCAGATCGAGCAGATCCTGGCGAGCTAGCGCCCCGGCCCACTGGCATGCTTTCTGCTACCCTGGGACTGTTCGGGAGTATTGACTCGTGTCACTTGCCCGCGCAGACCCAGGCCAACCCCACCCACCGCGGCCTGCTCACCCGAAGTACACAATGGACCAACCTCAAGCAGCGCAGCAGCACCATGGCTCCCGCATGCCTGGCCCGGACGAGCAGGACCGCTCGCTCACGCGCCTGAGCACGCTGCTTGCCCTCACCGACCGGCTGAACGCCCTGGCCGACCCGGCCGACATACTGCGGCTGCTGGTGGACGAGGGGTTCGCGGTGTACGGCCCCATCGCGGGCGGTCTGGCGCTGCTGCGTGAGGATGGGCGGCTCGAGGTGACCACAATGAAGGGCTACCCGCCCGAGCTCAGTGCGCAGCTCGTGGGAGCGCTGGTCGCCTCCAACTCCCCGATGTGGGATGCCGTGCGCTCCGGGGAGCCGGTCTGGCTCGACACAGCCGAGGAGCTGCTCGCGCGCTACCCGCAGCTCACGCCGATCCATGAGCGGCTGGACCACTCGGCCACGGTGGCGCTGCCGCTCCGCAGCGCCGAGCGGGTGCTGGGCGCCGTGGGGTTCCACTACCCCCCGAGAGCCGTGCCGGACGCCGAGGAGCGCCACTACGCCATCCTGCTGGCCGAGCGCCTCGCCAGCGCCATCGAGCGCTCCCAGCTCCTCTCGAACCTGCGCAGGTCTGAGGAGCGCTACCGCAGCCTGGTGGAGGCCAGCACGCAGGTGGTGTGGCGCGCCGATGGGGAGGGCCTGCTGGACAACTCACGGGCGCGCTGGAGCGCTCTCAGCGGCTTTGATCTCGCAGAGCTGCCGGAGGAGCTGCTGGACCTGGTGCATCCCGAGGACCGCGAGCAGGGCAACACGGTGTGGTGGCAGTCGGTCGAGCATAGGCAGGCGCTGAGCTTCGAGCAGCGCGTCCGCCGGCGCGGGGGGGGCTACCGCCACTGGCACGTGCGGGCAGCCCCGGTGCTCGAGCCGGACGGGCGCGTGCGCGAGTGGATCGGCACCGACAGCGACATCACTGAGCGCAAGCGCTCGGAGGAGGCCCTGCGCGAGAGCCAGCACTTCCTCGAGCGCCTGACCGAGACGATCCCAACCGTGATCTATGTCTACGACCTCGACGAGGACCGCAACGTCTACGCCAACCGCCAGCTTGCCGAAGCGCTCGGCTACACGCCCGAGGAGGCCCAGACGCTAGGGCCGAGCTTCCTGCCCACGATGATGCACCCCGATGACTGGGCCGTCACCCCCGCCTTCATCGCCCGCCTGCTGGCGCTGCGTGACGGCGAAATGCTGGAGCGAGAGTACCGCATCCGGCACAGGGGCGGCGAGTGGCGCTGGTTCTTCGGCCGCGAGATGGTGTTCGCGCGCGCGCCCGGCGGGCGGCCCGCGCAGGTGCTGGGCAGCATCCTCGACATCACCGAGCGCAAGGCGGCCGAGGAGGCCCTGCGGCGCCAGAGCGAGCTGACCAACACCAGCCTCGAGAACTCCACCGCCTGCATGTTCATGATGGACGAGCGCGGCTACTGCACATACATGAACCGCGCCGGCGAGCAGATGTTCGGCTGGAGCTTCGAGGAGATCCGCCAGAGGCCGCTGCACGATTTGATCCACCACCACCACCCCGACGGCCGGCCGTACCCCATGGCGGAGTGCCCGATCGACCGCGCGCTGCCGGAGAACTTCGACATCCGCGAGCACGCCGACGTGTTCATCCGCCGCTCGGGCGAGTTCTTCCCGGTGCTCGTCGCCGCCAGCCCGATCTTCGACGCGGGCGGCAGGCCCGTCTCGACGGTGATCGAGGTGCGCGACATGAGCGAGGCGCGCCGGGCCGAGGCGGCGACTGCACGCCGGTCCGAGCAGCTGCGCCGGCTTGCGCAGGCAGCCACCCGGATCCACGGTGCGCAAAACGTCGCCGCCGTGATGGGGGTGGTCACCGAGGAGGCGCGCACCCTGATCGGCGCCCACCAGGCGGTCACCAGCACCACCACCGACCAGAACTGGGCGCAGGCGCTCAACGAGATCGCGCTCTCTGAGACGTACGCCCGGTGGCGCGGCTACGACACGCTCCCGGACGGCTCGGGGATCTACGCGCTCGTGTGCCAGACCAACACGCCGATGCGGCTGACGCAGGCCGAGCTCGAGGCCCACCCGGCGTGGCGGGGGTTCGGCGCGGAGTCCGACCAGCACCCGCCCATGCGCGGCTGGCTCGCCGTGCCGCTCGTCGGGCTCGACGGACGCAACATCGGCCTGATCCAGCTCTCGGACAAGGAGGAGGGCGACTTCACCGCGGACGACGAGGCGATGCTGGTGCAGCTGGCGCAGATGGCCTCGATCGCACTCGAGAACCAGCAGCTCTACGAGCAGGAGCAACGCGCACGGACCCAGGCCGAAGAGGCTAACCGCCTCAAAGACGAGTTCCTGGCCACAGTCTCGCACGAGCTGCGGACGCCGCTCACGGCCTTCCTCGGCTACGCCCAGCTCCTCCAGGCGCGCAAGCGCGACGAGGCCTACATCGCGCGCACGGTTGAGAAGCTCGTGCGGAGCGCCAAGATGCAGGCTCAGCTGATCGAAGACCTGCTCGACGTCTCGCGCGTGGTGAGCGGCAAGCTGCGTCTCGATCCTCAGCCCACCGATCTGATCGCTGTGGTCCAGGCGGCGGTAGACACCGTGCGGCCGGCGCTCGAGGCGAAAAGCATCCAGCTCCTCACAGAGCTCCGCCCGGATGCCACCGCGGTCATCGGCGATGCGGGCCGCCTGCAGCAGGTGCTCTGGAACCTGCTGTCGAACGCGGTGAAGTTCACGCAGCCCGGCGGCACGATCCGTGTGCGGCTCGTGCCGCGCGGCGCGGACGCGCTGCTGACCGTCAGCGACACCGGCCAGGGCATCAGCGCATCCTTCCTGCCCTACGTGTTCGAGCACTTCCGCCAGGCCGACGGAACCAACCACCGCGTGCACGGCGGGCTTGGGCTGGGGCTCGCGATCGTGCGCCACCTTGTCGAGCTTCATGGTGGCACAGTGGAAGCCGCCAGCGAGGGAGAGGGCCGCGGCACCACGTTCTCTATTCGCCTGCCACTGGCCGCCCTCGGCGACGCCCCGCCCGAGACAGAGATGTGAGGAGAGAGCTATGACCGACCAACCGGGGGAGCACTTCTATGAGCCGGCGCGCGGGCACGGCCTCCCCCACGACCCATTCAAGGCGATCGTTGCCCCGCGCCCGATCGGCTGGATCTCGACCATCGACCGCGAGGGGCGGGTCAACCTCGCCCCGTACAGCTTCTTCAACGCCTTCAGCAGCAGCCCGCCGATCGTCGGCTTCTGCAGCGAGGGGCGCAAGGACAGCGTCCGCAACGCCGAAGAGACCGGCGAGTTCGTCGCCAACCTGGTCACGCGCTCGCTCGCCACCGCTATGAACCAAACCTCGGCGGCGGTTGCCGCCGAGGTCGATGAGTTCACGCTGGCCGGACTCACGCCGCTCCCCAGCCGGCTCGTCGCGCCGCCGCG
>JBDLTZ010000043.1:0-2713 GCA_039805565.1 Chloroflexota bacterium | reverse complement strand
GTCGGCCAGGTGCTCGCGAGCCTCGCCGAACAGTACCCGCAGCTCGGCAAGCAGCTCTACAGCGAGCGGGGCCAGCTGCGGAGCTTCGTCAACATCTACGTCGGCGACGAGGACATCCGCTACCTGCAGGGCGTCGAGACCCCCGTGCCGGACGGCGAGACCGTGAGCATTATTCCCGCTATTGCCGGGGGAGTGCTGTAGGCGACCGCATCCCTACCGCTGGCAGGTGGATCGGGTGGCCTGCTGCCCTGCAGAGAGCAGAGCACGGAGGGTGCGGCGCGCCTAGCAGGGGCCGGTAGAGTGCAAGAGCACGGAGGGTGCGGCGCGCCTAGCAGGGGGTGTGGGGGCCGCAGGCCCCCGCAGAATCTTCTTCTCCTGGAGGGGCGAAGCCCCTCCCGCCCTCCTCGCCAGAGGAACAAAGGAACAACACCATGACAACGCAGTTGTCGAACGAGGAGATCCGGCGCTACAGCCGGCACCTCATCCTCCCCGAGTTCGGCATGGAGGCTCAGCGCAAGCTCAAGCAGGGCAGCGTGCTGCTGATCGGCACCGGCGGGCTTGGCTCGCCGCTGGCGCTCTACCTCGCCGCGGCCGGTGTCGGCCACATTGGCCTGGTGGACTTCGACGTGGTGGATGAGAGCAACCTCCAGCGCCAGATCGTCCACGGCACCAGCACGCTGGGCGTCCGCAAGACTGAGTCCGGTAGGCGTCGACTCCAGGACCTCAACCCCAACGTTGAGGTCACTACCTACGAGACTCAGGTCACGAGCGAGAACGCCTTCGAGCTGATGCGCCCGTACGATGTGATCGTGGATGGGACCGATAACTTCCCGACACGCTACCTCACCAACGACGCCAGTGTGATGCTCGGCAAGCCGAACGTCTACGGCTCGATCTTCCGCTTTGAGGGTCAGGCCACAGTGTTCGCGCCGCAGCTCGGCGGCCCCTGCTACCGCTGCCTCTACCCCGAGCCGCCGCCGCCCGGCCTGGTGCCAAGCTGCGCCGAGGGCGGTGTGCTGGGCGTGCTGCCGGGCGTGATCGGCACCATTCAGGCCACCGAGGCGATCAAGCTGCTGGCCGGGATCGGCGAGACTCTCGTGGGCCGCCTGATGCTCTACGACGCGCTCGCGATGCGCTTCCGCGAGCTGAAGCTGCGGCGGAACCCCGAGTGCCCGGTGTGCGGCGATCACCCGACTGTTACCGAGCTGATCGACTACCAGCAGTTCTGTGGTATCGTCCCCGAGCCCGACCCGGCCACGTTCACCGATGAGGTCACGCCGCTGGAGGCCGTCGCGCTGCTCCAGGGCGACTCGCCGCCGCTCCTGCTCGACGTGCGCGAGGCCAACGAGTGGGAGATCGGCCGGCTGCCGGGCGCCGTGCGGATCTCGGTCAATGAGCTGGCCGAGCGCCTCAATGAGCTCGATACCGCGCGCGAGATGGTGGTCTACTGCCGCAGCGGCGTCCGCAGCCGGCGCGCGATCGACCTCCTGCGCGCTGCGGGATTCCGCAAGCTCAAGAATATGACCGGCGGCATCCTGCGGTGGTCCGACGAGGTGGACTCCTCAATCCCGAAGTATTAGTGCTGAGGGGCTGAGCCTTTGCGGCTGCGCCGCAGAGGCTCAGCAGATAGGATCTTCTCGGGGGGCCTGCGGCCTCGTAGCCCCCGCCGGCGCGAGGTCGCCGAGTCCATCGCTTGGTGACCTCACTGTTGGCCTCCCTCCTGCGTGCGGTACAATAGTCCTCGTCTTCTCAAGACTCAAGACTCAAGACCGCGCACTCAGCACTGGGAGACCGGCTATGACCACCTCCGACCGCTTCTACCATATCGGCTTCGGCCGCTCGGACCTCGGCGACGACCCGCCGCGTGTGGCGCTGCTCTCAGGCGACCCGGACCGCGCCAAAGCCATCGGGCAGGCCCACCTCCGCGACGTGACAATGCTCTCCGAGCACCGCGGTCTCAACAGCTATGTCGGCACCTTGCCGAGTGGGCGCCGGGTGCTCTCTGCCACCAGCGGCATGGGCGCCCCCTCGCTTAGCATCGTCGTCAACGAGCTGGTGCAGGTCGGTGTGCGCGCCATCATCCGCGTCGGCACCTGCGGCTCCATCCAGGAGCGAGTGCTTCCCGGCAGTGTCGTGATCACCAGCGCCGCGCTCTGCCGCCAGGGGGCCGCCGATGACATCGCTCCGCGCGAGTACCCTGCCGCCGCCGACCCCTTCCTCACCGTCGCGCTTGTCGAGGCCGCCCGCGAGCTCGGCGCGGACCACCACGTCGGTATCACGGCCTCGGTAGACACCTTCTACGAGGGCCAGGAGCGCAGTGAGTCGGCGAACCCACATCTGCTGCGCCGCCTGCGCGGCATGACTGAGGAGTACCGCCGCCTGAACGTGCTGAACTACGAGATGGAGGCCGGCACGCTCTTCAAGATGGGCGGTGTGTACGGCTTCGCCGCCGGCTGCGTCTGCGGCGTCGTGGCCCAGCGCACCGCCAGCGAGCAGATCGTGGGGGATGCCAAGGCCGGCGCCGTCGAGCGCGCGATCGCCGTGGCCGTCCGCGCGGCCGAGCGCGCCGCGGTGTAGGCGACGGGCCTCCCGCTCCCCTGCGGCAGCTATGCGTGGCCTGCGCGCGGTGTGTTGCCGTCACCCTCGCCCTCTCTGCGGTGAGTTCAGGGGCAGAAAGAATATCAGTACGAGTTTGCCGTATGGCATCACGCGG
>JBDLTZ010000042.1:0-11182 GCA_039805565.1 Chloroflexota bacterium | reverse complement strand
GCCCCTCCTCGGTGTCCACGTCGATCTGGCCGCCGTGCTGCTGCACGATCCCATACACCACCGACAGGCCAAGGCCGGTGCCCTTGCCCTCCTCCTTGGTCGTGAAGAACGGCTCGAAGATGTGCCGGCGCACCTCGGCGCTCATGCCCGCCCCGGTGTCGGCCATGGTGAGGCGCACCAGCTGCCCGCTTGGGAGCAGCAGTTCGCCCGGCGGCACGTTGGCGGTCTCGATGCGCAGGTGGCCGCCGTGCAGCATCGCGTCGCGCGCGTTGATCGCCAGGTTCATCACTACCTGCTCGATCTGCGCCGGGTCCACCAGCACCGGCGCCAGATCCGGCGCGGCCAGCAGCTCCACGGCGATATCCTCGCCGATCAGCGGCTGCAGCATCTTCACCACGTCCCGCAGGATCTCGTTGAGGTTGGCCAGCCGCTGCTCGATCGGCTGGCGCCGGCTGAATGCCAGCAGCTGCCGCGTGAGGCGCGCCGCGCGCGTGGCCGCGCCCTCGATGTCGGTCAGGTAGGACTGCGTCGCGTCATCGTGCGGGAGGTCCAGCTGCGCCAGCTGCACATTCCCCAGGATCACCGACAGCAGATTGTTGAAGTCGTGCGCGATCCCGCCGGCCAGCCGGCCGATCACCTCCATCCGCTGCGCCCGGTGCAGCTGCTCCTCCAGCCGCCTGCGCTCCTCCGCCGCGCGCGCGTGGGCCTGCTGGTCGGCGTACTCGCGCAGCGCCCGCCGCACCACCGGCGGCAGCCGATCCAGGCGCTGCTTCATCACGTAGTCGGTGGCGCCGGCCTTGAGGCTGTCGATCGCCACCTCCTCGCCCAGCGTGCCCGAGACCAGGATGAAGGGGATGTCCAGCGCACGCTCCCGCGCCAGCCGCAGCGCCGAGACGCCGTCGAACGCGGGCAGGCTGTAGTCCGCCAGGATCAGATCGTAGCGCGGCTGGTCTAGCCGCCCGAGGAACGACTCGCGGTCCGCGACCCGCTCCCACACGACGCTGTACCCCGCCGCCTCGAGGGTCGCGACGGCGAGCTCAGCGTCGAGTGGCTCATCCTCCAGCACCAGGATCCGTAGCTGAGATGTCATCTGGCGTGTGCTCCTCTTCGGTGGGGTGCCGTTCAGGGAGTGCGGCGCATCTCCGGCGGCGGCTCGTTCGTCAGCACCCAGAACAGGCTCAGCCGGCGCACCGCCTCCATGAACTGGTCGAAGGCGACCGGCTTCACGACATAGGCGTTGACGCCCAGCTGGTAGCTCTCGACGATGTCCTGCTCCTCGCGCGAGGAGGTCAGGATGACGACCGGGATGTGGTGGAGGACTGCGTCGGCGCGGATCTGGCGCAGCACCTCCAGCCCATCTACCCTCGGCATCTTCAGGTCAAGCAGCACTAGCAGCGGGCTGCCGTTCGGCCTCCCCGCGAACGCGCCGCGGGCGTAGAGGTAGTCGAGCGCCTCCGCCCCGTCCCGCACGACGACCACCTCGTTCGTGAGGTTGTACTCCTCCAGCACGGCCAGCGTGAGCTCGACGTCGTTCGTGTTGTCCTCCGCCATCAGGATCCGCCGTGTGTCCACGCCCACCTCTTTAGCTCACGCGGCCGGCAGTGCCACGAAGAATGTCGCGCCTTCTCCCACCTGCCCCTCGGCCCACACCCTTCCGCCGTGCCCATGCACGATCCGCCGTACTGTCGCTAGCCCGATCCCGGTCCCCTCGAACTCATCGTCGCGGTGGAGCCGCTGGAACACACCGAACAGCTTGTGCGCGTACTGCTGGTCGAACCCCACGCCGTTGTCCCGCACGAAGAAGATCGCCTCGCCCTCCGCGCCGTCTTGTGTGCCGAGGCAGATGTGGGCCTCGGGCGCGCGGCCGGTGTACTTGATGGCGTTGCTCAGCAGGTTGCCAACCACCTGGCGCAGCAGACGTGGGTCGCCCTGCACTATCGGCAGCGGTCCGACCTCCCAGGTGATATGCCGCCCGTCGGTGGCTGGCGCCAGCTCCTCGAGCGACTGCCGCACCAGATCGCCGACCGCCACCGCCTGTAGCTGCACCTCGGCCCGCCCCACGCGGGAGAGCATCAGCAGGTCGTCGATCAGGTTGCCCATCCGTTTGCTCGAGTCGCCGATCACGCGCAGGTAGCGGCTGGAGGTCGCGTCAAGCCGCTCGGCCTCGCGCCTCACCAGGAGGTTCACGAAGCCGTCGATGTGGCGCAGCGGCGCGCGCAGGTCGTGCGATACCGAGTAGCTGAAGGCCTCGAGCTCGTGGTTGGCAGCCTCGAGGGCGGAGGTACGCTCGGCCACGCGGCGCTCGAGGTCCACGTTGAGCCGCCGGATCTCTTCCTCGGCGGCGATGCGCGCGCTCACGTCCTGCGCCATCGACAGCGAGCCGATGAACGCGCCGCCCACATCGGTGAGCGGCGTGTGCTGCCACTCGCAGATGATAACGCGCCCGCTCTTCGTCAGCGTCTGCGCGATGCCTGTGACCTGGTTGCCCGTGCGCACGTGCTGCTGGAGCTCGGCCACATGCGTCGTGCTGCTCGGCGGCACGAGGAAGCTCTGCGGCGTATGGCCGGAGATCTCCGCGCTGGTGTACCCGAAGATGCGCTC
Source organism: Chloroflexota bacterium (assembly GCA_039805565.1). Taxonomy (GTDB): domain Bacteria; phylum Chloroflexota; class Chloroflexia; order Chloroflexales; family Roseiflexaceae; genus CALJIC01. The sequence continues at coordinate 8,581 of JBDLTZ010000042.1, read as the reverse complement.
GGCGGCCGGGTTCCAGTAGGTGATGTGGAAATTCGTGTCGTTGATGACACAGGCGATCGGCATCTGCTGGAGTACCAGCTGCAGCCGCTCCAGAATGCGGTTGCGCTCCTCGGCGAGCCGCTGCTCGCGCTCCTCGGCCTCGCGCGTGGCGGTGATGTCCATCACGGTGCCGGCCATGCGCGCGGGCCTCCCCTCTTTCTGGGCCACCACGCGCCCACGCCCCGCGATCCAGCGTATCGTGCCATCTGGCCGGACGATGCGGAACTCGTGGTGGTAGAACGTCTGCGTCTCGTGCGCCCGCGTCACGGCCGCGTTCAGCCCCGGCAGGTCATCCGGGTGGATCGGTCGCGCGAACATCTCGTAGGTGCCGTCGAACTCCTCCAGGCGCATGCCGAACAGCAGCGCGTGGTGCTCGTTCCAGGTGATCTGGCCGCCGAGCAGATCCCAGTTCCATGTGCCGATAGCGACCGCGTCGAGCGCCTGGCGCAGCTGCTCCTCGCTGTCGCGTAGCTGCTCCTCGCTGTGGCGCAGGGCGAGCTCCGCACGGCGGCGCTCGGACAGGATTGTGCCAAGCGCCAGCACCGAGACCACCGAGATGCCGCAGAAGGCTTGCGCGCCGAGGATGCTGTGCACGGCCAATGTCTCGGGCGTCACGAATGGCCCGCTCCCCTGGCTGGTGTACCACATCGCCGCCGCCGAGGCCAGGAGCACCGCGATCATCCCGCCCGGCAGGTCGAAGCGGACAACCGCCCAAATGAAGAGCGGGAAGAGGATATACGTGCGCAGCGCGAGGAGCTCTGTTGAGATGTCGTGCGCCGAGAAGACGAGGTGACTGATGGTAATGAGGCCTGCGCCGAGGACGGTAGCTTCCAGGATGCGCTTTGGCCCGAAGACCCACGCCCGAGACCGCAGCTCGGAGAGGGCGATGACAAATGGCGCCACCACCAGTGTGCCGAACCCGCTCGCCAGCCACCAGCTGCGCCACGTGCTCCAGTACGGCGCGCCGAACGTGAGCGAGGTCAGCGCCGCGCCCGCGAGCGCCGAGACAGCAGTCCCCACGAAGACTAGCCCCGACCACACCAGCACTCGGCGGGTGCTCTCGGCGTCACCCTGGATCTCGTCGCTGAGCCGGAGCAGCCTCCATACGAACCAACCCTCGAACATATTGGTGACAGCGAACCCGAGGCTCAGCGCGAGCGACGCGCCGGTGGACACGTTCGCGGCGACATTCGCGAGCGCGCCGACGACCAGGGTGGCAGACCGCAAGTGGGGAGGGCTGAGCAGGAGGGCTGCCACCAGCACGCCGCTGGCCGGCCAAAGCACCGCGATCCCCTCTGGCATCACCACGAACTGCCGGCCGAGAAGAGCGCTGATGTAGTATGCCACAGCCAGCCCGGTGAGCCATAGTGCACGTGCGCGGGTGGCGACGCCGGCCTGGGTGGTGGAGGACGCTTGCATCATGCTACTAGTTATACCGCATGTCCACTGCCAGTGTACAGCGCAGACAGCACAGCGCGGGCGGGGAGGCATCGCCCCCCCACCCGCGCCCTGGACATTTCCCTGGTGCTAGCGCTTGCCGCGCGCGCGCTCCCAGGCGTAGCGCACCGAGTCCTTGAACTCGTCCCAGCTGTTCGGGTTGCGCTCCTCCCAGCTGCGGCGGGCATCCGACTCGATCGCGTTCCAGTCCTTGCCTGTGTAGCGGCGGTCGTTCGCCAGATCGTACCCGTAGCGGTACACCGGCCGGTACTGGTCGTAGCTGTAGCCGCTGCTGCCCATGCTGCTGGTGAAGTGCGTGCGGTAGTCGTTGTCGTAGGTGTCGAAGGCCCTGCTGCCCACCGCGCGCTCCGTGGTGCCCTCCTCATGGACGTGGACGTCCTGGCGGCGCACCGTGTCGCGGATCGTCTCGGTGTGATCCTCGACATCCTTCCGCACCACCACCTCCTCGATCACCCGCGCCCGCTTCTGGACCACCGCCTCCTCGGCGGTCTCGGTCATCTCGAACGAGGTCTCCTTGAAGACGTTCATGTCGGCGCCCACCGGGCGGTCCACCGGCCGGCGCTCCACGCGCACCCGCTCATCGCGCAGGTTCACCTGCTCCTCGACGGGGCGCTCCTCGACCTTCGTGTGTACCCGCACGCCGCCGCGCTGCACCTGGCGCTTGCCGACCTGCAGCTCCTCCTCGATCACCGGCAACGTCTCCTCCCCGCCGGTGCTGCGCCGCTGGTTGCGCGCCGACACGTCTCTCGCGCCGGTGCTCCTGTTGGTGGTGCCGATTGTGTTGGCCGAGCGGGAGCTGCGGAAGGTGTTGATCTCATTGCGGGTGTACGGCTTGCTGTTCTCGTCGAACCGGCTCCAGCCGCTGCTGCGCCACTCAGCTGAGCGGTCGTCGATGTCAATTACGCCGTGGCGCTGCATGATCGCCGCGATCGGCTCGACGCGGTTCTCGGAAGTTCGCACCGTCACCAGCGCACCGCCGCGGCGGATGCCCTCGGCGTACAGGTGGGCGTCGTCCTCGGGGATGCCGAGGCCCACCAGGCCGCCCAGCAGGCCGCCGCCCACCGCGCCCGCGCCCGCGCCTACCACTGCGCCCGCGCCCGCGCTGCCCAGCGCGGCAGCCAGCGGGCCGGCCGCGATCACCGGGCCGATGCCGGGGATGGCCAGGGCGCCCACACCGGCCAGGAGGCCGAGCACGCCGCCCAGTACGCCGCCGCCTACCGCGCCGGCCGCCAGGCCCTCCTCGGCCTCGGTGCCGCCCGCATGATGCTGCCTGAGGTTGCCCTCGGCGTCGTTGGCGACGATGCTGATATCGTTCTGACGGATGCCGCTGTCCATCAGGTCCTGCACGGCGCGCTGCGCCTCGTTCCAGCTGTCGAATAGCCCAACCACATTGGTCGCCATTCGTCGCTCCTTCCTGTGCTATCCCTGTCTCTGTCAGCTCTGCCCTTGGGCGAAGCTACAGGGCTCCCCCCTCCGCATGATCGGTGCCACCGCCCACCGCCCGCGCCTGCGAGTCGACGCGTTCTACCTGGACCTCCTCGCTGCGGAGGGTCACGGTCTCGGGCCGGTGGACGTAGGTCCGCTTCATCGTGATGTGCAGCTCCTCGCGCAGCACGAGCTGCTTCGTCACCACCAGCATCTCCTCGAGCACCGGGATGATCAGCGTGTCCCCCTCGGTGCGCGGCTCCAGCTCGGACTCCACCACGCGGTCCACCGGGACACGCCGCACGTCTACCTGCTCGTAGATCAGCGGCTCGTCCACCGTCTCCTTGTGCTCGTGCACGAGCTTGTTGATCCGCACGCGCCCGGTCTCGACGCGCCGGCGCTCGATATCGAGCTCCTCCTGCATCACGGGCACTGTGAAGCTGTCGGCCGACTCCTGCGCGTTCGCGCCTGGGGTCCGCTCGACCTCGCCGATCCGCGCGGCCAGGTAGTAGTAGCGCCCCTCGGCCTGCTGCACCAGCGCGCTCTTCGGCACGAGCATCTGCCGCCCGTCCTCGAAGCGCACCAGCACGTGGCTCGTGTCGTCGCCCGCAGGCATGCCTTCCACAACTGCGCCGCGCACGCCATCCTTGGTGATCACCGGGAGATCTGCTCTGTCGCTCATCGCCTCCTCCTTACCGTTAACGCGTCTGGAGGATGTGGCAGCAACATACGTGCCGGAGGGGTGAGTCTGAGGGGGGAGGGGTGAGTCTGAGGGGGGAGGGGTGAGTCTGAGGGGCAGCGGTCACTCAAGACTCACGACTCGCAGCTGGCTTCTCAGCGCTCAGCGCTCAGCGCTTAGCACTCACTCTGGCAGGGCCAGCGTCAGCGTCACCGGGCAGTGGTCCGAGCCGGTCACGTCGCAGAGGATATCGGCGTCCACCACATACGCGCGTAAGTTCGGCGAGACGAAGATGTAGTCCAGTCGCCAGCCGACGTTCTTGGCACGCGCGCCGCCCCACGCTGCCCACCAGCTGTACTTCACCTCGGAGGGGCGCAGGGCGCGGAAGGTGTCCACCAGGCCGGCCTCGAAGAACGCCCCCATCGCCGCGCGCTCCTCCGGCATGAAGCCGGAGACCTTGGCGTTCTCGCGCGGCCGGGCGATGTCGATCTCTGCGTAGGAGGTGTTGACGTCGCCGGCTACCACCACGCGCTCGCCGGCCGCCATCAGGTCGCGCACCACCTCGACGAAGCGCGCGTAGAAGTCGAGCTTGTGGGCCACCCACTCCGGGCCGCGCCCGCCGTTGGGGAAGTAGATGTTGAAGAAGTAGAAGTCTGGGAAGCGTGTGACCAGCACTCGTCCATCGGCGTCGAAGCGCGGGTCGCCCAGGCCCCGGCTCACCTCCAGCGCCGGCAGGCGCGAGTAGGTCGCCACGCCGCTATATCCCTTCTTCTCGGCGGAGCACCACTCGGCGTGGTACCCCTCGGGGCGCAGCAGCGAGTCAGAGAGCTGCTCAGGTGCCGCCTTGGTCTCCTGGAGCGCCACCACGTCGGCGCCGCAGTCGCCCAGCCACTCGAGGAAGCCCTTCTTCTCCGCCGCGCGGATGCCGTTGACGTTCCAGGACATAAGTGTGAGCTGTCGCTCGGCCATAGATCTCTCGCTACTCCTCGGCGGTCGTCGGGGCCTCGTAGCCGAGCTGATCCATGCGCCCGGCCACGCTCACCAGCAGCACCGTCGATACCGCGTCCGTCCGATTCGCCATCATAAAGACGTCGCCCTCGCTCAGGTAGAGTGAGTCGCCGGCCTCGAGCAGAGCCGCCGAGTCCTCCAGCGTCACCTCGAGGGAGCCGGAGAGCACCAGCGCGAAGGTATCCTGCAGGCGGAGGGCGGGGCGCTTGCCGCTGGTGCCTTCGGGCGCGAAGGTCACCAGCACCGCCGAGAGCCGCCGCGTGGCCGCCATGTCGCACAGCGCCTCGACCCGGCTCCGCGACCAGTCGCTGTTATAGGTTACGCGCTCCCCCACCCGGACGACTCGCCGCGGCACGTGCTCGAGCGAGGTGAACAGCTGGCCCAGGGTCACGCCCAGCTGCCCGACGATCTTCTCCAGGGAGGTGATTGACGGCGACACGAGGTCCGCCTCGACTTGGGAGATGAACGACGGTGAGAAGCCGCTGCGGCCGGCGAGCGCCCGCACAGTGATGCCCCGCTCGAGGCGGATCTGCCGCAGGCGGGCGCCGAGCTTTCCCTGGATCATGCGTCGATGTCCTGCTGTGGTGCTGTACTGCTAGGCGAACAGATCCTGCTCGACGACCAGACAGATCGCGTGCCAGACGGTGATGTGCGCCTGCTGGATCAGGGCCGTGTCCTCGGTGGGGGCGTGGTAGCACAGGTCTGCCAGGTCACGCAGGCGGCCGCCGCGCTCCCCGGTGAAGCCGAGGGTGCGCGCGCCACACTCGCGGGCCGCCACGAGCCCCTCGAGCACGTCCGGCGAGTTGCCGCTGGTGCTGATGCCCGCGGCCAGGTCGCCGGGGCGCACGAGGGCGCGCACCTGCCGCGCAAAGACCCGGTCGAAGCTATAGTCGTTGCCGATCGCCGTCAGGATCGAGGTGTCGGTGGTGAGGGCGATCGCTGGCAGGGCCGCCCGCTCGCGCTTGAAGCGGCTCACGAACTCCGCCGCCACGTGCTGCGCGTCCGCGGCGCTCCCCCCGTTGCCGAACAGCACAAGCTTGCCCCCCGAGCGGAAGGTGCCCGTGACCACATCGGCGATCCGCGCGACAGCCGGCGCGTGCTCGTCGGCCAGCCGCGCCTGTACGTCGCGGCTTGCCTCGAACCAGCGGCGGACGCGCTCGGCGACCGTCTCGTTGCTCGTCGTCATAAAGGGTTCTCCACGTGTGGCGCGCATTGTACCACACGGTCTTCATCTCTCCGATGCCGGGGCCAGCTCCCCTGTGGTCTTCTCCGACACGCCTCCGATGGCGTGCAGCACGCTGTCGCCGGTCGCCACGTACATCTGGTTCGGCGTGACGGACCCACCGATCACGTCGCCGCCCCGCCCGATGGGCACCTGCCACAGGGGCGCCTTGGCCCGGGCGCGAACGCCCCGCACTGCCGCGCCCGGCCCCGTGCGATGCACAGGTATATCGTCGCGTCGTCGCTCACGCCAAGCATCGTACCAGCGCCCGGCCTCTGGTCGCCACATGTACGCTGCCGTCGGCTGCCACCGCCGGCCCGCCGCTCAGTGTGCTCTCGTCCGCGAACGTCCAGAGCACGCCGCGGGCATTGCCTCCGGTCCACGATACCGCCAGGGGCCGCCCGCGTCCCCCCGCTCCCACGTCAGAGGTGCCCCCCATGGATCCGGGCCGCCTCTGACGTGGGAGCGAGCGTTATCGCCTCGCACGCTGCGCGCTCGCGCCACCACGACCCCGCGCCCACTCCTACGGCCAGCAGCAGGAGTGATGCCAGGGTGTAGCGCGCCCAGACCGGGGGGCGCCCGAGCGCTATCTCGGCCAGCACCCCCTCGACCGATCGCCACAACCGCCCCTGCGATGCGATGGGCGCGGCGCGAGGTCCGCCGCTCGCCGCCGCAGCCGAGCGGGAAGCCGGGGGTGAGCAGGGGGAACGGCCGGCCCACGGGGCCGTCGGGGAGGCGCACCACTCGCGGGGACGTGTATTGCGCATCTCACCCGGTGTCTGAGACATACGTTGCTTTTTGGTGTGGGGCGCAGCGCCTGCCACAGCACTACGCCGCCCGTAGCCGTGGGTCGGCCGCCCACGAGGCCAGCACGGCAACCCCATCCGCTACCACGAACAGCAGCGCCAGGGTCGCTGCTACCACCGGCGGGCGCAGAAACAATTGTACTTCACCCGATCTCTGGCACGGGCCGATCCCCTGCGCTCGCAGACGTAACAGGCGCTATACTAGGAGCGCGATGTATGCGGCTCGCCGGCCGCCGTGAGCCCGACCAACGAGGGGCGTCGCCCCACTCCGTCATGAGAGCCGCCTATGACCCGCGCGCCCGCCGCCCGATGAAGCTGCCGCCGCTCCCCGCCCTGCGCCCTGGGCCCCTGCTCTGGTGCGTCCCGCTGCTCGTCGCCTGCCTCGCCTGGCAGCTCGCCGGAAGCGGTGCGCTGGACGTCGCCGTGGGCGCCGGGCCAGATGTGATGCGTGGCTTCTACGAGCCCGAGATCGGCCCGTCGGGCGCCTTCCGCTGGAGCTCGCGCGACGCGGCGCTGACGCTCCCCGCCCGCCCACGCCCCGCCGTGCTCGAGCTGCGCGGCGCGGTGGCCCCCGATGGCACGCGCGTCACGGTCGGCCTCGGCGACCGGGCCGCTGTCGAGCTCCCCCCGAGCCCCGGCGCGCTGAGTCCACGCCGCTACCTTCTGCTTTGGCCCGGAGGCGGCGACTCGCTCGGCCTCGCGCGCGTGGCTCTCGCCGCCACCCCTCCCGAGGTGACGGTCGACTCGCGCCCGCTTGGCATCGCCCTCTCCGCCGTCGCGCTCCGCCCGCTGCGCGCCGGCCCGGGCCTGCCGCCGCCCTCCGTTCTGCTGGCGCTCGTGCTGCTGCCACCGCTGCTCGCCGTCTGCCTGAGGGCCACCGGCCTCGGGGCGCTCTCAAGCCGCGCGCTGGCCGTCGCGCTTGTCACGGGCGCGTGGCTCGCGTCGTTCGCCCAGCCGCTCGCGGTCCAGCCGCTGCTGCTCGACCTCCAGGTTGCGCTCTCGGCTCCGGTGCTGCGCTGGGCAGGAGCACTGCTGCTCCTCGGTCTCGCGGGCCTGCCCATCACGGCCTTCCTGCTCCGCACGCTCCCGCTGCGCGGCCTGCTCTTCGCGCGCGGCGCCGCGCTGGTGCTCGTCGGCTGGGCCTGCTGGTATGCCTCTGCCGTCCTGCGCGCGCCTTTCGGCCCTCCTACGGTCCTCGCCGTGGCCCTGCTGCTCGTCGCTTCCGGCGCGTGGGCGCTGCGATCCCAGGGGCTGCGCGAGCTCGGCCGGCTCGTCCGGCGACGCTGGCGCGCGCTCGTGGCCGCCGAGGTCCTCTTCCACGCCGCGCTCCTCGCCGGCCTCTGGCTGCGCTGGAACGGCGCCGTCGGCCCCGCGCTCACCGGCACCGAGAAGCCGATGGACCTGGCCCTGCTCCAGGGGGTCCTGCGCGACCCGGCCCTTCCGCCGCCGGACCTGTGGCTGGCGGGGTACGATGTCAACTACTACTACCTCGGCTACGTCAAGGTCGCCGCCGTCGCCCACCTGGCCGGCGTCACCCCCGGCGAGGCCTTCAACCTCGGCGTCGCCACCCTCTTCGCTCTCACCGCGGCAATGGTCGCAGGGCTCGTCGCGACCCTCGTGCGCCTTGAGCTCGGCCCCGAGCCGCCGGCGGCCGCTGGCCGTTCATCAGACGCTCGTCGTTCGTGGTTCGCCGCCCGTCCCCGGTCCTACGTCGCCGCCGCGCTTCTTGGCGCCGCGCTTGTGCTGCTGGCCGGCAACCAGATGGGCGCGCTCCAGCTCATCCTCGGCGGGTCGCAGCCGCGCGTGCTCGACGGCGGCCAGCTTGCTGAGGCGCTCTGGCAGCGGCTCTCGGGCGCCCCAGAGATCCGTCTCAGCCGCCCCACGCCCCCGGCGCCGGACTTCGGTGTACTGCAGGGCTGGACCCCTGGCCCCACGTCGGAGTTC
>JBDLTZ010000041.1:0-18726 GCA_039805565.1 Chloroflexota bacterium | reverse complement strand
GCTCTCGCTGAATACGGACCACCGTCGAGAAGACGGCGTTTGTGATCATCGCCTTGCATTCTGCGAGGCCTCCGGTGCGCGGCTCGTTCGTTGTTCCGGGACTGACGCCACTCTGGTGGCGCTGGCACGCGAGAACGCGCTTGCGCTGGGAGCTGGCCACAGCTTCATCATCGTTCTTGGCTGTGGCTTCTACCCCATCAACGTCCTGAACGCCATCAAGATGACGCCTGAGGTCTGCCGGATCTTCTGCGCTACCGCGAACCCGACCGAGGTGATCATCGCGGAGACGTCGCAGGGGCGCGGCATCCTGGGCGTCGTCGATGGAGCCTCTCCTCTGGGCGCCGAGGGCGAGCGCGACGTCGCCTGGCGAAGGGAGCTCCTGCGGACGCTGGGGTACAAGCTGTAGCCGGCGCGGGAAGGGGTAGGGCAGGGCGCTGCGAGAGCTGCGCTTCACCGGTCGCTGACGACCACGGTTACGTCGAAGGTCTTCAGGGGCGGGTCGTTCGGTTCGAACGTGCGATGGTACGCCAGCCGCAGCTGGGTTACGCCTATCCCAGCCGGGCTGAACCGCATAGTGACCGTGCCGCCTGAGCCGAGCGCCGACGAGTCCGGAACGAATGTCGGTTCACCGGCCGGCACGATCACGCTGGCATCGCCACCAACCTGCTCCCACACATACCCAGTCGTTGGGTTGCCATCGAGGACGATCACGAGCTGATCGCCGCGGCGAAGCTCGACTGTCCGGCCCGGCTCCTGCTCGCTCACCTGAACGGTGCGCGAGGGCTCGGCGCCGCATGCGAGGAGAACGAAGCACCCCGCCAGCACACATAGCAGCCGCAAGCGTACCATCGCCTTCCTCCTTTGGGCCTGTAGGGCTGCCCGGCGCGGCCAGATCCCCACCTGCCCGTCACATTGCCCGTGCGAGCGGTGGTCCGCGCCTCGACCTCACCTTTGTAGAGCTGGACGTAGTAGTCGGTGCCGCCCTCCTGGAGCAGGATGCTGTCGCGTCGCCCCACTTCTCCCTGGAGCCGAGGGCGATGCAGGTCATGTCGGGCTTGGCGGCCTTGATGGTGTCGCACGCCGCCACCAGCTCTCTCTACGCTGCTCGTCGGGCCCGACGACCTCCGGCCGCCGGCTTCATCGCGAGCGCTGCAGCTAGAACGTCGTCTCTGACGCGGGCTCATCATCACGCGCGCTGCTCTCCGGCACCTCGGCGATCAGCACCTCTGTCGAGAGGATCATGCCGGCCACACTCACCGCGTTCTCAAGCGCCGTGCGGACCACCTTGGCCGGGTCGATCACCCCCCAGGCAACCAGGTCGCCGTACGCGCCGCGCATGACGTCGTACCCGATGCTGCGCACGCCGCTCTCGTGCTGCCGGCGCTGGATCTCCTCGACGGCGAGCCCGCCGTCGAGCCCGGCGTTCGCCACGATCTGGCGCGTCGGTTGCTCGAGCGCCCGCCGCAGCATCGTGAGCGCCATCCGGTCCTCGTCAAAGGTCGTCGGCACCGCGTCCAGCGCACCTGCGAGGTTCATGTAGGCGACGCCGCCGCCTGTGACGATGCCCTCCTCCAGAGCAGCGCGAGTTGCGTGCAGCGCGTCCTCGAGCCGCGCCTTGCGCTCCTTCATCGCGGTCTCGGTCGGCGCGCCGACCCTGATCACCGCCACGCCGCCCGCGAGCGCAGCCGACCGCTCCCGCAGCTTCTCTCTATCGTAGTCGGAGGTCACCACGTCGCTCTGTTGCTTGAGCTGGGAGACGCGCGCCCGTATGGCCTGCCTATCGCCGCGGCCCTCGACAATCGTGGTGGTATCCTTGTCGGCGCGCACTCGCCGCGCGCGGCCCAGATCCGCCGGCGTCACGCTCAGCAGTGTGCGCCCGGTCTCCTCGCTGATCACAGCACCGCCCGTGAGGATCGCGATGTCCTCGAGCATCGCCATGCGGCGGTCGCCGAAGCCGGGCGCCTTGACGACCAGGGCCTTGATGACGCCGCGCAGCTTGTTGACGATGAGCGTAGCGAGGGCCTCGCCGTCGACGTCCTCGGCGATGATGAGCAGGTCCTTCGTGCCGCTCCGCAGGACAACCTCCAGGAGGGGCAGCAGCTCGGCAACCCCGCTGATCTTCTTGTCGGTGATCAGGATCGCCGGCTCGTCAAGCTCGGCAACCATTATGGTGGTGTCGGTAAGGAAGTAGGGCGAGCTGTAGCCACGGTCGAGCTGCATCCCCTCGACCAGCTCGTGCTCCAGCGCGAGGCCTCTGCCCTCCTCCACCGTGATCACCGCGTCGCGGCCGAGCGCGTCGATGAGCGTCGCGAGCAGCTCACCGATCTCCACATCCTCCGCCGAGACGGTCGCGATCTGCGCAATCTGTGCCCGGCCGACGATCGGGACCGCCTGTCGGTGTATCTCGTCCACCAGTGCCCGAACGCCGCGGTCCAGACCGCGCTTGAGGAGCAGCGGGCTGGCGCCGGCCGAGACCAGCGTCAAGCCTTCGTCCACCAGCGCCTCGGCGAGTACAGTCGATGACGTTGTCCCGTCGCCGGCGACGTCGCTGGTCGTACTGGCCGCCTGCTTGAGCAGCTGCGCGCCGATGTTCTCGAACGGGTCCGCGAGCTCGATATCCCTGGCCACCGTCACGCCGTCGTGGGTAACGGTCGTCGCACCCCAGGCGGTAGCAAGGGCGATGTTGCGGCCCTTGGGACCGAGCGTGGTGCGGACGGCCCGCGCCAGGACGGAGACACCGTGGTGCAGCGCGTCGCGGACGCGTTCGTCACTGATCACCTGCTTGGCTGACATCGCGCGCCTCCCTTGCGTGCTGAGCGCCCGAGCCCTGCCGAATCCCTGCCTCGGACGGAACGATCCCGTGGAGGACGGCTGGTAGTCGGACCACATCCTCGTCGGACTAACCGGCAACCGGGACATCGTGCGGCTCTGCCGACTTGACCTCGACCCGCTTTGTCTCCTTTGGCGTGACCTTGGGGAAGGTGACCGTCAGCACGCCGTCCGCGCACGTGGCCTCGGGGTGCTCTTTCTCGGCGGTCTCCGGCAGCGTGACGGTGCGGGTGTACGCGCCATAGTGGGTCTCGCGGTAGTAGTAGTGCTCGTCCTTGACCTCCTCCTTGGCCCTGCGCTCACCTTTGATGGTGAGCACGTCGCCGGTGACGGTCACCTCGACCTCCTCCGGCTTCATGCCAGGCAGCGGGACGTCGATCTTGATCTGGTCGTCGGTCTCGTACATGTCAAGCGCGGGGTAGTCGAAGATGGTGGCGAACCACTCCCCGCGCGGCCGCGCGAGGGCGCTTTCGATCAGGCGATCGACGCGGTCGCGCAGTGCCATCATCTCGCGGAACGGAGTCCGGCGTTCGATCTCAGTGGGCATGGCACACCTCATGGACGAGGAGGCAGCCAGGTGCCATCGGTGCGCGTCGGGGGGGATGTGAGGTAGGATGACGGGGAACGGAGGCGCCGCACTGCCTCAAAGGCATATCGATTCAAACCGCCACCAGCCGTCCGAACGCACTCTAGCACTTCTGGCGGGGATCGGCATAGCGCTTCCGCCACGCCGCGTGGCGCTCTGTGCACCTGGAAGCTGGCCGCGCCGACCCGCACGGTGACCAGTTCGCAACCCCGCGTGGCGGATCTGTTTCGCTCCACCCGCCACGCCGATCTATACTCACGCTGAGGGGACCACGTCCCGCGCTCCGTTCTTCCGCACATCACCCCCCCGCTCCCACTCGGCCCCTTCGACAACAGCCTGGCCAGGTTTGGCTATGCACAGCTCTGCTGGTCTGACGGCAGACCAGCGAGGCGCGCTTGGCATGCAGCGAGTCGCTCACGGTCGGCTGGACTCGTCTGCCATGCCTGGTGTGCAGCGCACGCGCGACTCCTGACCATCGAGAGCCGCCGCGAGGAGGTACCTCTATGTACTGGCTTGAAGCAGTGCTTGGGCTGGCGCTCATCGCCGCGCCGTTCGCACTCGGCTACCGCGACAACACCTATGCCTTCTGGGCGAGCATCGTGCTCGGTGCCGTGGTCACGCTAGTCTCGGCCTACAAGGCCTACGCCAGGCCGACGGAGCGCTGGGAGGGCTGGGTGGACGTGGTCGCCGGTGTCGCTGCGATCCTGGTCCCGTTCCTGTTTGGCTTCAGCGCGCTCGCAACGGCGCTGTGGGCCTTCGTGGTGATCGGCGTGCTCATCGCCATCCTGTCCGGCTACGACCTCTACACCTCGCGTCAGGCCGCTACCTAGCGAGTGGTAGACCACCCGACACCGGAGCTGGGCCCGCTGCGTCGAGCCCAGCTCTGGTCTGGCCATGAGGGGAGCTTCGACGATGGCCTATATCATCACCCGTGCGTGTATCCGGGCTGGCGACTGTGTCGAGGTGTGCCCGGTCAGCTGCATCGTCCCCGGCCCCGCTGGCAGCCCAGACTGGCCGCTGTTCTACATCGACCCGGACGCCTGCATTGACTGTGGGGCGTGCGTACCGGCCTGCCCGGCGGATGCCATCTTCCCTGAAGACGAAGTGCCACCCGAGTACGCGGGCGATCCCGTTGAGAACCAGCGCTTCTTTGCGCAGGGGCCGGGGTACTGGGCATTCGAGCTGGAGCACGAGCGCGCGCGCGTGGTGGGGCGCTGATCGCGAGAGCTGGCGCAGCCCCTCAGCCGGGCAGTTGGCGCACCAGCAATTCGCAGTATCCAAGCGCATCGCGCGATACAGCAACTGGATCTGAGCGGAGATGAGCATCACGATGTCTAGCCCTCCCCGTGAAGATACGCGAGGAGTTGGTCGCGGCCGGCAAAGCTCCGCCCTACCACATCCCGCCCGAGACCGGCTGGCTCACCTTCTACCTACGCGGCCCCGCGGATGTGGCGGCGGCGATAGCCCCTTTCCAGGCGAACTACGAACGGCTGAGTAACCAGAGCGGCGCACGCGCGTTGGCCCCTGAGGTTGAGCGCCCGACGCAGCAGCACCAGGAGAACGCTTTGGCGCAGATTGCGATCATCGGCGCAGGAGCGATCGGCGGGACGGTCGCCGCGCTGCTCCACCGCGCCGGGCATCAGGTCACCCTGATCGTCAGGCCTGAGTCGCTGGACTCGTACACGGCGGGGCTACGCATCGATGGCGTGCTCGGCGCATGGAGCGCCCCCGTCCCAGCGGCGACCGCGATCGGCGGCCGGCCTGACCTGGCCCTGCTCGCGGTCAAAACCCAGGACGTCGTCGCGGCCATCGAGCGCCATCGGCGCCAGCTCGTCGATGTGCCGCTGGTGACCATGCAGAATGGCGTGCGCAGCGACGATCTGGTGGCCAACTATCTGCCGCCCGCACAGATCCTCAGCGCGGTCGTCTTTATCATCGCGACCTCGCTCACACCCGGGGCGGTCACGATCGCCGCGCCGGGAGCGCTGGTGGTGGGTCGGCCCTTCGCCCCCACGCAGCCGGTCGACGCGGCCATGCGCATCCTGCGTGACGCGGTGCCGACCACCGCCTCTCACAACATCCAGGGCGCCCACTGGCTCAAGCTGCTGGTCAACCTGAATAACGCTGTGCCAGCCCTGGTCGACCGGCCGCTTCAGACGGTCGCCGCCGACCCCTTTTTGCGCCAGGTGATGCTCCTGCTGATGCGCGAGGGCATGGCCACGGTCAGCCGGGCCAGGATCCGGCTGGAGTCGCTTCCGGGCGCGCCGGTTGGCCTGATTCGCCTGCTCACCCTCCTGCCGCTGGGCCTGGCGGGCGCCATCGTCCAGCGCCAGCTCCGGCGGACCAGCTCCCTGGAGGTGCTCGGCTCAACCCTCCAGAGCCTGCGTCGCGGCCGGCCGAGCGAGATCGCGTATCTGAATGGCGAGGTCGTGCGCCTCGGCCAGCAGGTGGGCGTGCCGACGCCGCTCAACGCCGCGGTGGTCGCGCTGGTGGGGGAGGTCGAGCGGAGCGGTCAGTTCTTCACCCCCGGCGCAGTCCAGAAGCAGCTCGCTTCGATCATCAGACGGGGATAGCCGTCACCAGTGGCCGGTCTCGGTGCGCCGCGCCGCTATGGCACGAATGCGCCGTTAGTCGATGGACCTGTGTCGCAGGCGACGTCCAACGCTCCGTCAGATGTTGCCGTGGACGCGATGGGTCAGCTATATGTTACCGACCGGCTCAACCATATCATCCGCAGGATCGCTGCCAACGGCACGGTCTCGACCTTCGCCGGGAGCGGGCTGCCGGGAACAGCTGACGGGATTGGCGCCGAGGCGCAGTTCGAGCTGCCCAACCGCATCGCCATAGACCGGACAGGCAACCTCTATGTCACTGAGGGGCGATTCCTCGACTTCGGCGAGCGGACGTACGGCTTCCGGGTGCGCAAGATCTCCCCCGACGGCCAGGTGAGCACACTTGCCGGGACGGGCGTGCCGGGATATCGCGATGGTCCGGCCAGCACAGCCATGTTCGACGTTGTCGTCGGCGTCGCGGTGGATATGCACGGGAACGTCTTCGTGGCCGAGACAGGCGGACATCGAATCCGGCGTATCAGCCCAGAGGGCACCGTCACCACGGTGGCCGGGACTGGGACAGCGGGCTATGCTGACGGGATTGGTGTGAAAGCTGCCTTCTGGTACCCGACCGATCTTGCGGTTGGCTCCGACGGCGCCATCTACGTCGCGGACTGGAAGAACCACCGCATCCGGGTCATCCGGGACACGACACACGCGGGCCAAGCGGCGTGCTCGCTCTCGAGGCCGGCTCCCGTGTCATATCCGCGTGCTCTTCAGCGTGTGGGCTGACGCATGCCATCCCCGAAGCACATCCTGATCCTCACGGCAGATGCCGGTAGCGGCCACCGGAGTGCGGCTCGTGCCCTCAGCTGCGCATTCGAGCGGCTGTACCCGGATCAGGTGCGCGTGGCGATCATCAACCCCATCCGTCAGCCTGGCGCCGCGCGCATGCTGCGGCTCTACGAGCGGTCCTACCTGGACGTGCTGCAGCAGCTCCTGATGCTCTACCACCTGGGCTACGTCTCACCGACACCCCGGCCGTCAATCGCCTCTTGCTGGCCGCCGTGGAGCGGCTGCTGCGCACTTCCATCAGCGCTGTGCTGCACCGGTATCCCGCCGACGCCGTGATCAGCGTGTTTCCGATCTACACCGCGATCGCCGCACACGTGCTGCGGGGCCAGGATACGCGCCCGGGGCTGATGTCGGTGGTGACCGACCTCGGAGCGGTGCATCGTACCTGGTTCTCTCGCGACGACGACTACTGCGCGGTGCCGACGCCGGACGCGCGCGCGAAAGCGCTCCACTGCGAGCTCGACCCAGACCGGGTGGTGACCACAGGTATCCCAGTGCATCCCGACCTCATCGCACCGCGTGCCGACCCGCCGACGCTGCGGCACGAGCTGGGGTGGCGGCAGGACCTTCCGGTGCTGCTCCTGCTTGGGGGCGGCGCGGGGGTCGGGCAGCTCGCGGTGCTGGCCGAGGCACTGGATGCGGCCAGGCTGCCGCTGCAGCCCGTCGTCGTGACCGGCACGAACGCGGATCTCGCCGATCGACTGCGCTCGCACGCGTGGTCTATCCCGACCATCGTCTACGGCTTCGTACCGCTCATCGACCTGATCCACGCGGCGGACATCGTTGCGACCAAGCCAGGGGGCCTGACCCTGAGCGAAGCTCTGGCGGCTGGCAAGCCGCTGCTGCTCCATGGCTTGCCACTGGCAGCAGAAAGGCACCACCATGGCGAGTGAATCGATCGCCGTCGGGCTGTTCATCCCGGAGACTCCGCCGCTGAGCGACATCCGGCTCTTCCTTCGCTATGCCCGGCTTACCCATCTTGACACCTTGGTCGTCGCGGATCACGTTCAGGACTTCTTCCCACGCGCCCTCTGGGACGTCCGGTTCAGCTGGCTTGCGTCCCAGTGCCCCAGCCCCCACGCCCTGTATGACTTCCAGACGCTCCTGGGCTACGCCGCTACACATGCTGGCCGCGTGCGCCTCGGGGTGGGCGTGACCGAGCCGATTCGCCGCCACCCCGTGCTGATCGCGCAGGCGCTGGTGACGCTGGCGCACCTGACTAGGCGGCCGCCGATCCTCGGGCTCGGCTCGGGCGAGCGGGAGAACACCGAGCCCTACGGGCTGGACTTCTCGCATCCGGTGGACCGGCTCGAAGAGGCGCTCCAGATCATCCGGCTCTGCCTCTCCTCCCAGGGGTGCATCGACTTCAGTGGCGCGCACTACCGGCTGGACCGCGCGCTGATGGATCTTCAGTCACCACCAGGCCGTACTCCCACGATCTGGGTCGCCGCGAACGGGCCGCGTATGCTCCGGCTGACCGGAACCTACGGTGATGGGTGGTTCCCGCACATGGTGGGTTCGCCCGAGGAGTACGCGGTGAAGCTGCAGGTCATCCAGGCTGCAGCGCGCGAGGCGGGGCGTGACGAGGCAGCCATCACTCCTTCCATGGGGCAGTACGTGGTGGTCGCCCCCACCGAGCAGCGGGCCCGAGCGCTGCTGGATGCGCCCTCGATCCGCTACCTCGGTCTTCTGGTGCCGGCCGAGCAGTGGCGACTGGTGGGGGCGGAGCACCCCTTCGGCGCGCGCTTCCGCGGCTTCGTGGACATCCTCCCAGAGCACTACGACCGGCAGGCGCTCGACAAGGCGCTCGCTGCGGTGCCGCGCGAGGTGATCGACAGGGCGGTCATCTGGGGCACGCCGGAGCGTGTGGCCCGGCGGCTGCGGGCGTTCGGCGACGCCGGGATGCGCCACGTGTGCCTGATCCTCGCATCGTCGCGCATCGCTCGCTGGGACGGCCTGTACGGGTTTCTCGCCACGTACCAGATCGCCCGCCTGCTGCGCGGCGGGCGATAGGCGTGACAGCGTGCGGCCTCTGCGCGTCGGGCTACGCGGCGCTCGCGCGCACCAGCAGCAGCGGCGTGTGGGCACCGTGGAGCACCTTGTCGGCCACACTCCCGAGCACCCAGTGCCGCAGCCCGCTCCGACCGTGCGTCGCCATCACGATCAGGTCCGCCCGCCGTCTGTCGGCTTCTTCCAGAATGACATCCGCCGGGTAGCCGAGCTCTGCGATCGGGGTGATCGTGAGATCCGGCCGCGCCACGCGCTCGGCCGCCAGACGGAGCTGCGCACTTGTCTGCATCAGCTCCTCCTCGAGGGCTGCGGTTGGTATGGGTCCCGCCAGCGGTGCGAGATCCCAGCCCAGCTCGTTGAACGGTAGCACGGCCTGGAGCAGGATGAGCTCTGCGCGCGCCGCACCGGCAAGTTCGAGCGCGACTGGGAGCGCCTGCGCCGCGAGGGCCGAGCCATCGAGCGGCACCAGGATGCGGCGCAGCGCACTGGGTGGCTCCGGTGCTGTGACGCCCACGCGTACCAGCAGCACGGGCGTTGTGGTGGCGTGAACCACCTTGTCGGCCACGCTCCCCAGGGTCCAGCGCCGCAGCCCGCCGTAGCCATGCGTCGCCATCACGATCAGCGCATCGGGCTCCGTCCGTGCGAGGTCGGCGATCGCTTCGGCGGGGAGGCCCAGACCGGTTGTCGTGGTGGCTCTCACGCCAGCCTTGTGCAGCTGCTGTGCCTGGTCGGCGAGATACGTCGTGGCCCGCCGTGTCAGCTCGTCGATCGCGTGGTGCTCGCGCTGCAGATCTGTATCGGCCCCCTGCGCTCGCTCGGGCGAGCTGGCGAGGCGGATAAGGACCGCCTGGATCTCATCAGGCGTTACGATGCGCACCAGCCTCACCGGTGCGCCGAGCAGTGAGGCGAGCAGGCGCGCATACGGCAGGGCGTGCTCAGCCAGCGCTGAGCCGTCCAACGGCATCACAATCGTCTTCATGGTTATCTCCTTACAGAGAGCAGCGCACACTACGCCCGTTGGCCGCAGGTTGGTCGTGGACGCCGAACAGCACCCAGGTGATGTTGCCAGGTGAGTCGTCGCGCTCGAAGTACAGGTAGTGCTCGCGTGACTCGCCGGTGCCGCGTTGTCCGCCTGTCTCCTGCGCCGTCACCAACGTCTGGTAGCAGCGGCCGAGATACTGGAAGCCGCCGCAGAGGATCAGCGACGCGCAGCGCAGCGCCGGCACCGCCTTGACCTGGGCCTCGGCCGCGGGGGTTGTCCCCGGGGGCAACGGGGAAACCGACCTCCAGCGTGAATGGCCCCAACATGCCGCTCGGCTCGACCGTTCACATGATCAGCCCGCCCTCCGTCACCACGCTCGCCGTGTTTCGGATGGTCAGCACTTGGCTCATCAGGCGACAGAAGTCATCCCCGATACGCTCAGAGGTCGTCTCAGTGGTGAGGAAGAAGAACGTGAAGGCGGGCACCGTCTGCGCCGGGCCAATGATGTGCTCCGGCTGCGCATTGAACGAGCCCACGGAACCCGGCGCATCCCTTCTGGGAGCGAGGCCTGGTTCGACGTCGAAGTTCTCGCTGTGTGTCGTCATCACGCGCCTCCTGTTGGCGGTCGGCCATCCGCACCCTGGTGAACTACTCCTCATTTGGCATGTGTTGTTGGAACGAAGCCCGCCGCGCGGCCGAACGTCCCATCCGCCGCGAGCTTGAGTCGCCACCCGAGATTGAGCGGCGCCACGCCGCCCAGCACCAGCGCCGGCTCGAGATAGCGTAGGCTGCGCCACACCCGGCGTGCGACCCGGCGCCGCGCGTGGAACTCGCGCAGCACCCACGCCACCCCGCCGTCGAGCGTGGCGCGGTCCATGTGCAGCGGCTCGAACACCACGTGGTTGAAGTCGTAGTGGCTCCAGTCGCGGTCGAAGATTCGCCCCTGCGCGTCGAGCTCGTCGAACAGCGGCGTCCCGGGGAACGGCGTCATGCGCGTCGCCTGGAGCGTCTCGACGTTCGCATCCAGCAGGAACTGGAGCGTAGCGGGGAACACGTCGGGGGTGTCGGGGTCGTTGCCGAACACGAACGCGGCGCACACCGCGATGCCGGCCGTGTGGAGCTTCCGCACGACCTCCAGGTAGTCCTTGCCCAGGTTGCTGTGCTTGCGCCAGGTGCGCAGCCCCTCGGGCGAGAGCGTCTCGAACCCGACAAACACGCCGCGGCAGCCGCTCTCGGCCGCCAGCCGGAGCAGCTCCGGGTCCGACGTGATCCCCACGCCGCACTGGCTGAACCAGCGCTTGCCGAGCGGGATCATCCGTGCGAACAGCTCCTTGGCGTACGGTCGGTCGCCGGTCAGGTTGTCGTCGATGAACAGGATGTCGCGGCCGAGGCCCGCCAGTTCATCGATGACGTGCTCGACCGGCCGGGTGCGCATGCGGTACTGGTGGAAGGCGGCGATCGAGCAGAAGCTACAGCGGTACGGGCAGCCGCGCGTGGCCTGCACCACGTCCACCGGGGCGTAGTCTCTCGGCCGGATGAGTGTGCGGTTCAGCGGCGGGAGGCGCGCCAGGTCGACCGGCGGGCTGCGGTAGAACGGCTGGAGCCGCCCGTCCACGAAGTCCGCGATCATGCGCGGCACGTTCTCCTCGGCCTCGCCGACGCAGACGGCGTCGGCGTGCTGCTTGGCCTCCTCGGGCAGGAAGGTCGGGTGGTAGCCGCCGACGATCACCGGCGTGCCGCGCGCGCGGAAGCGGTCGGCGATGTCGTAGGCGCGCGGGGCGTTGTAGGTCATGAACGAGATTCCGACCAGATCGGCGTCCACGCCGAAGTCGATCGGCTGGACCTCCTCGTCGATGATGGTTGTGTCGACGAACGGCGGCATGGCCGCGGCGACACACAGGCTTGGGAGCATCGAGAAGCGGAACAGCCGCGAGGCCCGCGGCCGCTCGCCCTGCGCCACGCGCCAGACAGGCGCTGTCGGGTTGATCAGCACGAACTTCAGGCGCTGCATGATAGTCCTCCTGCTCGACATCCACGTGCAGGCTGGTGCCGCTCGCAAACTCTGGCTGCGTCCGCATGGACCTGCCCGCCATGCCAGCGCACATGCTGCGGCCGCATCGTCGGCGTGCCCCAGTCCAGCCAGGTGGTGTGGAGCGCGTGGTCGATGGTGAGCTGGAAGAGTGTCTCATCGGCCTGCACGTGGTGCTTCGCCGCGGCCATCACCGTCGCGCGGCTCGCGGGGTCGGGGATACGCACCGCTTGTCCTGTACAGTAGAACGACTCATCGGTCTGCGGCACCGAGCTGTGCAGCGCATACCGACCGTCGCGCTCCAGGTCGGTGCGCTTGGGCGACTCGGCGACGACGAACACGTAGAGCCGGCCGTTGGGCAGAACGGGGCCGACGGGGTGGACGCGCGGGCCGCCGTCCTTGCGCACCGTGGCGAGAAACCCCAGGCCGATGCCGAACTGCTACAGCAGGCGCTCACCCGCACGTGCGAGGCCGGGGCACGTGCCTACGAACTCCTCCCAGGTCATCATCGACACACCTCCCTCTGCTCGGGCGCCGGCTGCAGGAAGGGAAGCCGCGCGGCCACCAGAACGGCGCTCTCGTCCGGCGTCTGGCGATCGGTATCGACGACCAGCTCGGGCGCCGTGGGCGGCTCGTACGGGAGATCCACACCCGGCAGCCCCCGGATGGCGCCGCTGGCGACCGCCTTGTAGAGCTTCTTGGGATCGCGCCCCCGGCAGACGTCCGCCGGACAGCGTACCCATACCTCGGCGAAGCGTGGGAGGCGGGCGCGGGCGGCGTCGCGGTAGCGGCGGCGGTGCCCGGTCGCGGCGATGATGACGTTCTCTCCGGCGCGCGCGTGCCAGACGGCGAGCTCGACCAGCTGCGCGTAGAGCGCATCACGCTCGGCGTCGCTGTAGGTCGGATGCGGGGTCAGGAGGCGGCGCAGCACATCCGAGTCGAGCACCACGGCATCGACACCGCGCTCCCGCAGGAGTTGCCTGAGCGCCTGTGCGAGCGTGGTCTTGCCCGCTGCCGGCACCCCGGTCAGCCAGATGACCCACCCGTGCGGTATGTACTCCATCACATCTCCCTTCACATGCCGGCTGCTCACGGTCGGAGGTATACGTTGACATCCGCCGGGTCGAACTCCGGCGCCTTCAGGACGCGTTCGATGAAGCGGAACAGCGCCATCCGAACGGTGTCTGCCACGTGGTACCAGCGTGGGCTCGCCACCACCAGCGCGCGCCAGACGAAGAAGGGGGCGATGACTCGGAGCAGCGCGCGGTCGCCGGTCTGATCCAGGTAGGTGCGCCAGAAGGCGTCCCACAGCGCATCGAACGGCGGGTCCAGTGTGCCTGCGCGCTGCAGCGAGAAGAACAGGTAGTTGATCGCCATGCAGCTTACGTCATCTGCCGGGTCGCCCCACCCGCCGCGGCTTCGGTCCAGCAGCCGGAACGAGGTATTCGCGCCGAACAGCACGTTGTAGGGGTGGAAGTCGCCGTGGATCTGCGCCAGCCGCGTGGGCTGAGCGTTCAGCCGCCAGCGCCAGCGCACGCAGACCTGCTCGACCTGCTCCAGCCAGGCGGCGTCGGCGAGTGCGAAGTCCGGCGGGTAGCTGTCGGCCAGACCCATGATCCCCTCGCCGCCTCCCACCAGGTCGCGCACCGAGCGCCGGTAGAGCGCCGGGTCATCATGGCGCACCGCGTGGATCGTGGCCAGGTAGCGGGCGAGCGCCGCGGCGCGGCGGATGTCCAGTTCGATGAGCTTGCCCGTATCGCGCAAGCGCTCGAGGTCGTCGGCGTAGAGCGCCCCCTCCGCGTAGTCGGTGAGCAGGAAGAACTCGGCGGCGGCCTCAAGCGACAGCGGGTGGCCATCGGCGCGCAGAACGCCCACGTCCAGCGCGCGGACGTGGCGCGGGAGGACGTTGAAGGTGTCGTAGCTCTGCAGGAGCGCTGCCGCCCGATCGGCACGCCACTCGTGGCCGAAGGGGCCGGGGGCCATCGTGCGTAGCACCGCCCCGCGGTCGGCGCCATCGACGTGGTAGCGGATCAGGAGCGGCTGGCCATAGCCGTAGACCTTGGTCCGCCCCTGGTCGTCGCTGCCAGGCACGCTGTCCCCGAGGGGCTCAAGCGCCAGCACTGTGACTGGGCGACCGAGCAGCGCCGACAGGTATGCCTCGAGGTGTGCGGCGTGGATGTGCATCGTCGTCCTGCCTGTCTCGTCGGGCTAGCAGCCCCAACGATCGGTGCGGGGCTGCGTCAGGCTGGCTGGCTGCCCTGAACACGTGTGACCGTCCATTGGCGCAGGGTCGCCGCACAGAGGGCACCGCCCGGCATCTGTCCCGCAGGTACGACGTACACATCGCCCCCGTGGAGGAACGTCTGTACCGCGGCGACGTCGAGCAGGTCCTCGTCTCCGGCCTTCGCACTGCTGTGCAGCTCCAGCGCACCCGTCGCCTCGTCGTACGTCCCCCACTGCTGCTCGTCGCCCGACACGAGCAGCATCTCGACGCGTCCGTCCCGAGCCGCCGGCACGATCGTGCGGAGGTAGCTCGTGGCATCCTGGGGATGCGAGGCTGCCAGGCCGTCGTAATGCGCTACGGCCGCCACCTGCCTCCGGTCGAGCACAGATCTCACCAGTGCCCAGGCACGCGCACGCAGCGCCTCATCGCTGAGGCGGTCCGGGCTGCCCACGACCGCATCCGTCGCGATGGCGGGGTATCTGCTTGCCGCACGATACAGCGCCAGCAGGTAGCGCACGCCCGCCAGCACGAGCAGGGCTTCACCGTGGGGCAGCGCCTCACAGACGGCACGGTCGACCTGCTGGCAGTAGCGCCGGAGCTCCTCCTTGGCGGTGTCAGCGATGGCGCCGTGGCCGTAGAACACGGCGCCATCGCCGACACCCCGGCTCGTTTTTCCAGGGTGGACCTGGTGCTGCGGCGCGAAGTCGTCATACTTGAGGGTGTCGGCGAGACTGGCCGGCGCACCAGCGAGCTCGAGTGGCTCGACATCGTCGCACGTCGCGCGGAGGAGCCGCACACGGTTTTTGCTGAGCGCGAGCACGTAGAACGGCGTGCTGTACGACAGCAGCGGGAAGAGGGGCTTGAGGTAGAACCGGCGACCCGCGACAGTCAGCTCCGCAACACCGTAGGGCAGCCTGTAGGTGCGAAGCACGTCCGGCGCGGCGAAGAGCGCCAGCGCGGGCTGCGGGGACATCCCGAACCCCTGGTCTGCCGCCTGACCGCGGAGAGACGCAAGCGTGGCGGCGACCATTGTCTGGTCATGCCCGCTGGCCAGGAGTTGGCGGGCACCGGCTTCCAGGAGGCGCTCAAAGCGTGCGGACCGTGGCCTGTCGGAGCCGCGCGGGAGGGCCGGCAGAAAGACCGAGAGGCACGGACCACCGTGGTAGCGGGCAAGAGCCATGATCTCGTCGTATATGCGGTCTTGCATCGATTCCCGTCCTTTCCAGCGAGGGTCATTCACGATAGGCGACAGGCCGACGATCACGCTAGCGATGGAGCACCTTCTGCAGCCGTGCGAAGCAGCGCTCGTACCTCTTCGTCACTCGTCTGGCAGAAGTCCGCGTACCAGAGGCTCAGTGCGTAGAACGGCTCGGGAGTCAGCAGGCACACCAGCTCGTCCACCAGCGGCCGCAGCGCGGCGACGCTCTCCGGACTCGCTAACGGGACTGCGACGATCAGGCGGTGCGGGTGCTGCGCACGGACGGCGGCTATGGCCGCCTGCATGGTGGCGCCGGTCACCAGCCCATCGTCGACTAGAATGACTGTCCGGTCGCGTGGCTCGACGAGAGTCCGGCTGCCGCGGTACGCCCGCGCTCGGCGGTCGAGCTCCGCGCGCTCGACTGAGGTGATGGCCTCGATCATGGCCGGGGGGATGTCCAGCGCATCGACCACGTCCGCGTTCAGCACGCGCAGCCCGCCCTCGGCGATCGCGCCCATCGCAAGCTCCTCGTGCCCCGGGACGCCGAGCTTGCGCACCAGGAGAACGTCGAGCGGGGCGCCGAGGCGGCGTGCGACCTCGAAGGCGACTGGAACACCGCCGCGCGGGAGCGCCAGCACCAGCAGGTGCGCCCGCCCTGCGTACCGCCGCAGGGCGTGCGCGAGGGCGCGCCCGGCCGCGGCCCGGTCGTCGAACCGCTGGACAGGCTCGGAATCGGTCGCTCGTTGTGTCGTGTGGCGCGCCATCGGCGTCCTCCCATCGCGGTGCGTTGACGCGGCCAGGAAGCCGCCAGTGCCGGGAGGCCAGCGCGCGACCGAGTGGTCTGGGGATGGTGTGATGGCGAGGTGCGCCAGTGCGGGGCGTGCGGACGCCAGCGCCGGCACGGCAGCCGGACAGCGCAGCTATCCTCGTTGGAGTGTAGCACCAGCGGGATGCGGTGGGCGGATCAGTTGCTGCACAGCAGATGGCGATCAAGCAACTGGTGCTGGGGCAGCGCTCGCGGGCTACTCGGTAAGCGGCTTCTCGTAAACGCGGTAGGTCTTGGTGACCCGGGCGCCCAGCCCCTCAACCACGTGCCGCATCACAGCGTTGTGCTCCGCGATCAGCGAGAGCTCGGCGCGCTGGTAGCCCTTGCGCAGCAGCGCGCGCATCGTTTCCGCGTAGAGCACCACATCGATCCCGCGGTGCCGATGCTCTGGAGTGACGCCGAGCGCGAAGACGCGGGCGGTGTCTATCTTCCGCCGCTCGCGCAGCAGCTTCACCCAGCCGAGCGGGAACAGCCGGCCGTTGAGGAGCCGCAGCACCTGGTTGTAGTCGGGCAGGGTGATGGCAACACCGGCCGCCTCGCCCGCAACCTCCGCCACAACCACGAGGTCCGGGTCGATTACCCAGCGCAGGCTGGCCGCCAAGAAGCCGACCTCCGCATCGTCGAGCGGCACGAAGTCCGGGTTGTGCTCCCAGGCGTGGTTGTAGATGCGCTGCGCGCGCACCAGCTCGGCGTCGAGGTCGCGCAGGCGCATAGTGCGGAACTGCGCGCCGCACTGGGCACGAGCGGCCTCGAGCGCGCTCTCGAGCACGGGCGGGATCTCTCGCCCTGCGCCGACCCCGAGCGCCGTCCGGTCAAGGGCGTAGGCGTACCAGTCGAGCGCCTTGGCGTAGCCGGCGCCCTCGATGTACGAGCGGTAGTGCGGTGGGTTGTAGGACGTCATCAGCACCGGCGGCCGGTCATAGGCGTCCAGCAGCAGACCGAGCTCGTTGTCGTGCCAGAAGTTCACTGGGCCGCGGAGTGCGCGCGCGCCGCGAAGGCGCGCCCAGTTCTCCGCCACAGCCAGGAGCGCGGCAGCCGCCTCGGCGTCGTCGCGCACCTCGAAGAAGCCGAAGAACGCAAGCCTGTCGTGCTGGCACTGGTCGTAGGCGTGGTCGACGAAGGTTGCGATCCGGCCGACCGCGCGCCGGCCGCGTCTGGCGAGGAAGAGCTGCACCTCGGCGTGGCGAAAGAACGGACTGCGGCGGGGATCTAGGAGCTGCCGGCGCTCGACGAGCAGCGGCGGCACCCAGCAGGGGTCGCCGGCGTACACCTGCCACGGCAGGCGCACGAATCGCTCGCGGGCAAAGGCGCTCGTCACCGGCCGTACGACGACTGGCTCGCTGTGAAGGTTCCCGCGTATCCATGTCGGCTCGGTCAGCATAGCAGTGTCAGCCTCTCTGCGCGTGCTTCTACGTAGCCCCCGGGACGCGCAGGAGCACGCGGATGCCAAACCCGACCAGCGCGCTAACAGTGCCGATCAGCGCCAGCTCCAGCCCGCTGCGCGCTGGGTGCCCTACGGTCACACGTGCCTTGTAGGCGCCGACGGCAAACAGCACCGCTGCTGCCAGCGCCAACGAGAGCCACATGCTGGGACCGACAGGCAACACCAGGAACGGCGCCAGCGGCACCAGGGAGCCGACGATGGCTGCGATGGCGACGACGAGGGCTGCGCGCAGGGCCTGGCCGCGATCCACCTGAGCCAGCTGGTGCTCCTCGGTGTTGTCTGATAGATGCTTGCTCATACGGCCTCCGCAAACACGACGATGGAGCCATAGAGACCGCAGATCGAAGACTCGCACATGCCCTGGGAGGTCATGGGCTTCTTGACGACCACGTCGCACCCTCCTGGCCCAGCATGCCGCGGATGATGACATCGACCGCGGTGTCCTCGTCGAGTCCTCGCGCCATCAGCGTTTCCAGCTCCCTCTTGTTCACCGTTCCGATCGCCGCCTCGTGGGTCACGTGGGCCTGGTCGCTGCGGACGATCACCGTCGGCACATTCTCCGCCACGGCGGCGCCGCGCACGATCTCGGCGCAGTCCATGTGGCCGCGGGCGCCAGGGGCGTTGCCCTCGGCGGTGGTGAATACGCGGCTGTGCGCGTGGTCGCGCACGGCGATGCGCGTCTTGGCCAGCCCGCGGGCGCCGGCCCCGTTCAGGCGCACGGTCTCGCGCACCTCGATGTCGTCCTCTCCCGAGCCGTACACCATCGTGCCGAGGTCCACAACGCCGCGCGCATCAACGTCGGCGACGTAGTCGAGCGCCAACTGGCCGACCCTCCCGCGCAGCAGGCGGAACAGGCTCAGGTACTGCCCGCCGTCTGCCACATGTATCTGCGCGTGCGGGGCGACCTGGATTCCGCCGTGCGGGCCGTGGTAGTGCGCCTCGGTGTAGCGGAGCGACGCCCCACACGCCACCGAGACAGTGGCCTCCATGAGGTGTCGGAGGTTACGGGCGTTGGGGAAGACGCAGTGGGCCAGGAACGCGACCCGTGCGCCTTCGCCGATGGTGTAGTCGGCGATGATGCGTTGCGTCCCCTCCGCCGGCAGCATGCCGAAGCACAGGTGGACGGGCTGCTCAATCTGGGCGCCCGGCGCAACCCTGATCTGGGCCCGGATGCCGTCGGCGAGCGGCTCG
>JBDLTZ010000040.1:0-17136 GCA_039805565.1 Chloroflexota bacterium | reverse complement strand
CGGTGCCGGGCGGGGGATGCTCGCCTGGTGGTGCGGCCCGCTCAAGCGCCAGCGACGACAGCTCGCACCCGTGCGTCCTGTCGTCAGCGCTCAAGAAGAGCCGGCCCGGGGTGGCAGCCAGGTCTGCAGGCGAGGAGCTCGCGACCCGGCACGATGTCAATGGCGCGCCCCGTCCCCACCGCTGAACCACACTCGCCGCCGCTCGGTACCGTCCGTCCTCCACCGCTGGCGGTAGTTGTGCGTGACAGGTTCAGCCAGGTGCGCCCGCGCGTCATCGCCGTTGCCGCCGCCGCCCCCGTCGTGTAGAATAGCCTGGCAGCAGTGAGCACGGGCGAGGGCGTGTGCCGAAGATCGTCACCAGTGAGGAGATGCGCGCCCTGGAGCGGGCCGCGGTCGCGGCCGGGGCGACCTGGCCCGGGCTCATGGAGCAGGCGGGGGCGGGGGTGGCGCAGCACGCCATCGCCACGCTCGGCGACCCGCGCGGCCACGACGTGCTTGTGCTCGTCGGCCCCGGCAACAAGGGCGGTGTTGGCCTGGTGGTGGCGCGCCACCTCCACGACGCTGGCGGCCGCGTGGCCCTGTACGTCTGGCGCCGGCGCGACTCCCCCGACGACATGAACTGGCGCATGTGCCGTGAGCGCGGCATCCCCGAGCAGCGCGCCGAGGAGGACCCCGGGCGCGATGCGCTACGCCGCCTGCTCGAGACGTGTGCCCTGGCGGTGGACGCCCTGCTTGGCATCGGCGTGACGCGGCCAGTGGAGGGTGACCTGGCGGAGATCATGCGAGCGCTGAATGCTGAACGAAGAGCGCTGAGTGGCGGGCAGGCGCGTAGTGAGACTGGACGGCTCTTGGCGCCCTTAGAGCCATTCAGCCTTCAGCCCTCCACCTTAGCCGTTCTCAGCGTCGACATCCCCACCGGCATCGACTCCGACACAGGCGCAGCGCGCGGGGTGGCCGTGCGTGCTGACATCACCGTGGCCGCCGGCCTGCTCAAGCGCGGGCTGCTGCTGTACCCTGGACATTCCTACGCCGGCGCGCTGCGGGTCGCACCAATCGACCTCGTGCCGGCTGATGTGGAGGCAATCATGAGTGAGACCATCGGCGCCGACCTGGCGCGCACGCTGCTCCCGGCCCGCCCGGACGACTCCCACAAGGGGACCTTCGGCAAGGTGATGGTGGTAGCAGGCTCGGCGCTCTACCCCGGCGCGGCCACCCTGGCCACAGCTGCCGCGGCCCGAGCGGGTGCTGGGCTCGTCACACTCGCCACCGGCCGCAGCGGCGTCCTCGCCCCCGGCCGCCCGCCCGAGGTCACGCTGCTGCCGCTGCCCGAGGCCGAGTGGGGGGTGCTGGGCGAGGCCGCCGCCGACGAGGCACTCAACGCGATCGAGGGGTACCGCGCGCTGCTGGTGGGCCCGGGCCTGGGCCGCGAGAAGGCCACCGGCGAGTTCCTCGCGCGCCTGCTCGGGCTTGACTCACCGCGCCACCGCGGTCACATCGGCTTCCGCAGCGGCGCGAGCGCCGAGAAGCCCCCCGAGAAGCAGCGCCCCGCGCTGCCGCCCGCCGTGCTCGACGCCGACGCGCTGTTCCTGCTGGCCCAGGTTGAGGGGTGGTGGGAGCGCGTACCGCACGCCAGCATGGTCCTCACGCCGCACCCGGTCGAGATGCAGCGGCTGCTCGGCGCCGAGGAGATCCCGGCTGACCCAGCAGCCTCCGCCGCCGAGGCCGCAAAGCGCTGGGGCCAGGTGGTGGTGGCCAAGGGCGCGACCACCGTCGTGGCCGGGCCGGACGGCCGCACCCTGGTGCTCAGCGGCGGCAACGCAGCCCTCGCCACCGCTGGCACCGGCGACGTGCTGGCCGGAACGATCGCCGGGCTACTCGCGCAGGGCCTCGCGCCGCTCGACGCCGCCGCGCTCGGCGTCTACCTGCACAGCGCCGCCGGGCGCATCCTGCGCGACGAGCTCGGTGACATGGGGACGATCGCGAGCGACCTGCTACCGCGATTGCCGCTGGCGATCAAGGCACTGAAGAGCAATCGGTAATCAGCTCGGAGGATTCTGATCTCTCACTGCTGATTACTGACAACTACGAGACGAACGATGCCTATCTACGAATACCTCTGCCCCGACTGCAACGGCCGCTTCCAGAAGCTGGTCCACGGCTTCAACGATCCGCCCGGCCTGGCCTGCCCGCGCTGCAACAGCACGCAGGTGAAGCGCGCCGTCTCGCGCGTGGCGGTGCTGAAATCCGAGGAGGCGCGCGCCGAGTCGCTCGCTGACCCCGGCATGTTCACCGGCCTGGACGAGAACGACCCGAAGTCGATCGCGCGCTGGGCTAAGAAGCTCGGCAAGGAGCTTGGCGAGGACGCGGGCGAGGACTGGGACCAGATGGTGGACGAGATGATGGAGGAGGAGATGGCCGGCGGCGCCGACGAGGGCGAGGAGGGCGAAGACGAAGGCGGCTCTCCGGCCAAGCGCCGCGGGAAGAGCGCCGACGACCTCGGCTGGGCATGAGACTCCGAACACATCTGATCGCGGCCGCGCTCGCCGGGGCCGCGATCTACCCGCGCAAGCCGCTGCGGGCCGCGCTGGTTGCGCTGGCCGGCGTGGCGATCGACACCGACCATATCCTGCTCTACGCGCTGCGCAGCGGCGACTGGTCCCTGGCTGGCGCGGCTCGCTACGACCGGCGCCGCCACACGGTGATCCGGCGCGGTGACACCCGCCCGCGCTACGGCTCGCTGCGCTCGATCGCCCACCGCGCTGAGCTCACGCTGCCGCTGGTATGGCTGCTGGCGCTGCTGGTCCCGGCGCTGCGCCCCGTGGCCGCGGGCCTCACTGTGCACCTCGCGCTGGACCTCCACCCGCCGAACTTTGACCGCCGCCTGCGCAGGCGGGCCGCAGGTCGGTGCGAGCGCTGTGGCCTCGCGGGGGTCACGCTCGGCGCCCACTACCTGCGCATGCCCGAGCGGGGCGGCGATCGCTGGGCGCTCGACAACCGGGTGATGCTGTGCGTCGAGTGCGCCCGTGAGTGGTTCACCCGCAGCCGTGAGCCACGAGACGTGAACCACGAGCTACGGGCAGAGAAAACCTGATGCCCGAAAGCGATGCATCTCACGGTACGCCGAGGGCAGCTCTGACGCCTCAAGCCTCAAGCCTCACGGCTCACGTCCTGCGGTAAGTGCGCCTCGGCCTGCGGATGAGACTCATCAGCAGCACCAGCAGCGCGGCACCGAGGATTGTCCAGAGCAGCTCGATCGTCTGCCCGCCGTAGGAGAACGTCAGCAGCGAGGGCAGGCCGAGCTGGCGCGCCAGCCAGGTGCCGATCAGCGCCCCTACCAGCCCCACCACGATCGATACGACCAGGCCGCCGGGGCTGTACCCCACCAGGGCCTCGCCGATCACGCCGCAGATCGCGCCCACGACCAGCCACACGATCAGCTCGAGGAGACCGAACTCGTTGCCGTTGATCGCGACCATAGACCACCTCCGGTGAGTCATCCTGCTGCGGCGCCGTGCCACGGCCGGCGCCTCCTTCTCATAAAATCGCAACTCGCGTGCCAGGGACGCGGAGACAGCACGGCTGATGTGTCACCGGGTCGTCGGGTCGTCGGCGGCGTCGGTGTCGGCGGCGGCGTCAGCGTAAGGGCGCAGCAACATCACATGATCCCTTCAGCGCAGAGAGTCGTATGCTGCTGCGCCCCTGCCCCACCGCCCCTGCATCGTCCCCGCACCGACCCCGCATCACCTCCGCCGATGCTACAATGAACCACATCCAACAATCAAAATCCAGAATCACCCTATGCCTCAGATCAGCGGCGTCCTCGAGCGCATCACCTACCAGAGCGACACCGACGGCTACACCGTCGCCCGCGTCCAGCCGCGCGACCGCGGCTACCTCGTCACGATCGTCGGCAAGCTCCTCGGCGCCCAGGTCGGCGAGTCCGTCGAGCTCGAGGGCCGCTGGGTCGACCACCCCGAGCACGGGCGACAGTTCGAGGTCGAGCGCTACCGCACCGTCCTGCCCGCCACCGTCGAGGGCATCCGCCGCTACCTCGGCTCCGGCCTGATCAAGGGGGTCGGCCCGGTCACGGCGCGGCGCATCGTGGACACCTTCGGCGCCGAGACGCTCGACGTGATCGACCACACACCGGAGCGGCTGCGCGAGGTGCCCGGCCTCGGGCCCAAGCGCGTCGCGCGTATCGCCCGCGCATGGGAGGAGCAGCAGCAGATCAAGGCGATCATGATCTTCCTGCAGGAGCTCCAGATCGCGCCCGGTCTCGCGGTGCGGATCTACAAGCAGTACGGCGACCAGGCGCTCGCGGTGGTGCGCGAGACCCCCTACCGCCTGGCGGATGACGTCTACGGCATCGGGTTCCTCACCGCCGACCGCATCGCGCAGAGCGTCGGCATCCCCCACGACTCGCCGCAGCGCGTAGGGGCCGGGCTGCGCTACGCCCTCAGCCAGGCCGCCGACGACGGCCACTGCTTCCTGCCGTGGGACGAGCTGGTGGGACAGGCCACGAAGCTGCTGGAGGTGCCCGGGGCCGACGTGGCGGCCGTGCTCGACGCAATCGCTATCACGCGCGAGGTCCACGTCGAGCGCAGGGACGGCGAGCGCCTCGTCTACCTGCTGCCGTTCTTTCACGCCGAGCGCGGCGTCGCCGCCCGTATCCACGAGCTCATGGCCGCGCCCTCCTCGATCGCCGGCTTCTATGGGGCCGCCAACTGGCCGCGCGTGTTCCAGCACCTCGCCGACCGCCGGGGCATCGGCCTCACCGAGCGCCAGCGCGAGGCGGTGGTTATGGCGCTCACGCAGAAGGTCAGCGTGCTGACGGGCGGACCGGGTACCGGGAAGACCACCTCGCTACGCACGGTGATCATGTCGCTCAAGCAGCGCGGCGACCCGTTCGTGCTGGCCTCACCCACCGGCCGCGCCGCCAAGCGCCTGAGTGAGGCCGCCGGGGCCGAGGCCAAGACCATCCATCGGCTGCTGGAGTTCTCGCCGGTGGGCGGGCCACACTTCAAGCGCAACGCCGAGAACCCGCTTGAGGCGCGCGTGGTGGTGGTGGACGAGGTGAGCATGCTCGACGTGCTGCTGGCCAACCACCTGCTCAAGGCTGTCCCGCCTGACGCTCACCTGCTGCTGGTGGGCGACGCGGATCAGCTCCCTAGCGTGGGAGCCGGGCGCGTCCTGCGCGACATCCTGGAGAGCGGGGCAGTGCCGAGCGTACACCTCGACGCGATCTTCCGCCAGGCCGAGGGCAGCGGAATCGTGACCAACGCGCACCGCATCAACCGCGGTGAGATGCCGCGCGCGGGCGGGCAGGAGGGCGCAGGGTTCGACGACTTCTTCTTCTTCCCCGAGCCGGAGCCGGAGCGCTGCGCCGAGCTGGTGGTGGACCTGGTGGCCCGGCGTGCCCCAGCGCGCTTCGGTCTGGACCCGCGCCGCGATATCCAGGTGCTCACCCCCACCCACCGCGGAGCGGCGGGCGTGGCCGGGCTCAACGCCGCGCTCCAGGAGGCGCTGAACCCAGCGGCGCCGGGCCTAGCCGAGCACCGCTTCGGCGCCACGGTCTTCCGCGTGGGCGACCGCGTGCTCCAGCAGCGCAACAACTACGACCTGGACGTCTACAACGGGGATATCGGGGAGGTGGCGGCGATCGATCACGAGGAGCAGCTGCTCACCGTCCGCTACGACGGCGTGCGCGACGTAGCCTACGACTTCGGGCTGCTGGACGAGCTGACGCTCGCCTACGCCATCTCGGTCCACAAATCGCAGGGCGCCGAGTATCCCTGCGTCGTCATGCCGCTGCTCACCCAGCACTACGTCCTGCTCCAGCGCAACCTGGTGTACACAGGCGTGACGCGCGCCAAGCAGCTGGTGGTGCTGGCCGGGGACCGGCGCGCGCTCGCCATGGCTGTAAAGAATAACCGCGTGGCGCACCGCTACACCGCGCTGTCATGGCGGCTTAGCGAACGATAAACGAGAAACGCCAAACGCTGCAGCGACGGGGAGAGAGCGAAACGGTACAGCTCCGATCGCTCCCCGGCCTATTTAGCGCTCAGCGTTCAGCGGTCGGCGTTCAGCCTTCAGCGCTCGTCCTTGCCTCGAGCTCGGCCACATCGCGCCGCAGCTGCTCCAGCTCCGCCGTGATCTGTGGCGGGGTATTGCTGCCGAAGTAGCGGTACTGCATGTCCAGCGCGTACAGCCGGCGGCGCTTCGCCTGCAGCTCCTGCTCCAGCGCCCGCCGCTCCGGCGAGACCTCGGGCTCCGCCACAGTCCGCTCCGGCGAGACCTCAGGCTCCGCCACAGTCCGCTCCGGCGAGACCTCGGGCTCCTCCCGCTCCTGTGCCCCTACCGTCGCCCCGCCCGGCACATCCGACCAGGTCGTCACTCCGGCGGGCGCCGCGCCCTCGTCGCCCGGAACACCCCCCGACGGCGTCTGCGGCGAGGTGGGCTGCTGACGCCCGACGCCATTCTTCTGGCGCTCCATGAAGGTCAGCACCGCGTGCGCCTCAGCCATGTCGTCCAGGCTCACGAGGCCCAGGTACGCTTCACCGCTGTAGACAGCCACAATGCGCACCCCGCGCTCTGCCATGATCTCGCGCACCCGGTCCAGCGTCTCGTTCGCGTCCACCCGTACGAAGTTGCGCTGCATGATCTGCGTCACGAAGGCATCGCCGCCGCCGGTGGCCAGCGCCCGCAGCACATCGTCGCGCGTCACGATGCCGGCCGGCCCACCGCCGTGGATCACCGCGAAGTCCGGCTGGTAGCTAGTGAGGATGTAGCTCACCACCTTGCTGACCCGGTCGCTCGCGCTCAACGTGAGCGCGTAGCGGTTGTAGGCGTCTCCAACGCGCAGCGTCGTCAGCATCGTGCGCGCCTGGCCCTCGGCGTTCTCCTGGCCGGCGCCGAAGAAGATGAACACCGCCACCAGGGCCAGCACGAAGTTGCCGCTCGTCACACCGTAGACACCCAGTACGATCGCGATGATCTGGCCCACCGCCGTCGCCACGCGGGTGGCCCGGGGGAAGCCGATCGCCAGGGCCATGAGCGCCCGGAAGATGCGCCCGCCGTCGAGCGGGAAGGCTGGGATCATGTTGAACAGCACCAGGGCGACGTTGGCGTAGATCAGCCAGAGCAGCAGCGAGGTGGCAGAGGGCTCAAGGCTCGCCGGGCGCAGCTGGAGCGCGTCGAGGTCGATCCGCCCCGCAGCGGCGGCCGTGCCGGCCACCAGCAGCAGCACAGCGGCGATCACCACGTTCACCAGTGGGCCGGCGGCGGCGATCAGCAACTCGTGCCAGGCCTTGGTGGGGTTGCGCGACATCAGCGCCACCCCGCCCAGCGGCAGCAGCACGATCTCGCGCACCGGGATGCCGAGCCGCTGCGCCGTGATGCTGTGCCCGAGCTCGTGCAGCGTCACGCACAGGAACAGCAGCAGCATCAGCAGCACGCCGAAGAGAGCGCCCATCAGGCCGTTCGCGCCCGCGCCCTGCACAGCGCCGAGCACCAGGATTAAGAAGAACGTCACATGGACTTTGATATCGATCCCCGCCACGCGGGCGATCGGAAACGACCAGCTCATTCTGGACTCCTATACAAAAAGGCGAGACCGCCACGGCCGCGCCGCTGCTGGTCTCGCCAATCGCACATCGTGTGCCGATGGGCGGCCGGGGGTTGTGCCCCGTGATGACGACCGCCCGCCTGTTGTGTCAGGTGGCTACTCCCCTACACGTAATGGTAACACGTCCCAGCTGC
Organism: Chloroflexota bacterium; assembly: GCA_039805565.1. Classification (GTDB taxonomy): domain Bacteria; phylum Chloroflexota; class Chloroflexia; order Chloroflexales; family Roseiflexaceae; genus CALJIC01. The sequence continues at coordinate 9,378 of JBDLTZ010000040.1, read as the reverse complement.
CACGTCAAGGGTTTGCACACATTACGCAATTTCACGCGGGGTGGTCGGCGCGGGATCGAGGAGCTCGGGGGCCGCAGCGCTGCGCGCGCGGATCATCGAGGCCACCACCGCCACCGTCAGGATGCCCGCCACCACGCCGAGCGAGATCTCGGTCGGGATCTTGTAGCTCACGCCCAGCAGCATGCGGCTGAAGTCCGGCAGCAGCATCTTGAAGCCGACGAACGTCAGCACCACCGACAGGCCGAGCTTCAGGTAGTAGAACTTGTGCACCACGCCGGCCAGCACAAAGTAGAGCGAGCGCAGACCCAGGATGGCGAACACGTTCGAGGTGTAGACCAGGAAGGGGTCCTGCGTCACGGCGAAGATCGCCGGGATCGAATCCACTGCGAAGATCAGGTCGGTGGTCTCGACCATCAGCAGCACCAGGAACAGCGGCGTGGCCATCAGCACCCCGGCGCGCCGCACGAAGAACTTGTCGCCCTCGTACTTCTCCGTCACCGGCATCATGCGGCGGAAGAGCTTGATCAGCGGGTTGTCCTCGGGGTGCAGCTCCTCGTTCTTGTGGAACGCCATCTTGATGCCGGTGTAGATCAGGAAGGCGCCGAAGATCCAGATGATCCAGTGGAACTGCTTGATCAGCGCCGCGCCCACGCCGATCATCGTGCCGCGCATCAGCAGCGCGCCGATGATACCCCAGAAGAGCACGCGGTGCTGGTACTTTGCCGGGACAGCGAAGTAGGTGAAGATCAGCACGAAGACAAAGATATTGTCAACACTCAGCGACTTCTCGATCAGGTAACCGGTGAGAAACGCGAGGCCGGCCTCACTCGAGGTGTACTCGCTGCCTGGCACGAGACGGTCCCAAAACATAAAAATCAGACCGTTGAAAGCGAGCGCCAGGCTGATCCACACCACGCTCCAGACCGCCGCTTCCTTGACGGAGACCACGTGAGAGTCGCGATGAAACACGCCGAGGTCGAGCGCGAGCATGGCGAGCACGAAGAGGTTGAAACCGACCCACAGCCAAATCATGTCCATTCCGGGGAGTCCTTTCTTTCCAGCCGCAGAGGTGGTGACAAAACGATGTGCGTGACCGTAGAGAATCAAAAAGACGAAACCTCCACGGCATACCTGCTGTGGTGGTCTCGCCTGTCGCTCTCGCGCTGTACAGCCGGGGGCGAACCCCGTATTGACGACTATACTTCCCGCTTTGATGCGGGAGGCTACTCCCCTACCGAAGGTGGATTTTATCATTCTGACGTATGTTTGTCAATGCCTTGCATAGGATGTATTTCCCGGCAAACGGCAGGGAATATCTCCCCTCTCACCGCTGGCTACTGCTTGAGGTACTCCATCAGGTCACCATCGCCGTCGCTATCCTTCGAGTCCATCCCAAAGATGGTGTTGTTCTGCGAGTCGAGCGAGGCGTATAAGCAAGCTTCGCAGTATGGCGACGGCATCTCTCAGGTACGTCACGGCAAATTGTTATGTCACTCTGGAGATGGCGCCGAGGCGCTACAAGGGGTTACCCCAGCATATCCTCGTCCGCGATCGCCGCGAGGGCGACAGCGCGCAACAGCTGCTCCGGCCCGAGCGCGAGAAGCATCGCCGTATCAGCGTCGTGCGGGTCGAGCGCCACCAGCGGGGCGTCTGGGAAGCGGCGGCGCAGCGAGGTCACGGCGAGCGTGTCGCGTAGGTCCCGATCGACCACCAGCAGGTCCGGTGTGCGGGAGGGCGGCATCGTAGCGCATGGCCGCCAGACGGCCATGCCCGGGCGGCCGGACATAGTGGCTTCGAGGCAGGCCAGCATCAGCGACTCGCCGTACAGCGCGACGCTCAGGGATGAGGACAGCATGTGGTTCTCCTAAGGCGGCAGGGCCTCTGGCCGAGCCCCGACAAACAGAGTGCGGGGCGGACGTGGATGACTGGCTCGGGCTAGCGCGTGCTGGCGTTCGTTACGAGTACGGTGAGGACAACAACCACCCCCACCGAGAGGAGCGCCCCGGTGAGCGCGTGCTCGACGAGGCTCTGCCCTCCCCGAGTGAACATGCGCGCCGTGTAGCCGCGCTCAGCGAGGAGCGCGCACAGCAGCCGCAGGTTGAGCAGCGTGTCGTCGACGATCATGATGTCGGCCGGCGCGGGGGAGCGGTCTGCCATGAGCGTATCCTACGGGAGAGTGGCGCGCAGTGCGAACTCCAGTGTAGCACCGCCGGCCCGCCCAGTGAGTTGCAGAATGGCAGCGATCGGGTAGAAGCACGCACGGACGGGCTAGTTGTCCTTGCGCGCCATCAGCACCTCCATGCGCAGGCGGTCATTCTCGGCGGCGGTGCGCTGGATCGTGCCGCGCAAGGAGACCAGCTCGATGCGTAGGCGCTCCGTCTCGGCCTTAGCCTCAGCGAGCGCCTTCTGCGCCTGGGCTGCCTGGGCGGTCTCGCGCTCAGCCTGAGCCCGGGCCTCCTGCTCGGCCCGCCTGGAGGCCGCCAACGACTCCTCGGCGCGCTGGAGCCGCGGCCGCAGCAGTACGACGCCCAGGAGCACCCCGATCAGCAGGCCGGGCAGCAGCCCCACGAGTGCGATGATGAACTCCATTGGTGATCTCTTTCGCTTTCAGCTATGGAGGGTGCAGGGAGGCCAGACCCCTATTCCAACGTGCGGGGCCTGTGGCCCACACCCCGGCCGCAGAAGCCTAGCAAAGTGCATCAAATAGTAGCAGATTCTTTCTGCGGCGCGGCAGACCGATATGGATGCGGTATGATGAGGCGCGCCGGCGACAGGCCCGGCCGAATCACAGAGACGACAACCATGAACGTACTCGAGCGCCTCCGCACCCGGAGCCAGGGCGCGCGGAGCCCAGCCACGCTCGACCCGGTAGATTCTCGGCTCCCGCCCAGCGCCGTCCGGCGCGGGCTACGCCTTTCGGTGGTGGAGGGCGTGCTCTCCACCCCGCACATCAACGTCACGATGGGGGCCTTCCTCACGGGCTTCGCGCTGCTGCTCGGCGCCGGGCCGTTCGAGCTTGGCGTCCTCGGGGCGCTGCCCTTCGTCAGCCAGCTGTTCCAGTTCGTGGGGGCCTACCTCGAGGAGCGGCTCGGCAACCGGCGCGCGCTCACCGTCTGGACAGCGGCGATCAGCCGCTCGCTCTGGGCGCTGATCGCCGCTCTGCCATTTCTTCCAGCACTGGGCGCGGGCGCGCTGGCGATCTTCATCCTGCTGCTGGCGCTCTCACAGGCGTTGATTGGCATCGCCGCCAACGCCTGGACCAGCTGGATGAGCGACCTGGTGCCACCGCGGCAGCGCGGGAGCTACTTCGGCGTCCGCAACACGATCTGCAGCGTGAGCGCGATGGCCAGCACGTGGCTGGCGGGGCAGCTGCTGGACAGCTACCGCGCTGCCGGGGACGACGCGGCCGGCTACGCGATCATCTTCGGGGCCTCGCTGGCGCTGGCGCTGGCGGGGCTGGTGGCGCTCTCGTTCCAGGCCGAGCCGCCGACGGCCCGCAAGGCGCGGGTGAACGTGCGCGAGCTCTTCAGCGCCCCGCTGCGCCACCCACGCTTCCGCACCCTCAGCGTGGCCGCCGGCGGGTGGGCGGTCGTCACCGGCATCTCCGGGCCGTTCTTCAACGCCTACGGCATCCAGTCCCTCGGGCTCTCGTACACGATGCTGGCGCTTTTCGGGGTGGCCACCAGCGCGGTATCGATCATCACACAGCCGTATATCGGCCGGCTGCAGGACCGGCTGGGCGACCGCGTTGTCCTGATAGGCTCGGTGCTGGGGGCCTCGCTGCTGCCCTGGGGCTGGGTGCTGTCGACGCCTACCTTTCTGCTGCCGCTCTGGCTGACCTCGATCTTCGCCGGGGTGTTCTGGCCGGGGATCACCCAGGGGCTGCTTAACCTGGTGATGGACCGCGCGCCAGCCGAGGGGCGCGGCGCCTATGTGGCGTCCTACGGGGCGATGAGCGGCCTGGGCACCTTTCTGGCGGGCTTGATCGGCGGTGGGCTGGCGAGCGCGATCGGCCCGGCGGTGATCATGCTCGGCCCAATCGCGCTGACGCAGTACACGCTGCTTTTCGCCCTTAGCAGCCTCGGCCGCCTCGCAATGGCTTTTGTGTTCGCACGGCGGTTGTAGCGAGAAGGAGACCCCCATGCAGACGCTTGCCAAGATGATCGACCACTCACTGCTCAGCCCCACCATGACCGACGACGAGCTGCGGCAGGGGTGCGAGCTCGCCCGGCGCTACGACGTGGCCTCGGTGTGCATCAAGCCGTACGCCGTACCGCTGGCGCGCGAGCTGCTGGCCGGCTCCGGCGTGCTGGTGGGCACGGTGATCGGCTTCCCGCACGGCTCGAGCGTGCCGGAGATCAAGCTGGCCGAGCTCATGCGCGCCTGCGACGAGGGCGCGCACGAGCTGGACGTTGTGGTGAATGTGGGCAAGGTCCTGAGCGGCGACTGGGCCTACGTGGCACACGAGGTGCGGACTCTCACCGAGGCGGCCCACGCACGCGGGGCGATCATCAAGGTGATCTTCGAGAACGACTTTCTGCCCGGTGACGCGCCGAAGATCGAGCTGTGCCGGATCTGCGCCGAGGCGGGGGCCGACTTCGTCAAGACCTCAACCGGCTACGGCTTCGTGCGTGGCGACGACGGGCGCTACGGCTACCTGGGCGCCACCGACCACGACCTGGCGCTGATGCGCGAGCATAGCCCGGCGCAGGTGCAGGTGAAGGCCGCGGGCGGCGTGCGGACGCTCGACGACCTGCTGCGTGTGCGGGCGCTGGGGGTGACGCGGGTGGGCGCTACGGCCACCGCCGTGATCCTGGACGAGGCGCGGCGGCGCGGTGTCAACTAGAATATAAACAGCTCATATGCTGCGCTAACGCTCCTCTAACGGCTGCGTGCTATCCTAAACGCAGCAACTCACGAGAGGAGATAGTCTATGTCGTTCAATACGAACCGTTTTACGGAGAAGAGCCAGGAGGCGCTGCTCGGCGCGCAGGCGCTCGCCCGCAACAACGGCAACAGCCAGGTGGAGCCCGAGCACCTGCTACTGACCCTGCTCGAGCAGGGCGACGGCGTGGTGCCGCGCGTGCTGGAGAAGCTGAACATCGCGCCCGGCGCCCTGGCACAGGCGATGCGGCCGGAGCTGAACCGCTTCCCGCGCGTGAGCGGCCAGAACGTCCAGATCCAGTACTCCAGCCGCCTCAACACGGTGGTGACCCGCGCGCACGACGAGCTGGCGCAGTTCGGCGACGAGTACGTGAGCACCGAGCACCTCCTGCTCGCCACCCTGCAGCACGCGGGCGGCGCGGCCGAGCGGCTGCTGAAGCAGGCGGGCCTCACGCGCGAGAAGCTGCTGGGCGCCCTGCGCGAGGTGCGCGGCGCCCAGCGCGTGACCAGCGCAAACCCCGAGGGGACCTACGCGGCGCTCGAGCAGTACGGGCGCGACCTGACGGAGCTGGCGCGGCGCGGCAAGCTCGACCCGGTGATCGGCCGGGACGAGGAGATCCGGCGCGTGATCCAGATCCTGAGCCGGCGCACCAAGAACAACCCGGTGCTGATCGGTGAGCCGGGCGTCGGCAAGACTGCGATCGTCGAGGGTCTGGCGCAGCGCATCGTCCGCACCGACGTGCCCGAGGCGCTCAAGGACAAGACGGTAGTGAGCCTGGACATGGGCGCCCTGATCGCCGGCGCCAAGTACCGCGGCGAGTTCGAGGAGCGGCTCAAAGCGGTGCTGAAGGAGATCCAGGAGCGCGAGGACGTCATCCTGTTCATCGACGAGCTGCACACGGTGGTGGGCGCGGGCGCGGCCGAGGGCGCGATGGACGCCGGCAACATGCTCAAGCCGATGCTGGCGCGCGGCGAGCTGCACATGGTGGGCGCCACCACGCTGGACGAGTACCGCAAGCACATCGAGAAGGATGCCGCGCTCGAGCGCCGCTTCCAGCCGGTGGTGGTGGACCAGCCGACGGTGGAGGACACGATCTCGATCCTGCGCGGCCTGAAGGAGCGCTACGAGGCGCACCACAAGGTGCGGATCACCGACGGCGCGATCGTGGCCGCGGCGGTGCTGTCGGACCGCTACATCGCCGACCGCTTCCTGCCCGACAAGGCGATCGACCTGGTGGACGAGGCGGCCGCCCGGCTGCGGATGGAGCAGACCAGCGACCCGCAGGAGCTCGATGCCCTCAAGCGCCGCCAGATGCAGCTCGAGATCGAGCGCGAGGCGCTGAAGCGCGAGAAGGACCGCGCCAGCCAGGAGCGGCTGGGGAAGCTGGAGCAGGAGCTGGCGAACCTGCGCGAGCAGCGCGCGGCCCTGGACGCTCAGATCCAGCGCGAGCGCAGCGTGAACGAGCGCATCAGCAGCATCAAGGAGCAGATCGAGCAGACCCGCGTGCAGATCGAGCGGGCGCAGCGCGAGTACGACTACAACAGGGCCGCGGAGCTGCAGTACGGCACACTGACGCAGCTCGAGCGCCAGCTGGCCGAGACCGAGGCGCAGGCCGGCACAGGGGACGCCCTGCTGAAGCAGGAGGTGGACTCGCAGGACGTGGCCGAGGTGGTCTCACGCTGGACCGGCGTGCCGGTGGCGCGCATGCTCGAGGGCGAGGTCGAGAAACTGATCAGGATGGAGGAGCGCCTGCACAAGCGGGTGGTGGGCCAGGATGAGGCGGTGTCGGCGGTGGCAAACGCCGTGCGGCGCGCGCGCTCTGGACTTCAGGACCCGAACCGGCCGCTCGGCTCGTTCCTGTTCCTCGGACCTACCGGCGTGGGCAAGACCGAGCTGGCGCGCGCGCTGGCGGAGTTTCTGTTCGACGACGAGCAGGCCATGGTGCGGCTCGATATGTCGGAGTACATGGAGAAGCACGCCGTGGCGCGGCTGATCGGCGCGCCCCCCGGCTACGTCGGCTACGACGAGGGCGGCCAGCTGACCGAGGCGGTGCGCCGCAAGCCGTACACTGTGCTGCTGTTCGATGAGGTCGAGAAGGCGCACCCCGATGTGTTCAACGTGCTGCTCCAGGTGCTCGACGACGGGCGGCTGACGGACGGCCAGGGCCGAGTCGTGAGCTTCAAGAACACTGTCGTCATTATGACGAGCAACATCGCCAGCCCGACGATCCAGGACATGACGCAGCGCGGCCTGGGCCAGGAGGCGATCCGCAGTGCCGTGCTCGAGGAGCTGCGCGGCGAGCTGCTGCCGGAGTTCCTGAACCGCATCGACGAGGTGATCGTGTTCACACCGCTGAGCCGCAACCAGATCGGGCAGATCGTGGAGATCCAACTTGGGCGGCTGCGGAAGCTCCTGCACGACCGCAAGCTGACGCTGGAGCTGACGGAGGCGGCCCGCCGCCGGCTGGCTGAGGAGGGCTACGACCCGGTGTTCGGGGCGCGGCCGCTGAAGCGGGTGATCCAGCAGCGCATCCAGAACCCGCTGGCGCTGAGCCTGCTCCAGGCGCAGTTCCGCGAGGGGGACACGATCCTGGTGGATGCGGACTCCGGCGCAGGCTTCACCTTCGAGCGGGAGGTCGTGGGCGAAGTGGTGTGATAGGGAAGGGGTGGCTCAGTTCGGACGCCACCCCTTCTGCTGGCTTCTCTGGCACGGCTCAACCGCTCCAACGAAAAACACCTGCAGTAGCGCAGGTGTTTTTCGTTGGAGGGCCGCAGCTCCCGGCCGCTCAGCCCAGGCTACCTCCGCCTGATCTCGTCGCTGGCGAAGAGCTCCTCGAGCAGCTCATCCCTGGGCGCTCGCGAAGTGTCACGGGCGCCGAGGAGCGAGGCGAGCATCGCGCCACTGTCGAAGCCGGCAGGGAGCTGCGGCCGGCGCGAGAGGGCCGGCGCCAGGCGGGCCACCGGCAGGCCAAAAAGCACCCAGCCCGCGAGCACCAGCAGCATTCCACCGCCAACCCACACCCAGCTGCCATCCGCCTCAAGGCCGGTACGCGGCAGCGTGCGCGGGCCGTCGAGCGCGGGGTCGGCGGAGGCGGCCTCCACCGGAGCGGCCGCAGCCTCCACCGGAGCGGGCACGGCCTCCACCGGAGCGGCCGCGGCCTCCACCGCCGCCGGGGCCGGCGCCACGGCGGGCAGATCCGTCGACGGGGGCGCCACCACCGCGCCCTGCATCCCCAGGTGCTGGACCGTCACCTCGCGTGCCCTGACAACTACCGTCAGCGCGGGCTGCGCGGCCTGGCCGAGCGAGGGGTCAGGCACCACCTGCAGCACGTAGCTGCCGATCGGCATCCAGTGGTCGTAGTTACCGTTGGCGTCGGTCGTCACGAGCTCCCCGCCGACGATCACCTGAACGCCTGCCACGGGAGCGCCCGTAGTCACATTGATCACCGTCCCGGTGACGCGGCCGGTGTCGGGCGCGATCACCGCGCTGCTCGACCCGTCGTCGCCGCTGCGGACTGGCGGGCGCGGCGAGGGCTGCGGCACGACGACCTGCGCGGACGCGACGCCCGAGCCGGTCCAGCCGCCGACACCGAACAGGGCCATGATCGCGCCGCAGGCGACCAGAACGCTGGCGAATGATCTGCGCATATGCTTCCTCTCTCTCTACTGCTGTGGCGCGAGCGGGCGCGCAGGGAGCTCAACCGCCCCCTGTTTTGGCGCAACGGCCACACCCGCCACGGTCATGTTGGTACGTCCGAAGAGGTTATTCGCTTCGTCGAGCTCGCGGATCGCGCCGGTGTCCACCGAGGGGTTCCAGCTATCCACGTAGACGTACAGGCTACGTGTGCCGGCCGGGAGACGCCCATCCCACACGGTCGCTTCCTCGACGTAGCTGCCGCGCAGCGAGTGCAGCGTGATGCTCTGGCCAGGTGCGAGCGAGCGGCTGACGTACCAGGCGATGCCACGGCACGGGTCGATACCACAGATGCGATCCCAGCGCAGGTTGGTCGCCGGCATCCTGCTTGGGTGCACGTACAGGTCCACCCAGAAGCCGGACTCGGTCGCGCCGGTGCCAGTGTTGGTGATCGTGACCGTCGCGAGCACCTGCTGGCCGGCGGCGAAGCTGTTGGTGTCCGGCGTCAGGGCAAGTGAGGCCACCAGGTCCGGCGCGCTGGGCTTGCCGCGTACCATGGGCGCCATCACCGCGTACGAGTGCCCGACACGCACCGTCGCTGTGATGGGAGGCGAGGTCACGATGGCGTCGGTCACGCGGTAGGTGAAGCTGTCAGGTCCGTTGAACCCGTCGGCGGGCGTGTAGGTCAGCGAGCCGTCAGCGTTGAGGACCAGGGTCCCGTCGGACGGGCCGCTCACGAGCGCCACGCTCAGCGCGTCGCCGTCTATGTCTATGTCATTCGCTAGCACGCCGGGGGCAGCGATCGTCAGCGGCGTGTCCTGACTGGTAACGTAGGTCTCGGCCGCGGTAGTCGGCGGGTC
>JBDLTZ010000039.1:0-10318 GCA_039805565.1 Chloroflexota bacterium | reverse complement strand
CGGTGACCTCTGTGGCCTCATCACAGGTCTACACAGGCGGCACTAGAGTACACGCGTAAAAATCTCAATCTTTATGTATAAACCATTGAACAAGGATTATGCGCATCCTTGCCGATTACAGCCACTGATTACCGATACACTTGACAACAAAACGCCACCACGCTACAATTTAGGTGTTTTTACACTTCCTGTTTGTTTTGTAGCACGTTCTATTCTCGCGGGGGGTTTGGCTGTCGAGCGCGATGTATTCTCGTACGACTGGTGGCCAGAACCACATCCACGCAGGAAATCTGTTGTAGACAAGACAGAACACACGTGCTATTATTCTGTATATCAGGCCGAAAGTTGATGATCACACTGTGCGCCGATCCCTCGCTCTCCTCTTGCTGCTCCTGCTCATGAGCTGCGGCGAGCCGCTCCGCCTGCCGGCCGGCACACCGACTCCGGAGCGGACACCGTTAGTCAGTCAGGCAGCACGTCAGACAGCGACGGCGCTCTCAGGTGAGCGAGCGACACAAGAGGCTTCTGACGTCACGGCAACACCTCCTCCGGCTGAAGCGGCCACAGAGCAGCTTTCACCTCCTGCCGCTCCCGCCACAAGCACATCGCCGCCGACGCAGACGCTACCTGCGACGATCACTCCATCGGCTACAGCGGTGCCCGTCAGCCCAACTCCGATACCTGTCCCGGCGACTGCAACACCTGCGTTCATAATCATCCCGGCCACACCACTGCCACGCACGAGCGAGGAGCGCTGGCGGGCGCAGCAGATGGATCGCACCGTGCTCGAGGAGAAGCTGCAATACACAGCCATAGAACCGGTACCGCTCCTGTGGTGGGACCCACAAACAGCGCAAGTGCTCGAAATCGGACTGGTGCGCGGCAGCTTCCCAGTTCAGGCCACGTTCACGTTCCGCCCCACGGGCGAAGCAGCGTTCGAAGTCCCGTACCGGATCAACGGCGACTTCGGCCTGACGGCAATTTCAGATGCGGTGCGGCAACGCATGGAGGTGGCCGGCTACACCGAAACAGTTGAGGCATTCATCCTGAATTCTAATGCGGTGCGGGTGCCATAGTCGTGTATAATATGTATCTACATCAAGCAAAAAAATCGTTATCAAATCGAGCGTATCTTGATGCGTTACAAAAAGATTAAAGTAGGTATAGTTTCTGTGGATATTGTACGAGCACGCTCAGTAAGGAGCCTGGTGCTGTGAGCAGTCGCTATCTGGATATGATGCGTGGACAGCGTCGGCGCCCCACCGGCTTTCAGTTCACCTCAAAGACACTTCTCGCCGTTCTGGCGGTTATCTCAATGGGTGGCTCTGCTGCGTACTGGTGGGGAGTCCAGTCGCAACTCACCAGCAATTGGATCGTCGCTGCAGCCTACACTGCCATCCTCGTCCTCGCCCCACCCTCTCTCGTCTCATTCCTGATCCCATGGTCCCCAGCAGGCATGTTGCTCCAGAAAGTCAACGCGCGTACCTGGGCGTTCCCAGTGATCATCGGCTGCGCCCTCTATCTGCTGTACTACAGCTACCAGATCCAGTGGTCCTGGTGGTCCGCACAGCCGGTCGTGGCGGATACGAACCTGGTAAACCAGCAGATGCTGATCGGCATCATCGGCTTCGTGATCATCCCGGCTCTGCTCTGGACGCCCGTCTCGAGCGATGAGCTCGTCGAGCAGGTGCGCCAGGCTCACCTGGTGAAGCGCTACGAGCTGCAGACTCAGGCGGACATCGCGATCCTGCGTGCGACACTGCTGCGGGCGCAGGAGAAGGCGCTCGTCGGCTTCGCCAACCTCACGGTGCAGGAGCGCGAGGAGCTGGCGGCGGTGATGCGCTCGCTCGTCACCGGCATTGACAAGACGCTCAAAGAAGTCGGCCAGACGGTCAAGACAGTCTCGGGTGTCGCGATGCCTTTCGACGGCATGCTCGACGACAACGAGGATATCCGCGACGTGCTCGAGTACATCAGTGACAGCCTCTCCAGCACGACGCTCACCGTTGAGGAGGAGCAGGAGCAGTACGATCCACGCACCCAGGCGCTCTACGACGAGCGTCAGGACCAGCGCGTACCACGCCTCCCAGCCGCTCAGGAGCGATCTGATCGCCCCGCGCGAACCGCCCCCGCTGAGCAGCGGCACCACGATCGCCAGACCCAGTCGCGCCGGCGCGCCAACGATGACTACATGAGCTAGACGGGCACGAGGCACACCATGCGCGGAAGAGCCTACTCCACAACACAGGCCCTCCCCGAGCGCGACCTGCACGAGCTCAGCGACCTGCTCGCGCTCCAGATGTACCAGCGGCTCGGGCAGCGCGCCTACGCGCTCACGCGCCGCGATGTGGCCGAGCTCATCGCGCCCTACATCAGCGACCTGACCGACGACGATCGCCGTGCCGCCGCGTGGCTGGTGTGGGACCTCCTCCAGGAGGGCGCTGAGATCGAGCTCGAGTACGCCTGACTAGCCCTGACAGAGACGCAAGCACGACACGAAGGCCCCACAGGTCTTCGTGTCGTGCTGTCTGCGACCCACGGCTGAAGCCCGTGCTATAATCCGCCGCATGACTGAGCGCACCGGAATCTTAGGAGGCACGTTTGACCCCCTCCACCACGGCCACCTCGCGATCGCCGAGGAGGCCCGCAGTGCCCTGCGCCTCGACAAGGTCCTGCTGGTGCCAGCCGGCCGCCAGCCGCTCAAGAACGGCTCCCACGTCGCCACGCCAATGCAGCGCCTCGAGATGGCGCGCCTGGGCTGCGCCGATAACAGCGCCCTCGACGTCTCGCCGATCGAGGTCGAGCGCCCCGGCCTCTCGTACACCGTCACTACACTTGAGCAGCTGAGCCTCGCGGGATTCGGCGAGCTGCACTTCATCCTCGGCGCCGACACCCTCGCCGATATGCACCGCTGGCACGAGGCCCGCCGTATCCCACAGCTCGCGCACATCGTCGCGATGGCCCGCCCGGGACACACGCCGAACCTCGAAGTCCTCCGGCACCATCTCCCCGAGGTCACCGACCAGATCACGGTCATCGACGGGCCGCGGCTCGAGATATCAAGCTCCGACCTGCGCCGCCGCATCGCCGAGGGACGCCCAGTCCGCTACATGATGCCCGACGCGGTCATCGCCTATATCGAGCGCAACTCCCTGTACCGGTAGCAGATACACCGGTGGACGCGCACCAGCCGGAGTGGCACAGCGAATGGACCTGTTAGCACAGACAACATCAGCCTGGGGCTTGTCCCTCACCCAGCAGCAGCTCGAGCAGTTCGCCGTCTACGCCGCCGAGCTGCGCAGCTGGAACGAGCGCGTGAACCTCACAGCGATCACCGACGAGCGCGATATCGTCACGCGGCACTTCCTGGACAGCTTGCGGCTCGCCCAGAGCTGGGGCGCCGCCCCGGCCAGCCTGATCGACATCGGCGCCGGCGCAGGCTTCCCCGGGCTCCCGCTCAAGATCCTGCGCCCCGAGGTCAAGCTCACGCTTGTGGAGAGCATCGCTAAGAAGACCGCCTTCCTCGAGCACATGGTCGCCACCCTCGGCCTCGCCGACGTCGAGGTGATCACCACCCGCGCCGAGGAGCTCGGGCAGAACCCGCGCTACCGCGAGCGGTACGACGTCTCCACCGCACGCGCTGTAGCCGAGCTCCGCGTCCTGGTCGAGTACCTGCTCCCGCTCTGTCGCGTCGGCGGCCGCGTCTTGGCGCCCAAGGGCCCCCAGCCAACCGAGGAGCTGCGCGAGGCGCGTGCGGCGATCGCGAAGCTCGGCGGGCGCATGGCAGCCCCTGAGACAGTCCAACTGCCGGGCCTCGAGGCCCGCACGCTCGTCATCATCGAGAAGATCAGCCACACCCCCCCACTATACCCGCGCGCCGTCGGCGTCCCCTCGCGTAAACCACTCTAGCCGCGCAACGTACCCGCCCCCCGCATCGTATATTGCTGTTGAACACGCGCGAGACCGTTGTGCTAGAATAGCCTTGTGCCGCACCTGCGGCTCTGCCACCCTACGCCGTCTCCGCAGTCACCTATACATATGGAGGACAGGACGATGTCGATCTTTGGGCGTATTCGCGACCTGCTCAGCGCCAACATCAACGCGATGCTGGACTCCGCCGAGGACCCCGAGAAGATGGCGAACGAGTACCTGCGCCAGCTCGCCAACGAGGAGAACCAGGTCAAGGAGAGCGTCGCACAGGCCATGGCCGACTCAACACGGCTCAACCGACTCGAGGCACAGTACATGGGCGAGACCGAGAGCTGGCAGCGCAAGGCCGAGGCCGCACTCAAAGCCGGCGACGAGGCTCTGGCAAAGGCAGCCCTTTCGCGCAAGGTGCAGGCCAACAAGCTCTTCTCGGAGTACACGCAGCAGTCCGACGCACAGGAGGAGCAGGTCGTCAAGCTCCAGGAGGCGCTGGTCTCGCTCCAGACGCGCATCGCCGAGACACGCGCCAAGCGCGACCTGATCATCGCCAAGAAGAACCGGGCCCAGACGCAGGAAGCCATCCAGCGCACCGTGCGCCAGGCGAGCTCGATCAGCGCGCTCGATAAGCTCGACCAGCTCGAGCAGCGCGTGGACGAGCGGCTGGACCGCGCCGAGGCCATGGCGAAGCTGGAGGGGGACACGCTGGAGAACAAGTTCCGCGATCTGGAGCGTGACTCCGAGGTGGACGCGGAGCTCGAGGAGCTGAAGCGCCGGATGGGGCAGGCTTAGCAGCTACCGGGGCCGCGGGGGTGTGGGGGAGTTCGGCACCCCCACACCCCCTTTGTTATACCTCGACGCCCGCGGCGGCCGGCATGTACAGCTGCCGCACGTAGTCCTTGACCATGCGGCGCGTGCTGAACACCGGCGCCACGGTGGTGATGGCCTCCTTGGCATAGGCCATCCACTGGTGCGGCACTCCGTCGGCGCCGCGATCGTAGTACAGCGGCAGCACCTCGTTCTCGAGGATGTGATACAGGTGCTGCGAGTCGTTCCAGTCCTGCTCGTCCAGGTTGTGGTACTCGCGCTCATCGCCCACCGCCCAGCCGTTCTTGCCGTTGTACGCCTCGGGCCACCAGCCGTCCAGGATGCTCACGTTGACCACGCCGTTGAGGCTGGCCTTCTGGCCGCTGGTGCCGCTGGCCTCGTGCGGCCGGCGCGGGGTATTGAGCCACACGTCCACGCCCGACACCAGGTGACGCGCCACGCACATGTCGTACTCCTCGAGGAAGAGGATGCGGCCAAGGAAGCCCGGCTGCTGCGACATCTGGTAGACCTGCTGGATGAACATCTTGCCCGGGTCATCGGCCGGGTGAGCCTTGCCGGCGAAGACGATCTGCATCGGCCGGTCGGAGCGGTTCAGCAGGTACTTAAGCCGCTCGGTGTCCTTGAACAGCAGCGTTGCGCGCTTGTAGGTGGCAAAGCGCCGCGCAAACCCGATCGTGAAGATACCGTCCTCGAGCACCGGCCACACCAGCGGCGGGTAGCCGAGGCGCAGGTGCCGCTGGCGGGTCCGCTCGCGCGCAAAGGTCACGAGGTCGTGCTTAAGCGCCTGCTTGATCCCCCACAGCCGCGAGTTCGGGATCTCGTGGATCTTACGCCACTGCTCCACGTCGTCCAGCGTCCGCTCCCAGTCCGGCCCCATGGCCTCGTCGAAGAGCTGGCGCATCTGCGGCGCGAGCCAGGTGGCGGTGTGGACGCCGTTGGTGATCGAGGTGATCGGCACGTCTTCCTGGGCCTGGCCGGGGTAGAGCCACTGCCACATGCCACGCGCCACGTGGCCGTGCAGCTTGCTCACGCCATTGCGTGCGCGCGAGGTACGGATCGCCAGCACGGTCATCGCGAAGGTCGGCCCCCAGGTCTGGTGCTGCATAGCGACGTCGAGGAACTGCTCGCGGTTCAGGCCGAGCTGCGGCCAGAACTGCGGGAAGTACTTCTCCATCAGCGGCAGCGGGAAGGCATCGTTGCCGGCCGGCACGGGCGTGTGGGTGGTGAACACCGAGTGGCGCCGCACGTCCTCGATCACCTCGGCGAACGGCCGGCCCTGCTTCACCTGCTCGCGCGCCAGCTCGAGCACCAGGAAGGCCGAGTGCCCCTCGTTCATGTGCCAGGCGGTGGGGCTGATGCCCATCTGCCGTAGCGCGCGCACGCCGCCGATGCCCAGCACGATCTCCTGGGCGACGCGCATCTCCTGGTCACCGCCATAGAGCCGCGCGGCCAGCTCGCGGTCCTGCGGGCTGTTCGGGTGGATGTCGGTGTCCATCAGGAACAGCGACACACGGCCCACCTGCACGCGGTACACCTTGGCGTAGATCATGCGGCCGGGGAGCTCCACCTCCACCACCACTTCGCGGCCGCTCGGATCCACCGCCGGCGTCGCCGGGACGTCGGCAAAGTTCATCTTCGAGTAGATCGCTTCCTGCCAGCCGCTGTGGTCCAGGCGCTGGCGGAAGTAGCCCTGCGGGTAGATGAAACCCACGGCCACGAAGGGCAAGCCGAGGTCGCTGGCCTCCTTGACGTGGTCGCCGGCCAGGACGCCGAGGCCGCCGGAGTAGATCGGCAGGCTCTCGTGCAGGCCGAATTCGGCCGAGAAGTAGGCGATCTGCTCACCGCCCGCGTTCGGGAAGGTCTGCTTGTACCAGGTATCATCCGCGCGCACGTAGCGGTCGAACGCGACCATCACCTGGTCGTACTGGCGCAGGTAGCTCTCGTCGGCCGCCGCGGCCTCCAGCTTGCGCTGGCGAACGTCGCGCAGGAACTCAACCGGGTTGTGGTAGTCCGCCTCCCACAGCTCGGGGTCGATCGCGCGGTACAGCTCCTGCGCCTCCGGGTGCCAGGTCCACCACAGGTTGTAGGCCAGTTCGCGGAGGCGCGCGATACGCTCCGGCGTCGGGGTAAAAAGAAGATCGGCGCTTGCGATGCTCAAGGGGATAGCCTCCTCTAGCTCTCTGCTAACTGCGATCGGGCAACAGACATCGTTGAAGATCGCGCGAGAGTACGTGGCGGCATCAGTAGGCCGCGCCGTTGCGCTGTGCCGCGTGTACTATACACGCAGGCACGTAACGCTGCAAGCAGCGAAATCGAAGCGGAAGGGGCGTGTGGCCACGGGCTCAGGCAGCTGATCGGCCTCCCACCCCGAGCTTGCACCTTCTCGCCCGATCGCCTATCATCCGGCGGCTATGATCGAGACAACAGCCCCATCATCGTCCCGTTCGCACCGCATGGCGCTCGTGCTGCGGTCCGCGCTCACCTGGCTACCGGCTCTGCTGCTGGCGCCGATCGTCGCCGCCGAGCTGCTGTTCTTCGCTGTGCGCACGGGCAACCTGCTGAGCTACCCGTACCCGCTGGACTACGGCGAGGGGCCGCTGCTGGCTCAGGTCCAGGTGCTCCGCGCGGGCACGCCGATCTGGGCGCTCTACGCCGACCCCGACGCGCCGCCGTACGCGGTAGTGAACTACCCGCCGATCTACCACCTGGCCGCGCTGGCGCTCTCGTACGTCGTGGACGACGAGACTTCCGGGCCGCTCCTCGCCGGGCGGCTGGTGTCGCTCCTCGCCACCCTCGGCTGCGTCGCGGCACTATGGCTGCTGTCGCAAAGCCAGAAGGCGGAAAGCCAGCAGGGCGTGGTCAATTCCAGCCGGCAGCTTCGGGCGCCGCAGTCGGGGTTCAGCGTTCAGCGTTCAGCGTTTAGCGCTCAAGCCCTCATCGTCCTGGCCTTCCTCGGCCTGCCGATCGTGCGCGAGTGGTCAGCAGTGATGCGCGTAGACATGCTCGGCGTCTGTCTGGGCCTGTGGGGGCTGGTGCTGGTGCGGCAGGCCGCGGCGGGCGGCTCGGTGCTCTGGCCGGCGCTGCTGCTCGCGCTTAGCCTGTTCGTCAAGCCCTCCCTTCTAGCCGCCCCCGCCGCGTCGCTGCTCTGGCTGCTCTTCCGCGACTGGCGGCGCGCCATCCGGCTCGGGCTGGCACTGGGGGGCATCGGCGGCCTGACCTTCGCCCTGCTCCAGCTCGCCAGCGGCGGCTGGTTCTTCACCCACGTGGTGACGGCCAACGCCAACCCGATCGACTGGCTGCTCGGCGCTGACTTCTGGGACAGGCAGCTCGCGATTCTGTGGCCGCTGTTCGCAGCCGGGGCGCTTGGCGCGGCCCTGGGCCTCATCGCGCCGCGCCGCGCTGGTGGCGCCGAGCAGCTGCTCCCCGTGTATTACGCGCTCTTCGGTGCGGTCGTGGCCCTGGGCGTGGGCAAGGTCGGCGCCTACCTGAACTACTTCCTCGAGCTGTACGCCGGGCTGGTGTGGCTGGCGGCTCAAACGCTGAATGCCACACAACAGACAATAAACGAGAAGCGGCTGAGCAATCACAACGTCAGCCTTCAGCGTATATTCTTTATCGTTTATCGTTTATCCTTCTTCCTCGTGCCCGCCCTCGTCGCCGCGTCGCTCCTGCGCTACGTGCCGCTGTGGAGCGAGACCTACCTCAAGCCCTACGGTCTGATCGAGGGCCGGAGCCCCGCGCGCGTAGCGTTCGGCGGCTACGGCGTGTGGCAGGATCTGCGGCGCGAGGCGGAGGTGCTGGCGGCGCTGGGGCGCGTGAACGCCGCGCTCGTGGACGAGGTGCGCGCGGCGGGCGCCCCGATCTTCACCGACCTCCCCGGGATCGCGGCCCAGGCCGGGCAGCTCGCCCGCCACCAGGCCTTTGAGCACCGCCAGCTCCACGACGTGGGACTGTGGGACCAGCGGCCGCTCCTGCGCGCCATGGCAAATGGCCGCGTGCCGCTGGTGGTGCTGGACTACCTGGGTAACTGGCTCACGCCCGAGATGATGACGTTGATCACCCGCCGCTACGCGCAGGACGGCTCGCGCGGCCCGTACGACCTCTACCGGCCGGTGGACTCAGGCGCCCCCGCCGTAATGGCATTCGACCTCGGCGCCGGCCTACGCGTCGAGGGCGCGGCGCTCACTCGGCCCGGAGGCGCGGCCTACAGCGGCGGCGAGCTCGTGGCGCTGACGTTGGACCTGCGCTCCGCCGAAACCAGCGCCTGCGACACAGTGCCCGGCGGCTGCGAGGTGGCGGTAACCCTGGTAGATGCGGCCGGCCAGCCGCTGACAGAGAGCGTGCTGCCGCTGCTGTACGGCGTGCTCCCGCCGCGCGACTGGGCCAGCGAGGCAGTGCAGCATATGCAGCCGCTGGCGCTGCCCCCCGACCTCGAGCCCGGGGCGTACGCGCTCCGCGTGGCGCTGCGGGCGGGCGGCGCAGATGTGACGCCGCTGAAGGATGCGACGCGAGCAGCGATCCCGCTGGATGTGGGCGACCTCACCGGGCGCTACCTGGGCGAGGGCGGCTACTTCGTGCCCGCGCCGCTGCTCGAGGCCTGGCTGCGCGACGGGGACTACGACGGGCCGGGCGACCCGATCACGCCGGCTGTGCCGTTCAAGGGCTTCACGGCGCAGTGCTTCCAGCGCGCGTGCTACCGCCTGGCGGAGGGCGCAGTCGAGCGTGTGGCGCTTGGCTCGCTGCTCAGCCTGGCGGAGACCGACCTGCTCACGTTCGACTCGTCGGACAACGGCATCAACCCGCTGATGGACTACTACGACACTACGGGGCGCAGCGCGGCGTACGGGGAGCTGGTGGGCTTCACGCGGGGCCCGCGCGAAGTGCTGTACACCACGTACGCGCGCATCGAGCGGTCGCCGGAGGGCGAGGTGCGCGCCGCGAACGTCGGCGAGGCATACCTGCGGCTGCCGGGCGGGGTACCCTACCGCTGGCCGTAGGGCGTCATCTCCTCGCGCCCCACACCCGGCGCACGTGGCGGATGAAGTAGGGCGAGCGGCCGGCTAGCCGTCGATCAGAAGGAGCTCGGACTATGTGCGACACCTGGGTCGCCCTGAGGGACGTCACCGCCTCGGGGAACGTCATCTTCGCCAAGAACAGCGATCGCCCGATGTTCGACTGCCAGCCGCTGGTGCGCCACCCGCGCGCTACATGGTCCGCGGGCAGCACGCTCGCCCTGGAGTACATCGCGATCCCGCAGGCGCAGACCACCTACGCCACGCTGGGCTCCAGCCCATACTGGTGCTGGGGGTACGAGGAGGGCATCAACGAACACCGTGTGGCGATCGGAAACGAGGCGATCTACACCAGGACGTTCAGCGCCGCCGCTGCCGCGTACCGGGCAGGCAACGCGCCGCGCTTCGGCCTGCTGGGGATGGACCTCGTGCGGCTCGGCCTGGAGCGCGGCCGGAGCGCGGCCGAGGCGGTCGAGGTGATGGCCACGCTCGTCGAGCAGTACGGCCAGTTCGGCTCCGGCGTCCCGGCCAAAGACCACGCCGAGGGCGGGTAC
>JBDLTZ010000038.1:0-9011 GCA_039805565.1 Chloroflexota bacterium | reverse complement strand
CGTCACCGCGCTTACGCCGAGCGGCAGGGTGAAGAGGACGTCCAGCAGCGTGTTCGCCAGCCGGGTGATGCGCGGCCTCCCGCGTCTCGCCGCCCGGGCGGGGCTCGCCGGGGTGCGGGAGGCTAGCAGGTACGCCGCCGGCACGCCCACCACGAGCGCGAGGGCGGTGGCCGCTGCGGCGAACCCGAGCGAGTTGAGTACGGCCCGGGCGGGCGGCACGAAGAAGAACGAGCCGCGCCGGTTTTCGCCGAGCGCGCGGTAGTGCTCCAGAGTGAACCCTCCCTCCGGCCCCAGTGATGTGATCGAGCGCACGGCTAGGGCCAGCAGCGGTGCGCCCACAAGGAGGAGCAGCACAGCGATGTTGGCGGTGACAAAGGCACGTGCGGCCCAGGTGCGCGGGGGTGTGGCTACCGAAGCCGCAGCACGCCGCTCCAGCGGGGCGGAGGCGCGCGCCTGGATCCGGGTGTAGGCCAGCGTCATCGCGAGGGTGGCGGCCACCTGCACCAGCGCCAGCGCTGCGGCCACGTCCAGCCGCAGGAGCTGGGCCGTCTGGCGGTAGATCTCGACCTCGACGGTGGCGAAGCGCGGGCCGCCGAGGAGCAACACCACGCCGAAGCTCCCGAAGCAGAAGATGAATACCAGCAGCGCCGCCGCGCCGACCGCCGGCAGCGCCAGCGGCAGCGTGATGTGCAGAAAGACCTGGCGGCGGCTGCCGCCGAGGGTGGCGGCCGCCTGCTCCAGTCGCTGGTCGAGCGTGGCCCAGAACCCGCCGACGATCCGCAGCACGACGCTGTAGTTGAAGAACGCGTGGCCGAGCAGCACCGCGCCGAGCGTGCCGAGCGCCTGGACCGGCGGGCGGCTCAGGCCGAGCGATGCCTGGAGCCACTCGTTGAGCAGGCCGCGCGGCCCGAGCAGCGCGGCGAAGGCGGCGGCGGCAACGGTCGTGGGAAGCACGAAGGGGACCGTGGCGATGGCCCGCAGCAGCGCTTTGCCGGGGAAGCTGTAGCGCGCGAAGGCGTAGGCCGCGGGCAGGCCAAGTGCCAGGGTGAGCACGGTGGACAGCGCCGCCTGCCAGGCGCTGAACCATAGCACCTGAAGGTAGTAGCGGTCTGACAGCAGCACGGCGACGCCCTCACCCGCACCACCGAGACTGAGGCGCAGGATCGACGCCAGCGGGTAGAGGAAGAGGGCGCCGAGGAATGCGAGCGGCAGCGCGTAGAGGGTGGCTCGGCTCACAGCTCGGCCTGCCGCGCCAGCCCCTCGCGGTCCACGAGCGCGATCGCGCCGCGGTTGATCTGGATGAGTCCAAGCCCCTCGAAGGTTTTCAGCGACCGGCCGACCATCTCGCGGACGGTGCCGAGGCGCGCGGCCATCTCGGCCTGGCTGAGCGCGATGGGCGGCTCGCCGCGCTCCGCGGCCTCGGCCTGGGCCAGCAGCAGCCCGGCGAGGCGGCCCTGCACCGAGTGCAGCGCCAGGTCATCCACCAGGGCCACGAGGTGCCGCAGACGGCCGCTGAGCTCACCGAGGAAGGCTATGGCGAGCGCGCTGTGCCGCTCCGCGAGCTCGCGCAGCGGGGCCGCGGGGAGGAGAGCCAGCACGACGTCTGTTTGCGCCACCGCGTCGGCCGGGCACGGCCCACCGTCGAAGACCGACACGTGGTTGAAGTGCTGCCCTGCGCCGATGACGTGGAGCACCTGCTCGCGCCCCGCAGCCGAGGTCCGGGCGATCTTGACGCGCCCATCCACGACGATGAAGAGTCCGGCCGCGGGGTCGCCCTCGAGGAACAGAGTGGTTCCGGCCGGACGCCGCAGGCTTATGGCAATGCCCGCCAGAGCCTCGTGCAGCTCGGGGGGCAGGTCTGCAAAGAGGGGGACCTGCCGAATGATCTGTTTGTCTACCGCCATGCCTCTATTTTACCGTATTTCCGGGGGCGCCCGCTCCCTCAGCTCTCGTCGCGCCAGAGCTCGAGGTACTGGTCACCGCCGACGGGGGTGCGCTCGACGCGGAAGGCCCGCGGTAGGCCGGAGGCATCTGTACACTGGATCCGTCGCAGCCAGTGGCCGGGGCGTGGTATCTCTGGGTTGAGCCTGGACTCGGAGGTCGCCAGAATGCGCCCACGAGCCTCGAGCGTCTGCCACGCTTCGCTGTAGGCGAGCCCTACGACCTCCTCGGGCCGCCGGCCGAGCAGCGCGTAGCAGACCACAGTGTTAGCGGCCAGGATAGTCCCCCCGGCGTCCAGGAGGAGGGCACCGTCCGGCAGGCTGTCTACGATCAGCCGCAGAGTGTCGCGGCTGCGCTGGAGCTGCGCGGTGCGCTTGTCCACCAGCTGCTCGAGCTCCTGAGCGTGCTGTCGCAGCCCTCCGATGACCTCCGCGCTGCCGCAGGCGGCGGCGATGACGTGCGTGAAGACGCTCAGCAGCGACCAGACATCCGCCGAGAATGTGATCTCCTGGCCGGCCCGGGCCAGCACGAGGGCCCCGAGGGCGCGACCGGCGTGGACCAGCGGAAGCGCGACGCACCCGCCGTCAACGATGATCTGGCGCTGCTCGTGTGCGCGCCGGGCCGCCGCCGCCGCCGCGGCGACGAGGGCTTGCGTCTCGGGGACGCGGAGCGCCTCGGGCAGCGTGGGGAGCGTATCGCCGCCGATGAACAGGAGACCGTAGTCCACCTCGAAGACGGCCACGCCCCGATCTTGGATCGTCGCGGCGAGGTCCGCGGCGCTGCGCTCGGCGGAGAGGTACTGGCTCATGGCAAAGAGTGCCAGCGCCTGGTCGCGGCGGCGGCGCTCGCTGTGATAGTGCTGGGCGGCGCCGAGGGCCACGCCCATCTGCGCGGCCACGCCCTCGAGCAGCAGCAGATCGTGAGCGTCGAAGGCGTTCGGCTGGGCTCGATTGACGGTGAGCGCCCCGAGGGTGGCGCGGGCCTGGCGGATGGGGAGGACGATCACGCTGCCCGACTGGTGCTGCTCGCTGAACTGGAGCCAGCGCCGGTCGCGCGTGACGTCTGGCAGGGCGACGCTGCTGCCGTGCCGGATAACCCACCCGGCGAGGCCGCGATCGACGAGCGCACGTGCCTGCTCCGGGTCGAGGGGCTGGGTGACACCGGCGTGCGCGGCGAGGGCTAGCTCCACGCCCCCGCCCACGCCGACGAGCAGCGCGCTCGCGCTGTCGTGTGGGAAGTGCGCGCCGAGCACCTTGAGCGCCTGGGCGACGATTGTCGGGGTGTCGAGGGTCTCGCGGAACTCGATGGCGAGCTGGGTGAGCAGCGAGGTGCGCCGCAGCTGGTCGTCGAGGGTGAGGGCCTGAGGGGCGTGGCGGGTGGTGTCTGGCATGGTGGGTCTCGCACTCGCTGGTCGGCACACGGGTGGCGCGGATGCAGCGCTACCAACTGTCATCGTAGGTGACGGGAGGGACTCGTGTCTTGGACAGAACCGTTGCGCGAAGCTTGCGGTTCCGTAGCAGCGGGCGCCCAGGGGATGAGACTGCTCAGTGAAGTCCGCGCCGCAGTATGATATGCCGGCACTCGCCGGACGAGCGCTCGCGGCAGAGCGTTGGCCGCAGCGCGCGGAGAGCCTCCGGTGTCTGGCAAGCGAGAGGGACGTATGCACACGACAATTCGCACGTTTCGCCCCGAGGACTACGACGCCGCTTTCGAGCTCTGGAAGGCGACTCCCGGTATCGGGCTCAGCAGCGCCGACGAGCGGGACGCTATCCTCAGCTTCCTGGCACGCAACCCGGGCATGAGCTACGTCGCGTCTGACGGGGACCGACTCGTCGGAACGATCCTCTGTGGGCACGATGGCAGGAGAGGTTTGATCCATCACCTGGTGTCGGCGGTCACCGTGCGCAGGCAAGGGGCCGCGCAGCGCCTCCTGGCGGCAGGCATGGAAAGTTTTCGCAGGGCGGGCATTCAGAAAGCCCACCTTTTTGTGTTTCAGTCGAACGATGAGGCGATCGCCTTCTGGCGCGCGGTCGGCGCACAGTATCGCAGCGAGCTCGCACTCTACTCGATCGCTGTCTCGCGCGACGGCGGGGAGGGGTGAGCGGTGGTTCGCTGGGCGGCTGTCCGGGTGGCTGCCGGTGGTGTTGGTGTTGTCCATCACGGGTGGCTGCCTGAGAGCGATGCGCCGCTGCAGAGTACTCCGCATCACTGCCCGTTCGTTCGAGTACAATGCAGTGTCGTTCGCCAGCACGGTACGCCGTGTAATGTGCAGTCCCTCGCATCGTACCGCCACGATCTGGCTGGAGCGCGGCCGAGCTGCTGGCGACCAACCGGATGCCGATCCGCGCCGACTTCGCGCCGCCCGCGATCCAGGCGGCCGTCAAGGCACAGCTCGAGCAGGGGTATGGCGCGTGGCTGAGCTCGTGAGCGTCGGCCCGCACTCCAGCCGGCCCCTCCCAGCGCGAGCCGCGTGCGGAGGGAGGTGGAGCGCACTCGTGGATCTGCCCCGTGATGCACCGAAGTGCGCACAGACGGGTGCGCGACCTGGTGTGACCCTACCTCAGAGAAGAATCTCCGTCATCATTCTCTATGGCGTTGGGCCGGATGAGTGTACAGTCTCTTCAAGGACTGTCTGGACTATGGCACGATAGTGGGAGGCTTCGATGGAGTTGCGACCCCTGGGAACGAGTGGTGTCCTGGCCTCTGTCATCGGTCTCGGCACCTGGCCGATGGGCGGCGAGTGGTGGGGCGGCACCGATGACGCCGAGGCGATTCGTACCATCCACCGCGCGATCGACCTGGGAGTGACACTTATCGACACGGCCGAGGCGTATGCTCAGGGGCATGCCGAGGAGGTCGTCGGCCGCGCGATCGCCGGGCGCCGCCACGATGTGGTCATCGCCGATAAGGTCGCCCCCGATCACCTGCGGCCCCAGGATATCCGAGCGGCGTTCGAGGGGTCGTGTCGCCGCCTCGCCACCGACTACATCGACATCTACTTCATCCACTGGCCCAACATTGACCTGCCGCTTGCCGACGCGATTGGCGAGCTGGAGCGGCTACGCGAGGCGGGGCACATCCGCGCCTTTGGCGTGTCGAACTTCACGGCCGACGAGCTGGCCGAGGCCGAGCGCCACGGCCGCGTCGATGTGTTGCAGCCACCCTACAATCTCTTCTGGCGCTTTTGCGAGCAGGTGGAGGTGCCGTACTGCCGCGAGCACTCGATCGGCATCATGACCTACAGCAGCCTGGCGCAAGGGTTGCTGACCGGGCATCTGACCAGCGAGACTGCGTTCTCGGCCGGCGACCAGCGCCCGACCACGGTGCTGTTCCAACCCGACCACTATGCGCGCTGTCTGGAGGCGGTGGCGCAGCTGCGGCCGATCGCGGCACGGTATGGCAAGACCGTGGCTCAGATTGCGCTGAACTGGCTGGTGGCGCAGCCGGGCGTGAGCGCAGCACTGGTTGGGGCGCGCACGGTGCTGGAGATCGAAGAAAACGCGGGTGCAGTCGGCTGGGCGTTGGCCGCCGATGATCTGGCCCTGGTTGACCGCATCGGCCGCAGTGTGATGGATGCCCTGCCGGCCTACCCAGATATGTTCGGCAACTGGCGGCGCTGGGATCTGCAGCAGAGGCGCTACGAGCGCAGCGGCCGCCTTCCGTCTGAAGCAGATGCCGGCCGATCGTGAACCCACGGCTAAAGCAGGGCGGCAACAGGCTTCCTCAGCTTGATCCTCATCGGCGCTAGCCAGGCCTATATCCACAGCGCGAGAGTCTGAGATGTAGCTCAGGCCCACGTTCCGTCCGCCCCTACACCCGAAAGGGGAGAGGGGCGGACGGGGCGCCCCCTAGCGGAGCACGGCCTGGGTCCACTCCTCGATCCAGCGCTCGCGGTTCTGCTCGATCTGCTCGGGGGTGACGCCGGCGGGCTGCTCGGGGACCTCGGCGAACTTCTGGAACACCTCGGGCAGCGCGGCCTCGGGCTGCACCGGGTAGACGAACATCTGCAGCGGAATGTCCTCCTGGAACGGCGTGCTGAGCATGAAGTCGATGAACTTGCGGGCGAGCTCGGGCTGCTGCGCTCCCTGGAGGACCCCGGCGAACTCGACCTGCAGGAAGCTGCCTGCAAGGACGTTGCCGGTGGGCGGCTCGCTGAGCTTGCCCTCACTGAAGAAGACCTCGGCGGCCGGGCTGGTGGCGTACGAGACCACCAGCGGGCGCGGGCCCTCGCCGCTGGAGCCGCTGAAGTGTGTGTAGTAGGCGTCCTCCCAGCCCTCGCTCACGAGCACGTCGTTGGCGCGCAGCTCCTTCCAGAAATCGAGCCAGGTGTAGTCGCCGCTCTCGCCGAAGGTGGCGATGGTGGCGAGCATGAAGGCCAGGCCGGGGGAGGAGGTGGCCGGGTTCTGCACGACGAGGTTGCTCTTCCACTCCGGCTTGGTGAGCTCGCGCAGGTCTGCCGGCGGAGTGAGGCTCTGGTCGGCGAGGAAGGCCCGGTCGTAGTTGATCGCGACGTAGCCGTAGTCGATCGGCGTGAGTTGGCTGGTGGAGTCGAGGCGGAAGCGCTCGGGAACGCTCTGGAGCCCAGGGGACTGGTACGGCTCAAAGATTCCGGCCTCGAGCGCGCGGCTGAGGAAGGTGTTGTCGACGCCGAAGAAGACGTCGGCGAGCGGGCTGCCCTTGCTGAGAATGGCCTTGTTGAGCGCGCTGCCGGTGTCGCCCGAGGGCAGGAGCTCGACCTTGGCGCCGGTCTGCTGCTCGAACGCGGCGATGACCTCGGCGCTGATATTGAAGCTGTCGTGGGTCATGACGACGAGGGTCGGCGCCGCGGTGGCCTGGGTGGGCTCGGCCGCGGTCGGGGCGGCCTGGGCTGGTTCGGCCGCGGTCGGGGCGGCCTGGTTGGGTGGGGCCTGGGTGGGCGAGGCTGACTCGCTGTTCCCTGCGCCTGGTTGGGCGCCGCACGCTGCGAGCATGGCGAGCAGTACGGCGGCGATGAGAACTCTGGGCATCTGTGCTCCCTCCGGCTTCTAGGCAACAAAAAACCACCAACCTGGCATGGTCGGCGGTCCACGGTGACGCTTCCCTACGCTGGTATCATCCAGGTCAGGTTCCAAGGGTCAGCGGAATCGGTTGGTCCGCACTCTCAGCCGGGCTCACCCGGCACCCCTAGCGATATAAACTTATTAATGGTCATAGGGTAGCACGAGCTCCCCCGGCTGTCAAACGCTGCTACGGGAAGTACGTCAGCTGGTCGAGGGGCCAGAACCGCAGGACGACGCGCCCGATGACGTGGTCGGCGGTGACGGGGCCAAAGCTGCGTGAGTCCCGGCTGACAGTGCGGTTGTCGCCCATGAAGAAGTACTCGCCGGGCGCGAGCGTGAGCTCGCAGAAGACCTCGCAATCGGTGAAGATGCCGACGGCGTAGGGCTCGTCGAGTCGCACGCCGTTTATATAGACTACGCCCTCGCGGATGCTGATCGTCTCGCCGGGGAGGCCGATCGTGCGCTTGATGAGCGCGTCGCCCCGGTGTCGGGGGTCCTCGTGGAACACCACCACCTGGCCGCGCTGGAGGTCGAACGGCGCGGCGCCTGAGCCTGCGGCGTGGGCGCGGTCCACGATCCAGGCGGGCAGGACGCTACCGACCTGGCTGACCATCACGCGCTGGCCCTCGTGGAAGCTGGGCTCCATGCTGGTCTGGTGGATCTCGTAGCGGCCGATGAGCGCGGTGAAGATGAAGAGCAGCAGGGCGGTCTGGGCCACAGTCTGGAGCACATCGGCGAGCTGGCGCAGCGGGCTGTATCGCTGGGGATGCGGCGGGCGCGGGCGCAGCTCGTCTGCGGATGGGCGGTCCGGGCGGTGGTACATGTCTCTAGGCTCTTCTCATAATCGGCGTGGGGCGCAGGAGTGCGAGCGGCTGCCAGCTCCGGAGCAGCTCGCCGGCGAGCAGGCCGCCGAGCAGGAGCATGCCGTAGAACTTGTAGGAGACGCCGGCAATCGTCAGCGCACCCATAATTGTACCATCGTAGAAGCTCCACTGGTTACCGTAGGCGATCAGCGCGAAGCTGATCGCCAGCAGCGCGGCGCGTGGGAGCGACACCTGCCGGTCGCGCAGGTGGAGGAGCAGCGCGGCGAACGGCACGAACAGCAGCGTCTCGTAGTGCATCCAGGCTGCGGGCACCGTGAGCACCATCAGCAGCAGGTAGAGGCCGTACTGCAGCGCGAAGAGGGTACTGTCACCCTTGGCGGGCCGGAGCGTGAGCGCGCAGGCTAGCAGCACCACCATGCCTGAGAGGGCCGTGCCGAGCAGCCGCAGCGGCATATTGGTGTAGATGTCGGCCTCACGCGGCGAGTCCGAGAGGCGCGCGACGAAGCCGGAGATCGTCTGGTTCTCGACCCACGAGGTGGTGCCGCCGATGTTGGGCACGACCTGCGTGAGGTAGATGCGGTGCATATCCCAGCCCATCACTGCGAGGGCGACTCCGTTGCAGACCACCATGCCGAGCGCGAAGCCGGCGAGCGCCCCCCAGCGCCGCTTGAGCACGAAGAATGCCAGCAGCACCACCGGGTAGATTTTGAAGAGCGTACCGAGCGCCACTAGCGCGCCGGCCAGGACGTCGCGCTGCGCACGCAGGGCCCAGAGGGCGAGGGTGAGGAGCAGCAGCAGCACGAGGTCGATCTGGCCGTAGGCCAGCGTGTCGGCCAGCGGGCGGAAGTTGAGCAGCACCAGCACGGCAGCGGCGGCGAGGGAGGCAAACGGCAGGCGCCACATCCGCAGCCAGGCGAGCGCGGTAGCGGCGATCAGCAGCGTGTTCATGACGCGGTGGAAGAAGAGCACCGTGAGACCGTCCTGGAAGACGAACGGGACGAACAGCATGCCGTAGAACGGTGGGACCTTGAAGACGTGGCCGAAGTGGTTCGTCATCACGGCCTCGAGGTCGTAGAGCGAGCCGCCGCGGGCCCACTCGCGCGCGCCGC
Organism: Chloroflexota bacterium; assembly: GCA_039805565.1. Lineage (GTDB taxonomy): Bacteria > Chloroflexota > Chloroflexia > Chloroflexales > Roseiflexaceae > CALJIC01. The sequence continues at coordinate 98 of JBDLTZ010000038.1, read as the reverse complement.
GGAAGAGGATCCAGAAGTCGGGTGCGCTGCGGGTGTAGGCGTACCAGAGGTTGTAGCCCAGGTGCGCGGCGGCGGCGGCGGCGAAGACGAGGAGGGCG
>JBDLTZ010000037.1:0-10881 GCA_039805565.1 Chloroflexota bacterium | reverse complement strand
GCGTTGCTGAGGCGATTGCAGCTCGTGGTTGTGAGCTCTGGTTCTTCCCGAGCTACTCGCCTGACTTCTCACCGATTGAGCAAGCCTTTGCCAAGCTCAAGAACCAGTGGCGCAAAGCCCGAACCCCTGAAGCCTTACTTGATGCCGTGAGCGCCTCTCTGCCCTCGATCACCGCTCAAGACGCTTACGGCTTCTTTCGTGACTGCGGCTTTCGTCTCACTTCTGACCCAGCTCAACCTTTGTGAGAAATGCTCTAGATCCGAGAGGGTATTGGCGAGATTGCCGATGCTCCCAAGAACCTTGTCACTGACCGAACTCCAGCGGCTGAGCGTAGAACGAAGCTGGCCGAAGAAGTGCCTTGTGAGATCCTCCTGTCCGGAGAACCACCAGGGGTTAAAGTGGACAACTATGGGCTGTTGCTTCTTCGGCTGTTGGCTGAGGTGATGCTCAATGAAGCGCAGGAGCGTCGTCTTACCGGAACCCCACGCCCCGTAGATGCCGATGACGAACCCCTCTGGAGGTGCCATTGCAAGGATGCTATCGGCTAGGTGTTTCGCAAACGGAGCGTAGCCTAGCAAGTCGTCCTTTGGATCTTCAATCGGGCGGTCACCAGTTACCGATGTGGTGCTCGGCTCGTTGCTGGTCATCGAGTACGACCCTCTTGCAAAGCTGGTGTTGGTGATATGCTCTGTCTACTGAACCCGCACGTACTTCGTTCCGCGTTTTTGTCCCTCGACGCGCGCCAGCCCGTCCGTTACCAGCTGTCGTAGGAGCTCACGCGCGGCAGCGGCATCGATCCCCAGCGCCTCCTGAACGGCCCCGTTCGTCAGAGTGCCTTGTTCCACGAGCATTTCGCGGAGTAGCGCGTAGTCGCGGTTGCCAGCTGCCGCGCCGAGGTTGAGCGACGACTGCGCGAGGTCGCTGACGTGGTGCCCTGTGCCGTTCGTCCGAGGGACCTCGATGGGCTGTGCCTCGAAGGCTAGTCTGGTTTGGTGTACCTGTGGTACAGACACCGGCGAAGGGACTGGAGATAGCAAATCGTCGTCTGTCCTAGCTATCTCGGAGTCGTCAGGCGACGTGGTCGATGGGAGCGTCGGTTTTGCCGCGCCTGTGGGCACAATCCTCTGCTCACGCATCCACGACAACCATCGCATGAGCACCTCTGTCTCGAAGTGCTCCTTCGCTGGATGGAACGCTCGGAAGCCGTCAAGGATCTCCGCATCGTCAGGCCGCAGGCCGGCGCGCAGGAGATCGTTCCAGACGGCGTAGAGCGTCGCGACAATTTCAGTCGAACGCGACTTCAGGGGGACCAGTAGATCGATCAGCGAGGTCAGCTGGTCGGCCTTCGCTCCAAATACCTCGCCAAAGCGCCCGGACAGCACAGCCAACTCCGGCAGCACGACAAACTGGTAGCCCCACTCGGAGTTCTCGCGAGCCGGCGCATCGAAGGCGTTGAGCTCGCGGCCACGCTCGATCACCTGCTTGAGCAGGTCAAAGTCCGCCGGCCCGCGTGGCTTTCGCTGTGGTCGCCGGCCGAGATCGACCTGGGCGCAGCACTCGGCCAGGTGGGCGATCTTCTCCAGCTTGACGTGGCCGAGACTGCGAGACGAGCGCGTGCCCTGATGCCGCTGCACCACCCGCGCAGCGAACACCGCATAGTCGTCGAGCGACCGTGCTAGTACAGGGGTTCGCCTCGGCGGAATGTCCAGCAGGATGGGAGCCTCGGCCAGCCCCTCCATATCCGCCTTGACCTGACTGGTGCCCGCCGACCGACCGGCTGCAACAGCCGCGCACAGCGCCTCCGCCGCCCGCTCCGCCGCCGCTCGCTCCTCGCGCAGCTTCGTCTCCAGGTCGTCACAGAGCGCCATGAGCTGGTTCACGCGCTCGACGATGCGGCGCTGCTCGGCGAGAGGGGGAACGAGCAATGGCATCTTGCGAATATCGCCAATGTTTACATGTTTTGCAGCAGTCCCCGTGGTTTTATGCAGTATCTGTCCTAAGAAGAAAGGACTTGACAAGTAAGTCACAAAATAGCCACTGTCGAGGTATTTTTGAGGCCGGTACATCATCATGCGCTGCCCGAGGCAAAGATTGACATTTCTTGGCACAACAACCGAAATGCCAATAGTTCCCTCTCGACTAAAAAGCACATCACCCTCGACAGGTAATAAGCGTCGAGTTCTTTCGGTGAACGTTTCTCTACTCACCTTTCGGGCCTTGTCAAAGTGAATTACACCCTGACTGATACAGTTAGTATCGATACAATAGAAACCTTCAGGGGTGAAGATTGGTGTACTATGGAGGCAGTCGACGATGTGTGAACAGGCGCTTTCCACAGTTGTTAATGCCCATCCAGCGGGTATTGGATGTGAAATCTCTTCCTCGCGTATTTCTCTCTCTGGACGTAGACCTCGGACTTTCCGCTGTATAAGCAGAGGACGAGCTTCTCGATGAAAGGCTTCCATATGAATAATCGCCGGCTCGTCCGCCGGATCCTGCTCCACCAGCCGACCCTGCACCGCGAGCTGGAGGATGGCCTGCCGCAGCTTTGCCACGCTCTCTGGCGCGTCGTAGAGCACGTCGAAGGCGTCGCGCAGCCGCGCCCAGGCAGCGGCGACCCCGTCGGACTCGCGGGCGGCGAGAAGATCATCTGTCAGGGCGTCGCCGAGGCGCTGCCGCTCCTCGTGCTGCCGCGCCTGCCTGGCCTCCAGGTCGTCGCAGAGGGCCATGAGCTGGTTCACGCGCTCGACGATGCGGCGCTGCTCGGCGAGGGGTGGGAGAGGGAAAGGATGCAGCGCGAAGTAATGATTCGGCACTCGCTTCTGCCCAGCGGTGCCTGTCATGCGAGGAATACCCTCATTTACAAAGTTGGGCGATTTGAGATAGATGTAGACGTACTCAGGAAGAACGGTGTTTTCAACCGGGCGGAAGACGTGAAGCTCTGTTGTACCTGCACCAATCTCGTTCCTAAGACCGCGCATCACGGCTGCCTTACCATTTTGGAAGCATGGCGTGATCTTGGCGAGCACCACATCACCCTCGGCAAAGTGGGTAAAGCCCTTCTTGACCTCGTGCCAAGGGCGTACTTCACTCTGCACAGGGACACCATAGTCCTGAGGCACCAAGGTCATCGGAACAAATGCCACTTCTTGATCATCTGCTACGTTGTTGCGTGGGTTGACAAGGCCCAGCTCCGCCAGCGTCGTCCAAGTCCACGTCGCTGGCAAGGCAGATAGAATGCTTTCAGCAAGCAGAACCTTCGTTGTCACTCCGAGCCGTGCTTTTGCTGAACGTGCCTTTTGCAGCAGAATACTCGCTGGCTCATCCTCCAGGTATTGCGGCACAAGCTGCCCCTGGACAGCGAGCTGGAGGATGAGTTGGCGCAGGCGGGCGACACCTCCCGGCGCTTCAGCGATGGTCTCGAAGTGGGCGAGGAGGAGATCGATGCTCATTGGTGTTCCTGAAGACCAGAGATAGCGGCACGTGCGCTATTGGAAGGATTCAGTCTGTATGGCTCAGAGCGCCTGAAACGACTGCTGCCACAGCGCGAAGCCGGTGTGCAAGAGCCTGACCTGGCTGGCGAATGGGAGTGACCGCAGGCCGGCGACATCGAACAGCTTGCTGTTCGGATTGTAGTCCACCAGCACCACGATGAACTGGAACTGCTCGATCTTCCTTGCGACAGTGAGCGTCTTCATCGCGTCGAGCCGCTCAGGGGGCTGATCGAACAGTCCGAGCTCCAGCTTCTGGTGGAAGACCTGCTGGATCTCCTGGGCAATCAGCGCTGGCTTCCTCGCGACCGCCTCGTAGTAGCACTGCAGCTGTGCGTGAACCTCCTGGATGTCGGTGTTCAACGCATACTTCACCTCGATGAAGCACGGCGCAACCTCTTGGCCGCGCCGGCGCCCTTGCCAGGGTCAGCAGACTCCAACCAGATCGAAGCGTGCTGCCCCGTCCACGTACTGTCGGTCGACGATGTAGTAGTCGCTGTTGGTACGCGTCTCCTGGTTGTTGGAGCGGATGATCAGCTGCTCGTATTCGACTTCGAGCGACGAGGCGCCATGCGTGATAATCGCTTCCTTGAGCTGCGGTATCGCCCTGAGGAACTGCTCGGCAGTAGCCACGTTGGTGATGTCAGGCAGCCTCACGTCGCCTGTGAACTTCGCGTTGATGGTGACGCGGTAGCGTCCGCCCCCTTGCTCTGTGAGCTTGAGGAGGCTGTTGCCCTTGTAGTAGATGTTCAGGTAGCCGTCGCGGATCTGCAGATCGAGATCGTTGTCGGCCAGGACACGCTGTCGCAAACCGGACAGGATACCACTTTGGAGCGCCGTGATGAAGTTGGGAGATAAGCCACGCATCACGCTGCCTCGCTATCGCTCCAGCGATGACGCCAGCTCGCGCTTGAGCGCGTCGCGCGCCTCAGCCACCTCAGCCAGCAGGCTTCGGTAGCTCGCCAGCAGGTGCTCCGGGTCGAGGTGCTCCTCGTCCACCTGGTGCGGGTTCTTGATGTCCAGGTTGTAGCCGCGCGCCTTGATCTCCTCGATCGGCACGCGCCAGGCGTACTCATTCTCGACCCGGCTGGGCCACCAAGCTTTCTCCGGCCCGAACTCCTCGATCCTGATCGGCTTGGTCTTGGAGTACGACTTGTAGCCCGGCGGGTAGGGGTGCTCGTAGAACCAGACCTCGCGCGTCGGCTGGCCTTTGGTGAAGAACAGCAGGTTGGTCTTGATGCCTGTGTAGGGGTTGAACACGCCGTTCGGCAGGCGCACGATCGTGTGCAGGTTGCACTCCTCCAGCAGCCGCTCCTTGATGCGCGTCTTGATGCCCTCACCGAACAGCGTGCCGTCGGGTAGCACCAGCGCGCCACGCCCGCCGTCCTTCAGGCGGTGCATGATGAGCACCAGGAACAGGTCGGCCGTCTCGCGGGTGCGGAAGGCCTGCGGGAAGTTCTGCTCGATGCCATCTTCTTCCATGCCCCCGAAGGGTGGGTTGGTGATGATGACGTCGACCCGGTCACGCGGGCCGTAGTCACGCAGCGGCCGCGCCAGCGTGTTGTCACGCCGGATCTGCGAAGGCACCTCGATGCCGTGCAGTAGCATGTTCGTCACACACAGCAGGTGTGGCAGCGGCTTCTTCTCCACGCCGGCGATTGCCGTCTGGAGCCGCTCCTCATCCGCCGGCGTCTTTACCTGCTGACGAAGGTGCTCGATTGTGCAGACCAGGAATCCGCCGGTGCCGCAGGCCGGGTCGAGAACACTTTCGCCCAGGTGCGGGTCTACCATGTCGACCATGAACTGCGTCACGGCGCGTGGCGTGTAGTACTCGCCGGCGTTCCCGGCGTTCTGTAGATCGCGCAGGAGCTGCTCATAGATGTCGCCGAACAGGTGGCGGTCCTCGGAGCGGTTGAAGTCGATCTCGTTGATCTTGTTGACCACCTGGCGCATCAGGGTGCCGTTCTTCATGTAGTTGTAGGCATCCTGAAACACCTCGCGCACGATCAGCCCGCGCCGGTCACGCTGTGGGTCGAGCGTCAGCTCCTTGAGGGTCGGGAACAGGTCGTTGTTGACGAAGGTCAGCAGCGCCTCGCCGGTGATGCCCTCGTCATTGGTGGCCCACGTGCGCCAGCGCAGCCGCTCCGGGATCGGCGAGCGGTAGTCATCCCCCAGGAGTTCGTACTCCTGCTCGCGGTCGTCGAAGATCTTGAGAAAGATCATCCAGACGAGTTGGCTGATGCGCTGGGCGTCACCGTCCACGCCAGTGTCCTTGCGCATGATGTCCTGGATGGTCTTGATCGTGGTCGAGATGCTCATGGGGTATCCCTATGCGGCGAGGTACAGCTCCTCGCGCAGCTCCCGAAGGGCCTTCAGATACTGCTCGCGTCCGCCGAAGCGCTTGACGAGCTCGACCGGCGAGCCGAGCTGGCTGAGCGGCTGGACACGCAGCACGTCCATACTCTCGATCGGTTCGATGCCCTCATCGGCATACTTCTGCAGCAGCGCATCAAGGACGGCGCGGGCCTGCTCGCCGTAGCGCGCAAAGTAGTCGCGCTTCCGTACCTGCTCGGCCCGCTCGCGTCGGGTGAGCGGTGGCCGGTCGAACGCCACGTGGCAGACCAGGTCGAAGGGGTCGAACTCCTTGCCCACTTGGTCGGCCAGCGCCTCGATCAGCACACCCTGCTGCTCCAGCTCGTGAATGATCGCCTGCTTCTGATCGGCCTTGCCCCAGCGTGTCAGGAAGGCATCGAGCGACTCGTAGTGACGCTGGATGACCCCACGCGTGTAGTCCTTAAGCGACTCGGTGATCAGCCGGCCATCGGCGCCGTAGTACTGCACCCGTTCGGCGATGACGTACACCGGCACGTCGTTGACCACGTACTTCAGCCGGCGCGGTCGCTCGCCCTCGCCGCCGCGGTCACCACTACCATCACGGTCGTCTGTGCCGTCTCCATCCTCGCCGTCGCCATCGGTTTCGCCCGGCTCATCGTCCTCGTCGGGCAGCTCAAGCTCGTTGTCGTCACCGTCGAGGATCTGCACCGGGTCGCCGTCGAAGGCTGGGTCGGCGAACAGCTCAGTGGCCTTCTTGAAGTCGACGATGGTGAAGTAGTATTTCCCGTAGTCCTCGTTGATGCGGGTGCCGCGGCCGATGATCTGCTTGAACTCCGTCATCGACTGGATGCGCTGGTCGAGCACGATCAGCCGGCAGGTCTGCGCGTCGACACCCGTGGTGAGCAGCTTCGACGTGGTGGCGATCACCGGGTAGCGGCTTTCCGGGTCGATGAAGTTGTCGAGCTCGGCCTTACCCTCGTCGTTGTCGCCGGTGATGCGCACGACGTAGCGACGGTTATCGCCGGCAAGGTCGCTGTTGGCATTCACCAGTGCCTGGCGCATGCGCTCGGCGTGGTCGATGTCCTCGCAGAACACGATCGTCTTGGCAAAGCGATCGGTCGCCTTGAGGTGCTCGGTCACCTTGCGCGCGACGAGTTCCGTTCGCTGGTCGAGCACCAGGGTCTTATCGAAGTCTTGCTGATTGTACACCCGATCTTCGATGACCTCGCCGTTCTTGTCACGCTTTCCGTGCTCCGGTCGCCAGCCGAGCAGGTCTTTGTCGAGGTCGATGCGGACAACCTTGTACGGCGCAAGGAAGCCGTCGTCGATGCCCTGGCGCAGCGAGTAGGTGTAGACCGGCTCGCCGAAGTAGTCGATGTTCGAGACGTCGCGCGTCTCTTTCGGTGTGGCGGTGAGGCCAATCTGGGTGGCGGAGGAGAAGTACTCCAGGATCTCGCGCCAGGCCGATTCGGCAGCGGCTGAGCCACGGTGACACTCGTCCACCACTACCAGGTCAAAGAAGTCGCGCGAGAACTGCCGGTAAATGTTCCTGGCCTCCTCGGTGCCGGAGACCGCCTGGTAGAGCGCGAGGTAAACCTCATAGGACTTGTCGACCTGACGGTTCTGGATCTTCGTCATGGCCGAACCGAACGGCTTGAAGTCGTTGTTGCGCGTCTGGTCGACGAGGATGTTGCGGTCGGCGAGGAACAGGATACGCCGCCTGGCGCCCGACTTCCAGAGGCGCCAGATGATCTGGAACGCGGTGTAGGTCTTGCCCGTGCCGGTCGCCATGACGAGAAGGATGCGCTGCTGGCCGTTCGCGATCGCCTCGACCACCCGGTTGATCGCGATGCGCTGGTAGTAGCGTGGCTCGCGGCCGCTCCCGTCTGTGTGGTAGTCCTGGGTCACGATCTGCTGGGCTGGCGGCGTAAGACCCTTCCAGGCACAGTAGCGCGCCCAGAGCGTTTCCGGGGACGGGAGCGATTCGAGGGTCAGCTCACGCTCGACTGGGCCAGAGCGCAGCGTGCGGTCGTGCTCGAGGAAGCCGTCACCGTTTGAGCTGTAGACAAAGGGAATGTCGAGCGCCTCGGCGTAGCCGAGCGCCTGCTGCATCCCAGCGCCAAGACTGTGATTGTTGTCCTTGGCCTCGATAACGGCCAGCGGCAGGTTGGACTTGTGGTACAGGATGTAATCAGCGCGCTTCGTTTCGCCCCGGCTGACAAGCTTGCCGCGCACGATGACACGGCCGCGAGTGAAGGTAACCTCCTCACGCATTTGGGTGTGAAGGTCCCAGCCAGCCTGCACAATCGCTGGGGTGATGAAGCGGGTGCAGATCTCGCGTTCGCTCAGGTCGGCTTTGCTCGTCATTGCTGCAATTGTCCTGCGGCGGCGAAAAATACAGTCAGAGTCAGCACTCGTGAGCGAATCAGGAGTGAGACACGGGCTACCTGTGGTGCTGGATGTCCATCAGCCCCATCAGCGATGATGCACGCTAAGACGGGCTCTACAGAATGATGGTGACCTTGTAACCTGCCCGTCACGCACTACCCACTCTGAATATAGCACGCTCAACGTAGAAGCTCAATGAAGCATACCGGCCAGATGAGGAGTTATAAGACGAAGGAGGTCAACAATCATAATACGGGATTGATACACAGTCACATATCGCTTACTTCATGAAACGCAAGGCCGTCTGAAGAGATACGTTATGCGAGTGCATGCCAGGAATTGCTGCCCGCGTTGGCCTCCCGGCGAGCGGGATTGGGACCTACGCGACTGTGGTTGGTGAGCATCTTATAGCTACCTTTGACATACACCCGTCATTCCTTTCGTTGACTTACGCTTACGCTGGCTCAACGGTCACAAGAATCCCGACCTATTCATAGCCCTACCTTGGTAGCGGCGTTATCTTGAAAGAGGGTGCCACGCCGAATGTACCGCCGTGCCACTGTGACACTCTTGTAGCCGGTCTGATTCATGATACTCCGCTCACTCGCGCCGGCCATCGCCGCAGCCGTGGCGAAGCCCGAGAGAAGGCTGTGGCCCGCGAAGATCTTCGGGTCGAGGCCTGCGCCCTTCGCAGCCTCCTTGACGATCAACGCCACCCCCTTGCTGAGCAGTCGCTTGGGCTTGATGTTGCCATGCCGATCTATCGGCCGCCACAGCGGCACGGTCGACGCGTCTTTGATCCCCGCCAGCTCCAGCCAGTCGAGCATTGCCCTCACGGTGCGGGTGTCAGGGCTGGAGCCGTAGGGAATGCCCTTCTGCTGGCCCTCATCGGTCTGATCCGTCTTCGAGCGCCGCACGGTCACGACCAGTCCTTCACGGCTGAACGTCAAGTCGCCCACGTTCAGCGCCACCAGTTCGCTCCGCCGGAAGGCGCCGGCGAAGCCAAGCAGCAGTAGCGCCCGGTCGAGGACACCGCTGGGTGTATTGGGCAGCGCTTCGACCATCTGGCGTAGGATGTCGGTGACGGCCGCCTCCTTCTGCGTCACCACCTCGCCAGCCTGTGCTTTCTGCCGCTTGATGCCCTTCATCGTCTCCGCGACGAGCGTCGAGCGAGTCTGCGACTCGACGCCCGCGTAGCAGTGGGCCGTGTGGATGCTCGTGACGCGCCGCTAGACGGTGTTCAGCGCCACCCAGATCGTGCGCATGACCCCTTCCCAAACCCATCGACGCTCATCCAGCGTCTCATTCGTCGGCTGCTTGAGGAGTGATCATCCCAAGAGGTGAGCCGCAGCCCTATGCCCGGAGAAATGCGTATCGGGCCAGGGTGTACTTACGACCCGGATGATGAAGGAGTGGAAACGCTATCTGTAGGCGTTCAGCCGCGTCTGCTCCACACGCTGCGCTAGGTCATCGGCCGACGGCTGCACGTAGATGCGCGTCGTCTCCAGGCTGCTGTGCCCGAGCAGCGCGGCGAGGCCGACGATATCGCCGGGGTGGTCCTTGAGATAGTTCGTCGCGAATGTGTGTCGGAGCGTGTGGGGCGTCGTGTCAGGAGGGACGAGGTTCCGCTGAGCACACGTGGCGACGAGTGCCTCAACGACTTCGCTGATCGCCCGACTGCTCAGCGCTCCGCCCTTCTGGCTCCGCCAGAGCGGCTCCATACCCCGCTGTCGAGTCCACGCCACCGCAACCGTCTTCACGGTCGGCTCCACGTCCCACAGCGGGGCGAGGTAGTCGGCAAGCGCCTGGCGCACCGAGGCATTGAGCGGCACCTTCCGGCTCTTGTTGCCCTTGCCGGCGCGGATCATCGCCCACCCCTGCCGCTCACTGAGGTGGATGTCACCTAGCCGGAGGGCGGTACACTCGCTAATGCGGATACCAGTCTGCACCATCAGCTGTACGATTGCATAGTCACGGCTCGCGTGCCGGGTCTGCTGGGCCTCGCGCAGCAGCGCATTGACGTGTGCTGGCTTGAGCGCCTTCGGCGAAAGTGGCTTGCCGACGCTCGGGGCCTTCAGGCGCAGCGCCGGGCTTCGGTCGGCGTGGCCGTGCTCGGCGAGCCAGGCGCAGAAGGAGCGCAGCGCGCAGACATGCACATTCACCGTGCTCGCCGCGGCTGTCTGCCGAAGCTGCTGGGCATAGCCGGTGAGATCGATCGGCGTGAGGCGCTGCGGGGCGAAGGGTTCGTGGTTCTGCTGCTCGAACCACGCGGCGAACGCGCGGACGGCGTGCTCGTAGCGCCGGCGGGTGAGGGACGCCCGGCCGTCATCAGCCAGGGTCGCTGACCATGCGGCGATGGGATCAGTGTCGGTGTCGGTAGTCATGGGCGACGTCCTGCATCGGCGACTATTCTCTGCGGTTATTTCAGTGAGATAGCGGCGCGGGCCGAAGACGAGGAGCGAGGCCGTAAGGCATGCCAGCGGGACGTCCTGTTTCGACCACCAGTGCAACTATACCACAGAACCGCAAAGAATGTTTATTCTCTGCGGTTCGAATCGATGCACAGGCTGTAGCCAGTGTCGGTGAAGAATTCCCCGCCAACTGATCATCCAAGAGGCGCCACCTGAGCCACGCCGCGCCAACCCCGTCAAAATTGTCGTCGTGCGGC
>JBDLTZ010000036.1:0-8676 GCA_039805565.1 Chloroflexota bacterium | reverse complement strand
TGCTCGTGGCCGTGGTGGCGTGCTGGGCCGCCCTGGCGGGGTGGGCTGCCGACGACCGACGACCGACGACCAACGACCGACGGCCGGAGGGTGCGGCGCCCGGTCCTTGGTCCTTCGTGTGGTTCGCGCTTCCGTGGCGTCTGCTGCTCCTCAGTGCCCTGATGACCGCGTCAATGCTGCTGACGCACTACCTGGTGACGGTGTTCGCAGCGCTGTTCGCCGGGAGCCTGGTACTGGGGTCGGCGCTCGCGCGGGCCTCCTGGCGCGCCCTGGGCTGGCTGGCGCTCGCCGGTGTCCTCGCGGCCGGGCTCGCGCTCCTGCTAGCTGCGCCGTGGCTGCTGAACCTGCTCAGCGGGCATCTCGTCCGCAATGCCTCCGGGTTCACGAACGGTACCGTCGAGGCAGGGCGCGTGGCCTCGTACGCGGTGCTGCCCCAGGTGACGCCGCTGTACGCCAAGGGCTACGTCCTGCTCGCGGCCTTCGGCGGGCTGCTCGCGGCCCTGTGGCGGCGCGAGTGGCGCATGGGCCTGCCGGCGGTGTGGGCGGCGCTGCTGGTGCTCACGGTGGTGCCCCAGGTGGTGGGGCTGCCCGGTGCGGGCGCGATCGATAACCTGACCGGCCTGAGCGCGCTCTACCTGGCGCTGGCGCCGCTCGCCGGCTACGTGCTGGCGCTGGTGCAGGGCGGCTTCGCCACTCTCCGCCCCGCTCCCGCGGCAGGAGGAGAGGGCCGGGGGGTGTTGGGCGCCCTCGGCTCCGGGCTGCTCGGCCTTGTACTCGTCGCCGTCGTCGCCTGGGGCGCCTCGTGGCAGGCGCGCCTGATCGACGGCTCGACGCAGCTCGTGGCCCATGCGGATATGGCAGCAATGGCCTGGCTGCGCGCCAACACCCCGCCCGACGCGCTGGTGCTGGTCAATGGCTTCCCGGCCTACGGCGGCACGCTGGTGGCCGGCACCGACGCCGGCTGGTGGGTGCCGCTGCTCGCCGGGCGGAAGACGACGCTGCCGCCGCTCACCTACGGCAGCGAGCGCGGCCCATACGACCGCTACTGGTGGGAGGTGAACCTTCTATACCAGGACCTGCGCGGCAAGAGGTTGGCCGACGCCCGCCCTGTGGCGCTGGATCTCACCACCCCCGAGGCGCTCGCGCGGCTCCGCGAGGCCGGGGTCACGCACGTCTATAGCGGCGCCACCGCCTCGCCCGGGCCGGCGGCCGCCGACTGGATCGACACCGATCGGCTGCGCGCCAGCCCCGTCTTCCGGCTGCTGTACGACCAGGGGGGGGCCGAGGTTTTCCAGCTCCTCCCGCGGTGAGAAAGCACTGCGCGGCCGCGGGGAGAACGTCTCTGCCCGCCGCCCACCCGTTCCGGTACAATCGTCCCGTTTGACCGCAGCGGCGCCAGGCTGCCACGCTGCACCCGGCCGCCCTGCTGTGTTAGGACTGCCATCGCATGCGCCGTACGAGAGGAGAGCTTCCAGTGATACCGTCCCGCCCCCGCGGCCGCCGCGCGTTTCTCCGCCTCGGCGCCGCCGCTGGATTCGGCGCCGTCCTCGCCGCCTGCGGCGCGCCCGTCCAGCCCGCCGCGCCGCAGCCCACGGCCGCGCCGCAGCCCACGGCCGCGCCCGACCTGCTGCCGACCGTAGCCGCGCCCACCGCCGCGCCGGCCACTCCGCCCCCCGCCCCCACGGCGGCGCCCGACACCGCCGTGCAGCCGTCGCCCACCTCCGGCACCACAATCGCCCCAACCCCGGCGCCCTTCACCCCCACCGGGACGGCGCTGCGGACCGAGACGCTCGAGTTCGGCGTGGTGGCGCAGCTCTTCTACACCGACCGCTCGCGCACGCTCCAGCTGGCGCAGATCGCCGGCTTCGACTGGGTGCGGCAGCAGGTCCACTGGCGCGACATCGAGGACAGCCAGGGGGTCTACAAGTGGGGCGAGGTGGACAATGTCGTGAACGATGCGGCCGCGAGCGGTGTGAAGCTGCTGGTCAACATCGTGCGCTCACCGGACTTCTACGGCACCAACAGCGGCAAGCCGCGCGACCCGAAGGCGATGGGGAACCTGGTGGCGGCCATGGCCGACCGCTACGGCCGGAAGATCAGCGCCTACGAGATCTGGAATGAGCCGAACCTGGCCTACGAGAACGGCGGCCGCGTGACCGCCGAGGACCCGGGGCGCTACGTCGAGATTCTGGCCGAGTGCTACCGGCGCATCAAGGCGATCGACCCGGGCATCTTCGTGCTGGCCGCCGCGCCCTCATCGACAGGCGTCAACGACCCAAACATCGCCCTCTCGGACGAGCGCTACCTGCGTCTGATGTACGAGTACAACGGCGGCGGCATCCGCGACGTCTTCGATGTGCAGGCCGTCCACCCGGGCGGCGCGGCTAACTCGCCCGACTGGCTCTACCCCGAGCTGCCGGGAGATCGGCCGGGCTGGAACGACCACCCGACGCACTACTTCCGCCACGTGGAGAACACGCGGCGCCTGATGCTGGAGTACGGGCTGGGCGACCGGCAGATGTGGATCACGGAGTACGGCTGGGCCACGCCGAACAACACGCCCGGCTACGAGTTCGGCAATCTGGTGTCGCTCGAGACCCAGGCGGAGTATGTGTCGAAGGCGGTGACGCGCGCCTACGAGCAGTACCGCGACGAGCAGGGGCGGCCGTGGCTGGGGAACATGTTCCTGTGGAATCTCAACTTCGCGGTGCTGTGGGGCGCGCAGGGCAACCCGGACCACGAGCAGGCGTCGTTCGGCATCCTCAGCCCGGACTGGAGCCCGCGCCCGTCGTTCCTGGCGCTCCAGGGGCTCCATGCGCAGCTCAAGCAGGAGCAGGGGAGATAGCCTCTAGTCGCCTGCTGATCGCGTCGGTGCCCCGCTCCCACGTCCAGCGCCGCGCCTCCTCGGCCGCCACCCGGCCCTTGGCGCGGCGCTCGTCAGGGTCGCGGGCGGCGCGGCGCAGCAGCTCCACCAGCGCCTCCTCGTCCGGCTCGGCCCAGCGCGCGCTCCGGTAGTACAGGCTGTCCGCGGGGGCCGGCGCCAGGCCGCGCACTGGCAGCGGGTAGCCGCTTGTCTCCGTCAGAAAGGCCGTCGGGCCGCTCCAGTCGGTGGCGATCGCCGGCACACCGCAGGCCATCGCCTCAAGCACTGGCATGCCCCAGCCCTCGCCGCGCGTCGGCAGCACGAAGCAGTCCGCCGCGCGGTAGAGCTCCACCAGCCTGTCCGCCGAGAGCGCCTGGTTGTAGAGCAGCGCCACCTGCGGCGATGGGTCCGGCAGCAGCGCGGCGATCTCGCGCGCCGGGTTCGGGCCGGGGGCGCGGTGGTCAACCTTCAGCACCAGCAGCACCGGGTCCGAAGGCCGAAACGCGGCGCGGTAGGTCCGCAGCAGCAGGTCCCACCCCTTGCGCGCGCCCCACTCGAACACCGAGAGGAACACCGTGCGGCCCGCGAGCCGGGCGCGCGGCGGGCCGGGCGTGTAGCGTGCGGGGTCCACGCCCAGCGGCACGACGTAGACCGGCCGCGTCACGCCGCTGGCCGCGAACACCTCGGCACCCCACTGTGTCGGCGTCCAGAGCTCGTCCATCTGGTTGGCCTGCGCCACCCACTCCACCGGCAGGCGGTCCACCTCGTGCATCGTGAAGCCCACGCGGTAGGCGCCGCTGTTCTTGCTGAAGCGGTCGCCGGGCGCGTACACCACCTGGGGCGCGTCCAGCCGCAGCGGGCCGCGCTGGAGCTCGGCGATGCGCGGGTGCAGGCGCCCCGCGGCGATGCGCTCGTCGTGGTCGGCGCCGTAGAGGTAGAGCGGGCGCACCGCGTAGCCCAGCGCGTCCAGCCCGAGCGCGAAGGCCAGCGAGGAGCCGCTGTAGCCGGTGAGGGTGGCGAAGGAGGAGTGCCAGACAAGGGAACGCCCAACGCTGAAGGCTGAAGGCTGAACGGTCGGGGCTGACCCCACGCCGTGTTGATCCGGGAGATGTCGGCGAGCCGGTTCAGAGCTGTGCTGCTGCGGCTGGTGCTGAGGAACAGGAGTATCGTTCATGGCTCAACGTTCGTGCTGGCCGCGAGCGTCTCCTCGATGCGGCGGCGGGCGGCGCGCTCCTGGTCGGCGAGGACCACCAGGCTATCGGCGAGGCGCACGAGCGTCGCATGGGCCTGGTTGATCTGTGCGATCTCCGGCCCGAGCAGCCACCAGGCCAGTCGCGTCCGCAGCCGGGCGATGAGCCCCGTGGAGGGCGGCGGGCGCAGCTCCCAGCCGCGGTGCAGGGCGGCGAGCTGCTCGGCCAGGTACGGGTCGCCCATCGCTACGTTGGTGAGCGCCGGCAGGTCCGCGAGCGGCGAGGCACCCGCAGCCAGCGCGCGCTCCAGGGCCGCGTCGAGCGGCTCATCCTCGGCGGCGGGCGTGACGATCACCAGGGAGGGTCTCTTGTCGGTCATGGTTCGTCTCCCGTGTCGCGCTCCAGGTAGCCCACCAGCGAGGAGCGGTGCGTCAGCCGACTGTCGGCCTCGGGGAACACGAGGTCCGGGTGTAGCGGGCGGCGCGGCACGCTGCCGATGTCCAGCGCCAGCGCCTGGGCCAGGAACTGCACGCCCAGGATGATCGGCAGCACGGCGAGCAGCACGGTGCCGGTGGTGGCGGGCACGCCGGTGGCGTACGAGAAGTACCAGTGCGCGGTGCCCCACAGCACGCCGAACAGCAGCAGCGGCGCGGCCAGCAGCAGCAGCAGCGAGGCGGCTGTGAAGTCGTAGAGGAAGTACTGGTGCCCGAGGCGGCGCACCAGCCCGTGCAGCAGCGCGGGCGGGAAGTCGAGCAGCGCCCGCCGGAGCGAGAGCGAGCTCACCTCGTCGCCGTAGCGCGCCGGGATCGGCACGTCGCGCACCGCCGCCTGGAGCCGCCGCAGCTCCAGCAGCACGCTGGTCTCGAACAGATAGCGCCGCGCGATGCGGTCGGTGTCAAGCAGGCGCAGCACGCGGGCGTGGATGGCCGTGTAGCCGTTGGTGGGGTCGAAGATATTCCAGTAGCCGGTGGCGGCCTTGGTGAGGAAGGTGAGCCCGAAGTTGCCCACGCGCCGGGCGAGAGGCATGCGGCCGAGCGCGTAGCCGTGCAGGAAGCGGTTGCCCTTGGTGTAGTCTGCGTCGCCGCGCATGATCGGCAGCAGCAGCATCGGCAGGTAGGCCGGGTCCATCTGGTCGTCGCCATCCATCTTCACCACCACCTCCGCCCCGAGCGCCAGGGCCGTGGCGTAGCCCGTGAGCACGGCGCCACCCACACCCTGGTTGCGGTGGTGGCGCACCAGCCGCACGCGTTGCGAGCAGAGCGGCTCGACCTCGGCCGCCGCCCCGTCCGGGCTGGCATCGTCCACCACCACCACATGACGCACGTACTCCGGCAGGCCCCGCACGACGCGGCCGATCTTGCCCGCGACCCGGTAGGCGGGGATCACCACCGCTACCGAGGCCGCTGCCAGAGCTGACTCGGCCCGGTCGCGCTCGAGTTGCGGCTCGGCGATCATCGCTTCCACCCGACGAACAGGTGGTTGAGGCCCCACTGGCTGACGAAGTGGCGCTTCCGGATGTCGCGGAACCCGGCGCGCGCCAGCCGCTCGATGATCTCGACGTCGGTGAGGTAGTACTCCTCCTCCTCGTGCATGCCGCGCTCGGTGTCCATGTCGAAGCGCGTGCCGAGCAGCCGGTCGTACAGCCAGACCAGTTTGTGCACGAGCACCTCGGCCAGCGGGTGGCCCATGGTTACCACGATGCTCCCGCCGGGCTTCAGGACGCGGAGCGCCTCGGCGAGCTCCCCATCGCGCTTGGAGCGCGGGACGTGGTTGATGTTGGCGATGAAGGTCACGGTGTCGAAGGTGGCGTCGGCGAACGGGAAGATGCTCAGGTCATCCACCAAGTGCTCGGCGCCCAGGCCGTCGTAGGCGAAGACGTCGATCCCGCGCCCGTGGCCGCCCAGCCAGCGGCTGACGAACAGGTTGTGCCGGCCGCAGCCGACGTCGAGGCAGTAGCCGCGCACCTCGCGCGCCACGTAGTCGAAGCGCTCCGTCCGCAGCGACGAGAGGCCCCAGCGGTCGTCCTCGAAGAGCGTGACCGCGCGCAGCGGGAAGGTGAGGGTGTCTTTGATCAGCTGCGCGCGGCTGCGGAGCAGCGGGCGCGAAGGTGCTGTTTGCATAGGGTGGGCTCCGAGTTCTTTTCCTAGTGCTCGTCGGTGCGCCGCAGTAGGGCGTAGCGCTCGTTGCGCCACAGCACCTCGTGGGTGGCGGGGTCGAACCATGGCTCGCCGGGGCGGGTCTTGCGCGGCTCGTCCGTGGCGACTACCAGGGCGTAGCGCGGCGGGCGCGGGCTGGCATCGGCGGCGAGGGCCGGGTAGCCGGGGTTCGGCTCGCGCAGGTAGATCGCTGGCCGGCGCAGCAGGTAGAGCAGCCACGACGTGCCGGGGTGGCGTCCGTCGATGACCAGCAGCGGCTCGTCGGGCGGCACGAGCGGCGCGACGCCCTGGACCTCGAGGGTGGCACGGTCGACCTGGAGCGAGCCAGGCCCGACGAGCGCGGACGTGCTGACAAGGAACGTCAGCCCGACGCAGGCGATCGCGGCAGGTAGTGACAGGGCGGTGAGGCGCAGCGCGTCGCGCCAGGGATCGGCGAGGCGCAGCGCGTCACGCAGGAGGGCAGCGGCGCCGGCCACGGTGAGCAGGGTGGCCGGCGGCGCGGCGAGCGAGATGACCTTGTAGTAGCCGTAGGCGAAGCCGCGCCCCATGTCGAGCCAGAGGCGCTGGTGCAGCAGCGCTGCGGTGAGAACCAGCGCCAGCGCGGCGAACATCCAGCGGGCCTGTGGCCGGGCGCGCAGGGCACCGTAGAGTGCGGTGGCGCCGCAGAGGGCCAGCAGCGCGCTAGCGAGCGGCGCCGGCAGCTGCGGCAGCGGCATCTCGTAAGCCGCTTGGGCATGGTTCACCAGACCAACAAGCTCGGCTGGGTGCGGGAAGACGCGGATGTTGCCGAGCAGGTGCTCTGCGATCGGCCCGCGCCCGACGCTCCCGCCGAGCAGTCTCGCCATGCGCTCGGCCAGCACCCAGCCCGCCGGGACGAGCAGTAGCGCGGCGGTGGCCAGCGCCGCCCCTTGTGCCAGTGTCTGCGCTGCCGTAGAGAGCGCCGGCCGCAGGCCGCCCCGCGCCGCGCCAGCCACCCTCCCCAGCGCGGTAAGCGCCACCACCGGGACGAGGTAGACCAGGTAGGCGTGGTAGAAGGTCGAGAGTGCGGCGAGCATCAGGCCGGCCAGCACGACCGGGCGCCAGGAGATCACCGGCTGGCTGCCGCGCTTCCCCGCGAGCGCCGCCGCGCACGCCGCCAGCGCGAAGCACCACACCCCTGTCCCGGCCACCTGCGAGAGAAAGTTGTCCAGTGCGGCCCAGTGTAGCAGCGGGTGCACCGCTACCAGCAGCGCGGCCGCGCCGGAGACGGACCACCCCAGCCGCAGCGCAGAGAGCGCCAGAACGAACACTCCCAGCGGCGCAGCGGCGTACCACACGGCCATCAGCACGGAGAAGAGGATGTGCGGCCGCACGCCGAAGAGGCTGCTGAAGAAGCCCAGCACGTACACGTCCCCCTGGCGGATGCCAATTGCGAGCTGCCCGGCGATCATGGCCCCGATCGGGTCTGGCTGGCCGGACGGCAGGACGAGCAGCCCTGTGCTGCGGATCTGCTCGGCGCGGGCCACGTAGGAGACGGCGTCGATGGTGCCGCCGACGGTGGTCAGGTAGCCGATCTGGAGCAGCGGCAGGGTCGCGAGCAGGAGGGCCAGGCCGGCGGCAGCCAGGGCCGGTGCGTGTCGGCGGCTCAGGCGCGGCCGCGCACCTCGCGACCAGGCCAGAGCGTTTCCTACAGTGAAGATCGCCAGCAGCGGCCAGGCTGTCCGGTCTGTCCCCCAGGGTAGCCAGGCGAGCGCGTGCCCGGCCACCGCGAGCGCGGCCATGCCGACGACCGGGGTGAAGAGCGGCAGCGCGGGGAGCAGCGGCCGGCTGCGCAGCGCCCAGGTGATGCCGAACCCGACGTAGCACAGCACCCCTACGACGATCACGAGAGTCCCGACGAGGCGCAGGGCCAGCGCCGGTAGCCCGGCGGGCAGGGCCGCGGTGAGCGCCGCGGTCGCTATCAGGGCGGCCAGGCCCAGCACGGCGGCAGAGGCCACGAGCAGCGGACCCGAGCGGAACCCGAGCGGGCGGGAGCGGATGACCCCGAGGAGCGCGTGAGCAGCGGCGAGCACGGCGGCGGCCAAGAGCAGCGCTCGCGTCGAGGCCAGGGCTGGCTCGGCGGCGAGCAGCGCGCAGCCGGCGAGCGTGGCGGCCACCAAGGGCTGGGCGCCGAGCCGGATCGGCAGCCACGCGGCGAGCGCTGCCACGAGCAGCAGGGGCAGGCTGCCCTCGCCTGGCCACGTCGGCCCCCACCGATCAGGCGTGACGGCCACTTGGGCCAGCGCCAGTCCGATCCGACGGTCATCGCGTGGGAAGCGTGTGGCCTCGGTCTCGAGCACGAGCGACGCGCTGTCGGCGAGGGGCGCGCCGCCGGGTAGGAGCGCGCGGTAGGTGCGCCACGTCGGACCGACAGCCAGGGGCACTGGCGGAGCACCGCCGAGGCTCAGGAGCGCCTCTCGGCGTACCACAGGCCCTGGCGCTCGCAGTG
>JBDLTZ010000035.1:0-61391 GCA_039805565.1 Chloroflexota bacterium | reverse complement strand
CATATCGGACACGCTGCTGCACCCTTTTCAGGTTCGAAGGGGCGAAGCCCCTCGCCGGGGGAGTCCAGAGGGGCCGCGGCCAGCCCCTCTGGGCGGGGAGCGGGGCGCAGCGCCCGCCCATGCAGTACAATACAGCGGCGCAGCCCAACCAAACGAAAGAGGCACCGCCAATGACGACGGCAGCAGACGCCCTGTACGAGGAGGCCCGCCGCTACCTGCCCGGCGGCGTCACCGCCACCGCCCGCCTCAGCGCCGCCCTCGGCCGCCCCTTCTACGTCGCCCGCGGCAGCGGCCCCTACGTCTACGACCTCGACGGCCGCGAGTACGTCGATATGTGCTGCTCCCACGGCGCCTCGCTCCTCGGCCACGCCCACCCGCGCGTCGCCGCCGCACTCGCCCGCGCCGCCGAGCTCGGCGTGATCTGCGCCTACGAGACCGAGCATCACGTCGCCCTCGCGCGCCTGGTGTCCGAGATGGTCCCCTGCGCCGAGATGGTCCGCTTCGCCGGCTCCGGCACCGAGAGCGTCATGCACGCCCTGCGCCTGGCCCGCGCCGCCACCGGCCGCGAGCTCGTGATCAAGTTCGAGGGCCACTTCCACGGCTACTCCGACTCCCTCAACTACTCCTGGGCCCCGCCCCTTGCCGCCGCAGGCCCGGCCGACGCCCCCATCCCCTACCCTGAGTCGGCCGGCATCCCGCGCGCCCTCGACGCGATGGTGGTGGTGGTGCCCTTCAACGACCCCGCAGCCCTCGAGGCCGCCTTCGCCCACCACGGCCACGAGGCCGCCTGCCTTGTCCTCGAGCCGGTCAACTACGACTCGGGCTGCATCTCGCCCGCGCCCGGCTTCCTTGAGCTCTGCCGCGAGCTCTGCGACCGCTCCGGCGCGCTGCTGCTCTTCGACGAGGTGCTCACGGCCTTCCGCATGGCCCCCGGCGGCGCCCAGGAGTACACCGGCGTCACCCCGGACCTGTGCGTGCTCGGCAAGGCCTTCGGCGGCGGTATGCCGATCAGCGCCATCGCCGGCCGCCGCGCCGTGATGCGCCACATGCGCCCCGAGGGCGACAGCGAGCTCAGCGGCACCTACCTCTCGCACCTCACCTGCGTGCTCGGCGCCCAGGCCGCGCTCGAGACCTACCGCGCGCCGGGGTTCTACGAGCGCCTCGCGGCCCTCGGCCGGCGCTTCTACGGCGGCTTCCAGGAGCTGATCGACCGCTCCGGCGTGCCGGTGCGCCTCCAGCACGTCGGCCCGCGCTTCGGCCTGTACTTCGGCCTCACCGAGGAGGTGTCCGACTATCGCCAGGCCGCCCGCCAGGACAAGGAGATGCTGCGCCGCTTCGTGGCCGGCTGCCTGGCCCGCGGCGTCTATTTCCACACCGCCGCCCACCACGGCTTCTCCGCCGCCCACGACGAGGTCGCCCTCGACCGGGCGCTGGCCGGGATCGAGGGCGCGCTCGACGATCTGAGGCGCGAGGGGTAGCCGCGGTCTTGCGCTTCGCGCGAACGACGCCCTGCCTGCCCGCCTGTCCCTCTGCACCCCTCTGGCGCCGTGCCCGCCGAAGTCGCATCCCGCCGTGACGGCGAGGGGACGCAGCCCCAGCACAGGAGCAAAGCCATGCGCATCGCCATCGGCAGCATCGTCCAGGAGACCAACAGCTTCTCACCGGTCCCCGGCTCCTGGCTGCACTTCCCGCCCGGCCAGGTCCTCCGCGGCCCCGAGCTCCTCGCCGGGCGCGCCGGCACCCGCACCGAGGTCGGTGGCGCGATCGATGAGGCCCGCGCCCGCGGCGTCGCGCTCGCACCGCTGATCGGTGCCATGACCAGCGCCTCCGCCGGGCCGATGGAGGACGCCCTGTTCGACGAGCTCCTCGGCGAGCTCCTCGCGCTCCTGCGCGACACGGGGCCGATCGACGGCCTGCTCCTCGCGCTCCACGGCGCGATGGCCACCCAGACCCGCGAGGACGCCACCGGCGAGATCGTGCGCGCCGCCCGCGCCGCCCTCGGCCCCGGCGTGCCGATCGTGGTCACCCTCGACTTGCACGCCAACGTCACCCGGCGCATGGCCGACGAGGCCACTGCGATTGTCGGCTACCGCACCGCGCCGCACGTGGACCTGTACGAGACGGGCGTGCGTGGCATGGCGCTGCTGCACCGCGTGGCGTCCGGCGAGGCCCGGCCGGCCGTGGCCCTGCGCCGCCTGCCGATGATCCTGCCCGCCGAGAACGGGCGCACCACCGAGGGGCCGTACGCCGAGGTGATGGACGCGGCGATCGCCTGGTCCGCGCGCCCCGGCCTGCTCGACGCCTCGGTGTTCTCGGTGCAGCCCTGGCTCGACGTCGAGGACGTCGGGTGTGGTGTGATCGTGACGGCCGACGGCGACCGGGAGCTGGCGGAGCGGGTGGCCGACGAGCTGGCCGCGATGTTCTGGGAGCGGCGGCGCCGCTTCGAGGTTCAGCTGGCCCCCGCCGCCGAGACCCTGGCGCGCGCGCTGGCGAGCGACCGCGGGCCGTGGGTGCTGGCAGACTCTGCCGACGCGCCGAGCTCCGGCGCTCCGGGCGACAGCACCGCGCTGCTCGAGCTGCTGCTCGCCGCGCGCCCCGCGCGCCCGTGCCTGCACAACATCGTCGACGCGCCCGCAGCCCAGGCCATGGCCCGCGCCGGCATCGGCGCCGAGGTGCGCCTCACCATCGGGGGGTCGTCGGGCGTCCCCTTCTACCGGCCGGTCGAGGTGCTGGGGCGGGTGCGGCTGCTCTCAGACGGGGCGTTCGTCAACCGCGGGCAGGGCTTCCAGGGGGTGACCTTCCAGCGCGGTCTGACCGGCGTGCTCCAGCTGGGTCAGGTCGCGCTGGTGGTGATGGAGCGGCCGGTGATCCAGTGGGACCCCGAGCTCTACCGCTCGCTCGGGCTCGAGCCGCGCGACGCGCAGGTGGTGGTCGTCAAATCCCCGGCGGCCTTCCGGGCGGCGTACGGGCCGCTGGCCGCCGAGATCCACGTGCTGGACGCGCCCGGGGTGTGCAGCCCGAACCTGCGCGCGCTGCCGTTCCGCCGCTGCCGCCGCCCGATCTACCCGCTCGATGAGCTGTAGACGCGCGTCAGCCCAGGGCCGGGGTGTGCGGAATACACCAGCCGCTTCGATCCGGCAGGATTGCTGTACTATAGAGTGGTCCTACGACACCCAGTGATACAGCAGCATTGCAGAAGGACACCCATGACCCAGACCCACGACGAGCGCCCGGAGCGGGTGGCGCCCGAGATCCACGTCTGCGATATCATCCTTCCCAACCAGACCAACAATTTCAATACCATGTTCGGCGGCGAGGTGATGGCTCTGATGGACAAGGCTGCCGCCATCGCCGCGCTGCGCTTCTGCCGCCAGCCGGTCGTAACGGCCTCGAGCGAGCGGATCGACTTCCGCACCCCGATCCACGCCGCCGAGATCATCGAGGCCGTGGCGCGCGTGATCTACGTCGGCCGGACGTCGCTGGTGGTGCGCGTGCACATCTTTGCCGAGCACCCGCTCAAGGGCGAGCAGCGCCTCTGCACGACGGGCTACTTCAGCATGGTGTCGGTGAGCCTGCAGGGGGAGCGGCTGGTGGTGCCGCGGCTTGTGCTGGAGGATGAGGCGTCTCGCGCCGAGTGGGCCACCGGCGAGGAGATCCGGCGCGCGATCGATGCCCGCCGCTCGCGCTAAGGTGCGGTGCGAGGCGCGAGGGCCAGGGAGGGCGCAAGCCTTCCCTGAAACCTACCTTCCGACAACGAGCGCCAGCGACGTTGTCGGACAGCCTAAAGAAACAGCTCCAGCTGCTCCATGTGGCGGTCGCTCTCCCAGGTGAGCGGGGCGCGGCGCGGCAGCGCGTGGACGGTGACGCACCCCACGCCGGCCAGAGAGAGCACGCCCGATACCACCTTCAGCGCGATTTGCGGCGAGTTGGCCTCCTGCGAGAGGTGCGCCAGCCAGGCCGTGCGCCGCCGCCCGTCTGCTGCGATGCGCGCCAGGAGCCGGCCTGCCTCGACGTTATCCAGGTGGCCGAGCGGGCTGTAGATCCGCTGCTTCACGGGCCAGGCATAGGGCGCGGAGCGCAGCCGCTCATAGTCGTGGTTGGCCTCGAGCACGATCAGGTCGGCGGGGGCCAGCGCCTCGGCCACCGGCTCGTCCCAGCTCCCCAGGTCCACCGCCACGCCCACGCACCACCGCCCGACGCTGATCAGGTAGCCCACCGGCGCGGCGGCGTCGTGCGGCACAGGGAAGCTCCGCACCACGAACGGCCCGACCTCGCAGAAGCTCCCCACTGGCAGCTCCCGCAGCGCCACGCCGTCGAGGGCCGCCCCAAGCGCGCCGATCGTCGGGCCGTTGGCTACCACCGGCAGCCCGTGGCGGCGGGCGAGCGGCCCCGCGCAGTGGGTGTGGTCGCCGTGCTCGTGGGTCAGCAGCACCGCGCGCAGGTCGGGTGGGGCGAGGCCGGCCCCGCGCAGGTGACGCTCGATCGCCTTCTGCGAGACGCCGCAGTCCACCAGCAGCGCGTCGGCGCCGTACTGCACCAGCAGGGCGTTGCCGCTGCTCCCCGAGGCGAGCGATGTGACACGAAGACTCATGACATCCATGTGGTACAGGCGTGCGACTGTTGCGCGCTAGTCTACCACAGATCGCACCCGCGCCGCGCACCTTGAGGGGCGGCCCACACCGCGTGCTATAATGGCCGCTCGCTGCGGCGCCGCAGACGACCTCAGAGCAGAGACCGTATCAGCAAAACCGCGGTCCCACAGCCCGCACGGAGCAAGTCGTCATGGACCGGATTCTTGTCACCGAACCGATCGCAGAGGAAGGGCTCGCACGGCTGCGCGAGGCCGCGGATGTAGATGTAAGCACCGACCTGGATAAAGCCGCGCTGCTGGCCGCGCTGCCACAGTACGACGCGCTGGTCGTCCGCAGCGCCACCAAGGTCACCGAGGAGGTGCTGGCGGCGGGCACGCAGCTGCGCGTGGTGGGCCGAGCCGGCACCGGCGTGGATAATATCGACGTGGCCGCCGCCACCAAGCGCGGCATCCTGGTGGTGAATGCCCCCGCCTCCAACAGCGTGGCCGTGGCCGAGCTCACCATCGGCATGATCATGAGCCTCGCCCGCCATATCCCGCAGAGCCACGGCTCGGTGCAGTCGGGCAAGTGGGAGCGCAACAAGTACATGGGGGTCGAGGTGCGCGGCAAGACCCTCGGCCTCGTGGGGCTCGGGCGCATCGGCGCCGAGGTGGCGCGGCGGGCCCGCGGCCTCGAGATGCAGGTGGTGGCCTATGACCCGGTGGTCTCGACGGACCGCGCGGCGCAGCTCGGCGTGACCCTGATGGCCCTCGACGAGGTGCTGGCGCAGAGCGACTACGTCTCGCTGCACGTCCCGCTGGTGGACGCCACGCGCGGCCTGATCAGCGCGGCGCGCCTTGCCCAGATGAAGCCCACGGCGTACCTGATCAACGCGGCGCGCGGCGGGATCGTGGACGAGGTCGCGCTCCTCGAGGCCCTCGAGAAGCGGCAGATCGCGGGCGCGGCGCTCGACACCTTCGAGAAGGAGCCGCCGGCCGGCAACCCGCTCGTCGGGCACCCGCGCGTGATCAGCACGCCGCACCTCGGCGCGTCGACGGTCGAGGCGCAGGCGCTTACGGGCGTAGACGTGGCCGAGGGGGTGCTGGTGGCGCTCCAGGGCGGCTCGCCGCACTACGCGGTCAATGCGCCGTACGTGGCCCCTGAGGAGCAGGGGATCGTGGCCCCCTACGTGGCGCTCGCGCGCAAGCTCGGTATGCTCTGCAACGCGCTCGTGCACGACCCCGTCAAGGTCTACGAGCTCGAGTACCGCGGCGACCTGGCGCTGGTGCAGACGGCGCCTGTGCGGCTGGCGGCGCTCCAGGGAATCCTCGCCGCCACGCGCTCGGAGCGGGTCACTCCGGTGAACGCGCCGCTGCTGGCGCGTGAGCTCGGCCTGAAGTACCGCGAGCTGACCTCGGAGGACGCCGAGAGCTACGCGGGCATGCTGGTGCTGCGCGCGCTTACGGCCGACGGCCCGCGCGAGTTCGTCGGGGCCCTGGTCCACGGCGCGCCGCACGTGGTGGTGGCCGATGGGTTCTGGGTGACGTTCCAGCCGACCGGGCCGATGCTCTTCACCTACCACCGCGACCGCCCCGGTATGATCGGGCAAGTCGGCACGCTCCTGGGCCAGGCCGACGTGAACATCGCGAGCATGGACGTGGGGCGCCTCGCCCCGCGCGAGCAGGCGATGATGGTGCTGCGGCTGGACGACCCGTGCCCGCCGGCGGTGGTGGAGCGCCTCAAGCAGGAGGCGGATATCGAGGCGGCCTACACGATCGTCCTGTAGGTAGGACGTGACACTCGTGCTGCTTTTCGGAGATGAGTGTCAGGCTCGCGACCACCGACCACGGACCACCGACGACGGGACGTGGTCGGTGGTCGGTTGTCCGTCGCCGATGTCAACTGGATCCGCATTTCCAGGAAAGCAACGCTACCGGTAGCTCGCCAGCGTCATGTAGGCCCCGTCGCCGATCATGTTCTCCACCAGCCCCAGCGCCAGCGTCGCCCCGTCCTTCTTCCAACCGGCGTAGCTGAATGTGTCCCCCTCGACCAGCAGCGCCGGCTCTTCCTGCCACCCTTCCGCTGTGAGCCGCTCGGCGTAGAACCCCTTGACCTCAGCCCACTTCGTCTCGGCCGGCACCGCGTACAGCGCGATGGCCGGGTCGTTCAGCTGCTTCCCGATGTGCATGGCGAAGCTCCCGGCGAGCGCGTCAGCCATGGTGTTTTTGCCCGCGGACTGAGCGGTTGCGCCGGGGAACAGCGGCGCGTCGGCGGTGGAGGGGGCGCCGCACGCCGCCAGCAGCAGGGCAGCGAGGGCGGCGATGGTCAGGGTCAGGCGCAGCATCTCAGGTCACTCTCCAGGCGGCCCGGCGGCCGCGCGTACAGGTCGTATCTTGCACCAGTACGCCCCGCGGCCGCCCCTCGGATGCAGCGTCCTACGCCACGCCCTCGGCCGCTGTCTTCATCGCCTGCAGGAGCACCGCCGGCGGCTGGGCCCCGCTCAGGCCGTAGCGCCCGTTGAGCACGAAGAACGGCACGCCCGTGATGCCGAGCTGGTGCGCCATCCGCGCCTCAGCCAGCACCTCCTCGCGCGCCACGTCACCCCGCAGCTGCTCCCCGACAGCCTCCGCGTCCATGCCCTGCGCCGCCGCGACCTCCAGCAGCACCCCCAGGTCGCCGATGTCCCGCCCCTGCTCGAAGTAGGCCTCGTACACGGCGTCGAGCACCGCCTGGCGCTTCTCCTCGGGGGCCAGGGCCACCAGCCGGTGCGACAGGAGCGTGTTGGGCGCCCGCTCGATCTTCTCGAAGTTGAACGTCAGGCCCACCGCCGCCCCCGCGCGGCGCGGCGCGTCGAAGAACTGCTCGAGCGGAATACGCCCGCCGCCCTTCGCCCGCATGTAGGGCGCGAAGTCGTACCCCTCGGGCGGAGTGTCCTCGTTCAGAAAGAATGTCCGGTAGGTGACCGTCACCGGCTCGCCCTGCCACTCCTCCAGCGCCCGCTGCAGGTGGGCCTTGCCGATGCGGCACCACGGGCAGATGGTGTCCTGGTAGACGTCGATCTCCATCCTCGCTCCCTCGTTCTCGTTCGCTGTGCATTGGCCTGCGCTCTGTGGGCCACACGAGGGAGTATACCAACTGGTCTACATAGACGTCAAATAGAATAACAGAAGCGAAGGCCGTGGGGAGATGCTTCGCTGCACTCAGCATGACAAAGGGTTTGGTGGAGCCACCATTTGGCGTTCAGCGTTCAGCGTTCAGCGTTCCGCGTTCCGCTCAAGAGGCTACCCCCACCGCCACCGGGCGCTCGTGTGCCTCCACCAGACCATCACGCAGGCGGTACAGGTCAGTGGCGAACTCCGCCGCCGCCGGGTCGTGCGTGGCCATAAGCAGCGTGACCCCCTCGCGGTCGCAGAGCGAGCGCAGCAGACCGAGCACCTGCCGCCCCATACGGCTGTCCAGGTCGCCGGTCGGCTCGTCTGCCAGGATGATCTCGGGGCGGATAGCGAGCGCGCGCGCGATCGCCACGCGCTGCTGCTGGCCGCCGCTCAGTTCATACGGCCGGTGGTGCATGCGCTGAGAAAGGTCGACGGCCGCCAGCACCCGGCGCACGCGCCCGTCCCACTCGGCGCGCGGCGTGCGCCCCGAGAGCCGCAGCCCGAGCTCGACATTCTCGTAGGCGGTGGCCGTGGGCATCAGCGCGAAGCTCTGGAAGATGAAGCCGATCCGCCGCCGCATCTCGGCCAGGTCCTGCGCCCCCATCGCGTCCAGCCGCCGCCCGCCCACCGCCACGTAGCCGGCGCTCGGCTGATCCAGCCCGCCCACCAGGTTCAGCAGCGTGGTCTTGCCGCTGCCGCTCGGCCCCATCAGCACCACGAACGCGCTGCGCGGCACCCGCAGATCCACGCCGCGCAGCGCCCGCACCTTGCGCTCGGCGGCCGCGAAGGTCCGCTCGAGGCCGCGCGTCTCGATGACGATATCTGAGATGCTCATCGCGCCCCACCGGCCTTCCTGTCGCGCCCGATCTTCGGCAGTCGCCAGCGCCGCGGTGCGCCGCCCTCGCCGCTGGGAAGGGGCGCGGCGCTGTAGAGGCTCTCGTAGCTGGCCTCGGCCGCCTCGCCTACGCTCCCGTGCTCCGCCGGCGCCTCAGCCCCCTCGGCGCGGTCGTCGTCGATCGAGCGGATCAGCACCCCGCCGTCCACCAGCTCCACCCGCGCCCGCAGGCCGATCCCCGCCAGCTCGCGCTGCTCGATCGGGATCTGCAGCCAGCCGGCGCGGTCCACCACCACCAGCTCGTTTGAGGAGCGCGGCTCTGCCGCCGAAGGGGCGCTCTGGAAACCGTTCTGGCTGTCAGCCGGCTGCTTCTCCCTGGCCCGCACCATCTCCGTGCTTGTGCGCCCGTCGCGGATCGCCACCACCCGGTCGGCCTGCTCGGCCACACGCGGGTCGTGGGTCACGATGACCACCGTGAGCCCGTAGCGCGCGCGCAGATCGCGCAGCAGCGCCAGGATCAGCTGCGCGGTGGGCCAGTCCACCTCGCCGGTGGGCTCGTCGCCGAGCAGGATCGCGGGGCGGTTGGCGAGCGCGCAGGCGATCGCGACGCGCTGCTGCTGCCCGCCCGAGAGCTGCGTCGGGCGCTTGTCGGCGTGCTCGGCCATGCCTACGGCGTCGAGCAGCTCTGTCGCCCAGGCGCGCCGCTCCCGCGCCCTGCCCAGCCCCTCGGCGCCGCCGAGCGCCATGAGCAGCTCGACGTTCTCGCGTGCAGTGAGATACGGCAGCACGTTGCGCGTGGTCTGCTGCCAGATGAAGCCGATCTGCGTGCGGCGGTACGCGGTGAGCTCGCCCTGGTCGAGCTTCACCAGGTCCCGCCCGCCCACCGTCAGGCGGCCGGCCGAGGGCTTATCCAGCCCGCCGATCGCGCTGAGCAGCGTGGACTTGCCAGAGCCAGAGGGCCCGACGAGCGCCAGCATCTCCTCGCGGGCCACCTCGAGGTCCAGCCCCTGGAGCGCCACCACCTCGAGGTCGGCCACTTTGAAGATCTTGTGCAAGCCGGAGGCGGAGATGAAGGTTTCGTGATCTGACATATATGCAGCGTGGGGCTTGGGGAGGTGCAACCTCCCCAATAACCCCTCCCTCCGCCGCGTAGCGGCGGCAACGATAAGGTCTGTGGAGGGCAGTGCCCTCCACACCTCCCCTAGTTCGCGTCCCCGAGCTTGACCGCCTGGAACAGCCGCATGCGGCCGAGGCTCACGCCGAGCGAGAGCAGCGTCAGCAGCAGGGCCACGCCGAAGACCGCGTAGATGATTGCCACCTGCTCCCAGGCCACCTGCGGCGCGTAAGAGGGGGTGCCCGGGTAGGGTCCGGCGCCGACCTGGAGCAGCGGCACGACCACCCGCGCTGCCAGCGCCCCGATCCCGGTGCCAGCCGCGATGCCTGCCGCCACCAGCGTGAGCTGCTCGAAGATCAGCGCGAGGGCCACCTGCGGCCCGTTCATGCCGAGCGCCTGGAGCACGCCGAGCTCGATCGCCCGCCGCCGCGCCGTGATCAGACCGGCCAGCAGGAAGCCGAGCAGCGTCAGGGCGCCTGCCGCGACAAACCCCACCGACAGGAGGCCGAACAGCCCCTGGCGGCTCGGGCGGGCCTGCTCGTGCGCGATCAGCTCCGCGGCGTCGATGGTGTCCACCACGGTGATGCCGCGCTGGCGCACTCCCGAGACGATATCTTCCAGCTCGGCCTGCGGGTCGCGCTTGATCCAGACGTCGTACGGGTACTGGCCGCTCATCTGGTCGAACACGTAGTTCAGGTTCGCCACCACGATCGGCCCATCCTGCGGGTAGTACCCCGGCCACAGGTCCACCGCGCCGATGATGCGGAACGACACCTCGCGCTGGTCGCCGTACATCCGCATCAGCACCGGCAGGCGGTCGCCCACCTTCACGCCGCGCGCCAGCACGTCGCGGCTCACGAGCACGCCGTCTGAAGTGCGCGCGAGCTGGTTCATGAGCGCGCCGAGCGGCTCGCCGGCGGCCCAGGTGCGGTCGAAGCGCCCCACCACCCGCGGGAAGTCGCTGCGGTCGATCCCCACCACGCGGGCGTTGCGGTTGGCCCCGCCCAGCTGGAGGGTGGCGTCGTAGGTGCCGACGCGCGCCACGGCCTCGATCCCCGGCACCTCGAGGTGCTCCTCGACGGGGTAGAACAGGAAGCGCGGCTCCTGCTGGATGTCCTTGCGCCCCTGCCCCTGGCCCTGCTGCCCCTGACCCTGCTGCGGTCGCTCGGTGCTCTGGCCGGTCTCGAGCAGCTGGGTGTCGGCGCCGACCTGGTAGGCGACCGCGGTGCGGAGCGCGCCGTCGATCGTGGCGGCCATGCTGGCGCTGAACGCCGCGAGGCTGAGGGTGAGCACCAGAAGCAGCAGCGGGCCGCGGTAGGCGCCCGGCTGGCGCGCCAGATTGCGCAGCACCAGCAATGGCACGGTCCAGTTCGGCCGGGCGGACAGCCTCGCCAGCAGCTCGAGCAGCAGCGGGAACAGGCGCACCGCCAGCAGCCCGAGGCCGAAGCAGAGCAGCACCGGCACCAGCATCAGCAGGGGGTTGGCGAACGGGTCCGCGCCCTGGCCGAAGAACAGGCCGCCGCTGCGCTGGAGCTGGTAGATGCCGTAGGCCGGCGGGATCAGCAGCAGCAGGTCGAGGTAGAGGCGCTGCCAGAGGGGCGGCCGGAGCGCGCGCGCCGCCTGCTGCTGCTCGTCCACCAGCGTCCGGCGGGTGGCGCCGAGGGCCGGCAGGAGCGCCGCCGCCAGCGCCATCAGCACCGCGGCCACGCCGTAGGCCAGCGCGTCCGGTGTGAGCGCGAGCGTCAGCGGCGCAACGCTCTCCGACAGCTGGAGGAAGCTGGTGGTGCGCCCCATCGCCCGCGCGAACAGCAGGCCGAGCTGCGGCCCCACCGCCAGCGCCAGCGCGCCGAGCAGGGTCCACTCCACCACGTACACGCCCAGGATCTGCGCGTCGCGCACGCCGCGCGTCTTGAGCAGGGCGATCTCGGCGCGCTGGCGGCCAACCAGCAGTGTGGCCACCAGGCCGACGAAGTAAAGCACCAGCCCGAGGATCGGCACGCTGAACACCAGCAGCTGGACGGTAAGCTGGCGAGCGCCCTCGCGGTAGCGCGCCAGCGCCTCGGCTGGGCTCTGCTCCAGCTTCAGCCCCGGCACGGCCCCCGCGGCCTCGGCGCGGATAGCCTCGACGCGGCTCAGCAGCGGCGCGGCCTCGGCGGCGGTGAGTCCTGCGCCGGAGAGCCTGGCGAACCACAGCACCTGGCCGACCTCGTTCCGGAGCGCCCCGGCCACTGGCCCGGTGTAGGTCTCCTCCGGCACCAGCACTACATCCTTCAGGGTGCTCGGCGCGAAGAACCAGGCCGGGTCGGCGGCGTTGACCGGCGCCCACAGCCCGGTCACAACGATCGGCAGCGAGACCGGGCGGCCGCCCGCACCCACCAGGGTGAAGCGGTCGCCTACGTTGACGCCCATCTCGTCGGCCAGCTGGCGCGAGAGCAGCACCTCGACCGGCGCGGTGGCGGAGGGCGTGCCGTACAGCGGCTCGGGGGCGGCGCCGTCCACGATCCGCGTCTGCGCGTCCAGCCCGCTGATGAAGCCGAGAGTGACGTTCTTGAGGAACTGGTTCTGCCCGCCGGCCGTGGGGGGCAGGAACAGCCGCAGCTGGTCGGTGCGGGCGTGCCGGGCGAAGCTGTCCAGCGGCAGGCCGAGCCCACGCACCCCCCTGCCGGCGATCAGGTCGTCGGCCGGCTTGACCCGCTCCCACTCCAGCGGCCCTTCCCAGGCGCCCACGTAGCGGAAGAGAAGCGCGAAGGGGCTGCGGCCGTCGCGTCGCTCGACCTGTGCGATCTCCTCGCGCAGTAGGCGCAGGCTGGCGCCCTCGGCGTACACCGGGACGCTCACCGCCAGCGCCACGGCCGCGATGAGCGCCACCAGGGCGCACAGTGCCAGCCCTGCGTTGGCGCGCAGCCGCCGGATGGCGGTGGTGAGCACAGAGAGGATCACTGGCCCACCACCACGTCTCCTGCCTCGAGCCCCTCGAGCACCTCGATCTGCGCCTCGGTCTCGATGCCGGTGCGGATCGTGATGCGCCGCTCGCGCTCGCCCTCGCGCATCACCACGAAGCGGCGGCCCTCGAACGAGCGCACGGCCTCGGGCGGCAGCCAGAGCACGTTCTCCTTGCGCTCCAGCACGATGCTGATGCGGCCCACGGTCGTGCCGGGGGTCATCGTCTGGCCCATCGTGTCGCTCACCTGGAAGCGCGTCGTCTGGTCGCGGTCGCGCACGGCGCCGCTGCCGCCCGAGCCGTAGGGCGCAGGCATCTGCCGGATCACCGCCGGCAGCGCCAGGTCCGGCCGGGTGAGCAGGCGAATCTCGGCCGGCTGGCCCTCGGTGAGCTGGCGCATCTGGTCGCCGTTGAGGGTGGCAGCAAACTCAAGGTTGGTGGGGTCGGCCACCTCGATCACCGGCTCGAAGGCGGTCGCCGTGGCGCCCTCCTCGATCGCGATCGCGATCACCTGGCCGCCCTGCGGCGCGACGATCTGCCCGTCGGCGACCTTCTTCTGCGCCCGCTCCAGGTCGCGCTGCGCGTTCTCCACCGCTTTGACGTTGCTGTTGAGCGTCTTCTCGCGGGACTCCTCGAGCGCGAGGCGGGCCTGCTCAAGGGCGCGCTGGGCGTCCTGGATCTCTTTGTTGCCCTTGCCGCCGAGCAGCTTGTCCACCTCGCGCTGGGCCTCGGCCACCTTCTCCTCGGCCTTGGCGATCCCGACGACCTCGTCCTCGCGGGCGCGGTCGATCGCGCGGCGCCCCTCCTCGATGCCGAGCTCGGCCGCCTTCATGGCCTCCTCGGAGTCCTTGAATTTCTGCTCGACGTCGCGCTTCTGCTTGTCGGTGAGCTTGTTCGGGATCTTCTCGCCGTCGGGGCCGATGGTGAAGGGGTTGGCCGGGTCGGTGCCGTGTTTCTGCACCCACTCCCAGTCCCACTTGGCGTCGCTGAAGGCGTTCTGGGCCTTCTCGAGCGCGTCGGCCTTGGCCTTGAGCCCTTCCTCGGCGCCGGTCTTGGCCCACGACGTATCGTCGCGGGTGCGCTGGAGCTCGCGCTGGGCGTCCTCGAGCGCCTTCTGCGCCACCCGCAGCACGTCCTTCTCGCCGCCCGGCAGCAGCAGCGCCAGCGTCTCCTGGGCCTCCTCGACCCCCAGCTCCTTCTCGCGGATCTCCTTGGCCTGGGCCTTCTGGGCGCTCTCGAGGTCGCGCTGGGCCTGCACCAGGGTGTCCTCCGCATCGCGCAGCTCGTTGACTGCCTCGTCCTGCAGCAGTTCGGCCAGCACGTCGCCGGCCTTGACGCTGTCGCCGCGCGCGACATTGACGACGTTGATGCGCCCCTCGCGCTTGAACGCCAGGCGCACCAGGTCCACCGGGGTGACGCGGCCGGTCACCTCGAAGATGCGGCTGATCTCGCCCTGCTCAACGGTGTAGGTTGGCCGCTCGAGCGCGGGGTCGGGCGGGAGCGGCGTGGGGGTTGGCGGCTCCTGGGCGGCCTGCGGTGGCCCGCCGCACGCGGCAAGGAGCACGGCGACAAGCACGATGTGGATATGCTTGAGCATGGTTTAATGTCTACGATCTAACACTACAACATAGGTTTCGCTTGCCACAGAGGTCACAGAGCGTGGGTGGGAGCTCGACAACATGTGGCAAACGTCCGGCTAGCGCACTACCCCTTTGGCATCGAGATGCTGGGGTCCTCGAAGTTGAAGCCCTGGTAGTCCGGGTCCACCTTGGGCGCGCAGACCGCCGGCCGCTCGCCCTCGGCTACGCACTCCGTGAAGGCCGTGGTCAGGCGCTGCGCCTCCGCGAGCCCCGCGTCCAGGTCGGCGTCGTCCTTGACGTGTTCCATTATCGCTTTGAAGAACCAGTACGAGTCGAGCTGGCCGCCGTAGAGCACGTACGGGTCGTCGCCCGGCTGGCCCGGCCGCTTGAGCAGCTCGGCGTTGGCCTCGTAGATCTCCAGTCGCTCCGGGGACGCCTGGGAGGTGAAGGCCTCGCCCTGCGCCACCGAGATGCGCGCCGGGTAGTCGCCGTAGATCGTGCTGACGTCGCTCGAGAGGAACTTGAGCCACTCCCAGCACGCCTGGGCGTTCTCGGTGCCGGCCGAGATGTGCATGCCGCGCGCGTAGAAGTCGCCGCTGCGTAGCCCGCCGGAACCCACCGGCAGGGGTGAGACTCCCACCTCGAAGCTCGGCGCCGGCTGCGATGGGTCGATGCCCGGCCCGCCCATGCGCGTGTCGGCGATGCCGCCCTCCTGGCTGAACATCCCGTAGCCGGTGTCGAACCACATGCCGGCGCGGCCCATGCGCACGTACTCGAACGATTTGTCCTCGAATCCGGGGTCGTCGCGCTTGTAGTAGATCTGCACTGGCGGCTGCACCCCGTGGGTCTTCGACAGGTCGAGGTACCACTTGATCGCCTCGACGGTCTTCGGGTCGGTGAGGGTGGGCCGCAGGTCCTGCCCGCTGCCGCTGGTGAGGCGGCCGCCGAACTGGCCGATGAAGAACAGCAGGTCAGTCTGGACGCCGCTCAGCGCCACGTAGCCGTACTGCTTCTGGTCCCCCTCGCCGGTGGTGAGGGCCTGCGCGGCCGCCAGGAAGTCCTGCGGCGTCCAGCTCACATTTGGCGTCTCGATGCCCGCGGCGTCGAAGGCCGTGCGGTTGTAGCTGAGCGAGCGCAGGTTGAAGGCGGACGGCAGGCCATAGGTGGCCCCGCCGCGCTGGTAGACCGAGAGCACCGCCGGCGGGTAGTCGTCCTTCGGGAAGGCAGCGTCGGCGTCGATCAGCGGCTGGAGATCCAGCAGCGCCTTCATCTCGGCGTCGGTCGGGACCTGGCCCCAGGTGAAGCAGTCCGCAGTGCGCGCCACGTCCTGGAGCAGCAGCGGCCCGGTGTAGACCTGGGTCGCCTGGATCTGCACAAAGATGTCCGGCCGCTCCTCACGGAACATGCGAACCACGCGCCGGATCTCGGAGGGGCTGTAGTTCGGCACAGCGAAGGTGATCGTCGTGGCGCCCTCTGGCGCGGTCTGTGGCTCAGGTGTCGCCACCAGCACCGGGCTGGTATCCGGCTCGGGGGTGGGCGTGGTGCTCTGCTGCGCCAGGCTCTCGTCAAGCCACTTCTGCGCATCCTCCAGGGCCTTGCTCGTCTCAACCTTCGGGTCGCTCACCACCTGCGAGACAGCCTGGGAGATCGCACCGAGCGTCATGTAGTCCGGCTGGCGGTCGCTGTAGGGCGCCGGGTTGGCGAGCGCCCAGCGGTAGGCGGCGGCGGTCTGCTCGTCGAGCGCCTCCCAGAAGCCAGTCTGCTCGGCCAGGGCCTGCCGCGCCGGAATACGGCCGGGCATATCGATGGGCCCCGGCTCGCCGCCTGGCTGGCCGATCTGCTGGCGCGAGAGCCACTCGATCCACTTCCACGACTCGGCGGGGTAGGATGTGCCGCCGCTGACCATGAACCCCTCGCCGCCGGAGCCGGGGCCGCTCCACGGGTCCATCATATCCGCTGGGAACGGCACGCGGCCGACATCGATCCCCTGCGGCTGCGCGGGCTGGCCGTCCGGCCCGGCGATGTAGACGTCGCTCCAGATCGCGACGCGCCCCTGGCTCACGAGCTCGCCCGGGTCCTGCGACTGGACGTTTGGCCCCTGCTGGTACGGCTGGTAGAGCACGCCGTCCTGGTAGAGCTGGCGCACCCGGTCGATGCTGTCCGCGATGCGCTGGTCGTCCAGGCGCACCTCGCCGGCCGGCGCGCCCAGCAGGTCGAGCCCGGCCTCCTTGAGGATCGCCATGAGCGGCTGGAACCCGCCACTGTTGTCGAGGTAGCCGTAGGTCTGGTCCACGCCGCCGCCCGCGGCCTTCACCTGCTCGGCGGTCGCCAGGAGCTGCTCCCAGGTCCAGCCGGCCTCGGGCTCGGGCACATTCGCGAGCTTAAAGAGGTCGCGGTTGTAGTTGAGCGCCTGCACGTAGAAGTAGCGCGGGAGCGCCCAGGTGCCGCCCTTCACGGTCCAGCGCTCGATCGCGCCGGGGTAGAAGTCGTCCGCCTTGAAGTTCGGGTCGGCGTCCATCAGCGGCTTGAGGTCCAGCAGCAGCGGCGTGCCGAAGGCCTCGGGCGCCAGGCCGATCGCCGGCGCGGTGTCCGCGGCCGACACGATGCGGCGCAGCATGGCGATGGGCGACTCGGGGCCGGTGGCGGCGGGGTTGTTGGCGATGTCGTCGAGCGGCACGAGTACCACGGTGATGCCGGGGTTCTCCGCCATGAATGCGTCGGCCAGCGGCTCGTACACCGAGCGCTCGTAGTCCCATACGGCGAATGAGATGACGGCGCCCTCGCTTTCGCCGGGGGCCGAGGGCGTGACGCCGGGCTGCGGCACGACAGGTGTGGGTCCCGCGGGTGCGGCCGGCCCGCCGCATGCGGCCAGCAGTGCGGCGAGTACGAGAAGGGAGAGCAGACGTCGCATGGCATTCCTTTTCAGGAGGAGTCTTCACCAATAGTATATCAAACAGCAGGCAGGGTACGCCCCGTAGGTTGGAGACGTCAGTCTTCTCCGAATGGTTCCCACTGTCTCACTCCTACAGACGATCTGGCCTGCGGAGATGTAACAGATGCGCCCCTCACCTGAACCTGACATCTTTCTGAAATCCGCCCAGAGCAGCAGCACGGGCAGCAACAGCAGCTCGAACCAGAGCAGCAGCACGAGCAGCGATGACAGCTCGAACAGCTCCAGCACCGACTGATGACAGCGGCGGAGCCGGCTCGGACGACAGCGACTCGGACGACAGCTAGACTGGGGTGGAGGCGCGCCCTCTGCTATAATGCATTGCTATGCTTCCGCGTCCTGAGCGAGCCGAGGGTCTATGCAGAGCACACCCACGTCGTCGCGCCTCTACTTCCGCACACCGGCTGTCTCCCCGACCGGCGACACCGTCGCCTTCGTCCACGCCGGCGACATATGGATTGTAGGGGTTGGCGGCGGCAGCGCCGAACGCATCACCGCTAACCCCGCCGGTCACTTCTCGCCGGCCTGGTCCCCGGACGGTTCACAGCTTGCCTTCACCTCCAGCCGCACCGGCGGCGGCGACGTCTACGTGCTGCCGCTGAGCAGCGGCGAAGTGCGCCGCGTGACCTACCACGACACGGCGAGCAGTGTGGAGACCTGGTCCCACGACGGGCAGCACATTTTCTTCACCTCCGGGCGCGACCGCCAGGGGACGGCGATCTACCGCGTGGACGCCACGGGCGGCACCCCGACGTACTGGATCGGACAGCCCTACGAGACGCTGGCCCACGTTGCGATCGCGCCGGACGGCTCGCGCCTGGCGTTCAACAGCATCAGGGACGCGTGGTGGCGCCGTGGGCCGAACCCGTACGGCGGCGCCGAGATCTGGACCGTGAGCGCGGAGGCGGGCGCGGCCGACTTCGAGCGCCTGAACGACTACACCGGGCTCAACCGCTGGCCGCTCTGGTCGCCAGACGGCGCGGGGCTGTTCTTCGTCTCAGACCGAGACGGCGCCGAGAATCTGTGGTACCGCTCGCTGGCCGAGGGCCCTGCGCGGCGCGTCACCTCCTTCGCCGAGGGTCGGCTGCTCTGGCCCGCCATCAGTCTGGACGGCCGCACGATCGTCTTCGAGCGCGACTTCGGCATCTGGCGGCTGGACGTGGCCAGCGGCGAGGTCGAGCCGATCGCGATCCGTGTGCGGCCGGACACGAAGGTGACGCCGGCGCGCGTGCAGGTCTACAGCCGGGACTTCAGTGAGCTCGCGCTGGCGCCGGACGGGAAGAAGGCGGCGTTTGTGGCCCACGGCGAGGTGTTTGCCGACTTCGCCGACAAGGAGACCGACCGCGACCAGCGCCAGGGGCCGGCATTCCGCGTCACCAGCACCCCCTACCGCGAGCGCAGCGTGGCGTGGTCACCTGACAGCCGCCGGCTGGTCTACACATCGGATCGCTGTGGCGACGAGGAGGTCTTCCGCTACGACTTCATCACCAGAAGCGAGACGCAGCTCACGGCGGGCGGCGGGCGCAAGGACTCGCCCCTCTACTCGCCGGACGGCCAGTGGATCGTCTACGCCCGCGGCGACGACGAGATCCGCCTGATCGCCGCCGAGACCGGCG
Organism: Chloroflexota bacterium; assembly: GCA_039805565.1. Taxonomy (GTDB): domain Bacteria; phylum Chloroflexota; class Chloroflexia; order Chloroflexales; family Roseiflexaceae; genus CALJIC01. The sequence continues at coordinate 42,629 of JBDLTZ010000035.1, read as the reverse complement.
AGGACCGCCCTTTCGCACGCGGCAACTTCGTCTACGGCACCTCGTTTGCCTGGTCGCCCGACAGCCACTGGCTGGTCTACACCGCGCGCGACGCCAACTTCTTCAGCAACCTCTACCTCCAGCGGGTCGACGAGGAGACCCCGCGACAGATCACCTTCCTCAGCAACCTCTCGGTCTTCAATCCGCTCTGGGCCGCCAGCGGGCGCTTCATCGTCTTCACCACCAGCCAGTACCGCGACGAGTCGCAGGTGGCGCGGGTGGACCTGCGGCCAACCCCGCCGCAGTTCCGCGAGGTGGAGTTCGAGAAGCTGTTCGAGCGGCGCGCCGAGAACGGTGAGCGCCGGCCGGGTGTCCCCGAGCGCCGCGTGGACGATCCGCCGCGCCAGCCTGAGCCGACGATGGCGGCTGCGCCAGCCCCCGCCGAGCTGAAGGAGCCGCCGGCCGAGGAGCCGCGCGAGGAGCCGCCGGCCGAGCAGGCCCCGCCGATGCCCCCGGCTGCGGAGGGCGAGCGGGCGCGGGCCGAGCCGCTGCGCCCCAGCATCGAGATCGTCTTCGAGGGGATCGAGCGCCGGTTGCGCTTCTTGACACCGATTCAGATGGACGCCACCGCGCTGTGCATCAGCCCCGACAGCCGTGACCTGATCTTCTCGGCTACCGTGGCCGGCAAGCAGAACCTCTGGACACTGCCGCTCGACGAGCCGCGCGCTGACTACCCCCCGCGTCAGATGACCTCCAGCGGGGGCGGCAAGAGCTGGGTGCAGTTCGCGCCGGACGGCAAGAGCTTCTTCTACCTGGACGGCGGCCTGATCACGGTGCGGAAGTTTCCGAGCGGAGACCAGAGCCACCTCCCGGTCTCAGCCGAGGTGGCGATCGACTTCCACCGGGAGAAGCTCCAGATCTTCGACGAGTGCTGGCGGCTGCTGCGCGACCACTTCTACGACCCGACGTTCCGCGGGCTGGACTGGAGCGCGGCCCGCACGCAGTTCGCCCCGCTCGTGGCCGGCGCGCAGACCACCGGCGACCTGCACGCAATCATCAACCTGATGGTCGGCGAGCTGCGCGCCTCGCACATGGGGGTCTCGGGCGGGTGGCCGGTCCAGCGCCACGATGGCTACACCGGCCTGCTGTTCGACTGGCCCGAGCACGCCCGCTCCGGCCGGCTCGTAGTGAGTGGGCTGGTGCCCGACAGCCCGGCGGCGCTGGCGGGCGGTGTCTGGCCGGGGGATGAGCTGGTGTCGGTGGACGGACTCGCACTGCGGCCGGGCGTGAGCCTGGACATGCTGCTGCAGCGCACGATCGGGCGCCGTGTGGTGCTCGGCTTCCGCTCCCGCCACGAGGACGGGCCGGCGCGCGAGGTGCCGCTGCGGCCCGTCTCCGGCGACCAGTACGACGACCTGCGCTACCGGGGCTGGGTGTACGCCAACGAGGCCTTCGTGCACCGCGTCAGCGGCGGCCGGCTCGGCTACGTCCACATCCGCGCGATGGACTACGAGAGCTACCAGCGCTTCCTGGCCGACCTCGATTCTGAGAACCACAGCAAGGAAGGGGTGGTGGTGGACACGCGCTACAACGGCGGGGGCCACACCGCGACCTTCATTCTGGATGTGCTGGCGCGGCGGAGCGTGCTGCGGAGCGCCTTCCGCGATCGGTCGGCGGGCGATGCTGCGCACATCGCGGGCAACCGCGTGCTGAACAAGCCCACGGTGCTGGTGACGAACGAGAGCTCAGCGTCCAACACCGAGATGTTCAGCGAGGGCTACCGCCGGCTGGGGCTCGGGAAGGTGGTGGGGCGGCCGACGGCGGGCGCGGTGATCTGGATGAACACGCGCCGGCTGCTGGACGGCAACATCATACGCCTGCCGCATCTGAAGGTGGCGACACCTGAGGGTGAGGAGCTCGAGGGGAAGGGGCGCACGGTGGATGTGGACGTGCCGCTGCGCCTGGGGGAGTTCCCGGGCGAGCGCGACGGCCAGCTCGAAGCGGCGGTGCGAACGCTGCTGGAGCAGATCGATAGTCTTTCCTAGCGGGGTTTGGGGTCACAGCCTCGCTGAACCTTCCGCACGCTACCCCGCCAGCAGGCGCACGGCCCATGGGGCCACGCGCTCGAGCAGCGCGATCACTTTCGCGGTGCGGCCGGGGTAGACGCTGCGGCGGCGCGCCTTGATGCCGGACACGATCTCGGCCACCACTGGCTCTGGCTCCTCGACGAGGCGCTCTGGCAAGGGCGCGCGGGGTGCGCCGAACGACTCCGCGCTCAGGATCGGCGTGCGGGTGAAGAACGGGTAGACGGTCGTCACCGTCACGCCGTCGTCTCGCAGCTCGGCCTCGAGCGCTGCGCCGAGCCCGCGGAGCCCGAACTTGCTGGTGCAGTAGGGCGCGAGCCCAGCCACGCCCGCGATCCCGGCGACCGAGGCGATGTTGACGATCTGGCCCGAGCGGCGCGCGCGCATGGCTGGCAGCAGCAGAGCCGAGAGGCGCACCGGCGCGAGCAGGTTGACCTGCATCAGGCGCTCCAGCCGTTCGGGCGGAACATCGTCCAGCCGGCCGAAGGTGGTGAGCCCGGCATTGTTGATCAGGATGTCGATGCGCGGCGCGAGCTTCATCGCCGCCGCCACGACCGTGGCGGCGCCCTGCGGGTCGGCGAGGTCCGCGGCGACGCACCCGAGGACGGCGGGGTGGCCAGGCGGCGGCAGCATCGCCGGCAGGTCGGTGAGGACCAGGAGGCAGCCCGCGTCCCCAAGCTGCCGCGTAAGCTCGCGCCCCAGCCCGCCGCCCGCCCCCGTAAGCAGGACGTTCTTTCCCCTGAGCACGGCTACACCATGAAGCGGTGGGCCAGGGCGGCCTGGAGGCGTCGCGGCAGCAGGCGGGTAGACCAGGCCATCAGCGCGTTGAAGCGGCCCGACACGATGCTCGGCCGGCCCCTCAGCATCGCGTCCACGCCGATCCGCACGACCTCGGGGCTCTTCATCATTGTGACGCGCTGGTAGAGCGAGGCGGACTGGCCGGAGACCTGGAGGAACTCGGTGGCAGTCACGCCCGGGGACAGCACGGTGACCTTGACGCCGGTCTGGCGCAGCTCGTAGCTCAGCGCCTCGCCGAAGCTCAGCACGTACGCCTTCGCCGCCGCGTAGCTGGCGTAGAGCGGCGAGGGCTGATAGGCGCCGATCGAGGCGATCTGCAGGATGTAGCCGAAGCGCTGCGCGACCATGTCGCGGGCAAACAGCTTCGTCATGTGCGTCAGTGTGATGATGTCGAGCTCAAGCATGCTCCGCTCCCGCTCCCAGGGGATGTCGAGGAACTCGCCGTATAGCCCGAGGCCGGCGTTGTTCACCAGCACATCCACTCGTCGCCCGGCAGCCTCCAGCCGGTCATAGAGCTGCTGCGGCGCCTCGGGCGTGGCGAGGTCCATCACCACCACCTCGATCTGCACCGTGTGGCGCGAGGCGATCTCGGCCTGGAGCGCGCGCAGGTTCTCCTCGCGGCGCGCAACCAGGATCAGATTCGCCCCGCGCCCGGCGAGTTCGCGCGCGAAGTCCGCCCCGAGGCCGCTCGAGGCGCCGGTGATCAGGGCCCACCGATTGTGCAGACGGCCGTCGCTCATCGACAACGCTTCCTCCTACGACTGCGCCGGAGATCAGCCCGTGGTTCATCCGCAGCGGGCCAAGCCGTGCTATAGTTTGGTAACACCCTGGTGCCCGCCTGCCGCTAGAGTGCGGCTGTACGCGCACGCACCATATTGTCCACGGAGACAACGCCATGAGCCAGCCAAACGAGAAAGCGCAGGAGGTCCGCCGGATGCTGAGCGGCGGGCGCGAGCTCTCAGACCAGCAGCGACAGGCGCTGCTCCACCTGCATGCACGCTTCGATAAGCTCTGGGAGCGGCGCGAGGGAGAGCAGGATCCCAAGCGGCAGGAGCAGAGCTCCAGAAAGCGCTGAGGAGCCGAGGACGCCAGGCCTGGAGCGCGGCGCCGTGCCCCAGCCCCAGGTCAGCGTGGGAAGAGCACGCTGATGCTCTCCCGCTTGTGGATGCGTCGGATCGCCTCGCCGAATAGCGGCGCCACAGACACCACCTCGATCTTGCCACACAGCGCCACGGGCTGCGTCTCCACCGTATCGGTGACGAACATGCGCCTGATCGGGCTGTCCGTGATGCGCTCCATCGAGCCCTTCGCGAACACCCCGTGGGACACGGCGGCGTACACGTCTAGAGCGCCGCGCTCCAGCAGCTTCTCAGCCACCTCGACAAGCGTCCCGGCCGAGATGGTGAAGTCATCCACGATCAGAGCCGTCTTACCCTCGACCTCGCCGATGATCTCGTAGATCGTCGCCTGCTCGTCGTGCGCGACACGCTCCTTGTCGCCGATGGCGAGTGAGGTGCCGAGGTAGCGCGCGTAGCGCCGGGCCTTCTTGGCAAACCCCGAGTCCGGCGAGACGACGATCAGGTTCTCGAGGTCCATGGCCCGGACGCGGTCGCAGAGCACCGGCAGCGCGTACAGGTCGTCCACCGGGATCTTGAAGAAGCCCTGGATCTGCGGCGCGTGCAGGTCCATTGTCACCAGGCGGTCGGCTCCGGCGGCCTCGATCGCGTCGGCGCAGACGCGGGCGCGTATGGCGACGCGCGGCTCGTCCTTCTTGTCCCCCTTGGCGTAGCTGAAGTACGGCACGATCACGGTGACGGAGGCGGCGCTGGCGCGCTTGAAGGCGTCGATCCAGAACAGCAGCTCCATGAAGTTGTCGTTGGCGGGGTAGGCGGTGGTCTGCACCAGATACACCTGCCGGCCGCGCACGTTCTCGAGGATCCGCACGAACAGGTTGCCCTCGGAGAAGTGCAGCGTCTCCCCGGCGCTCACGGGAACGCTGAGGTATTCACAGATCCGGCGGGTGAGATGCTGGCTGCCAGACCCGCCGAAGATCATCATCTCGTCTGCGTCTTCCATGTGTGTTCCTTCGGAGGGCGGGCCCTCGCCCGCTGCTCCGCGAGAGAAGTGGTGCTTGCGGGGGCCATAGGCCCCCACACCTCTCCACCTCGCTGGAGGCGACTACGGTGCGGCGCGTGTCCCAAGGAGCGTCAGGACGCCGATCGCGACGATCGCGCAGAACAACAGCCCCGCCAGAAAGATCTGCACGTACCCCATGATCATGCCCGCCACCGCCATCCCATCGCCGCTGAGCCGCCCGCCCGAGCGGCGGATCTCACTGCGCGCCATATGCCCGGCGATCACCGCTACGAAGGCTGAGATGAGCGGGAGCAACGTCCAGGTCAGGATGCCGAAGACCAGGCTGATGATCGCGGCGGTACTGTTGGTGGGCTGCTGCTGCACGAAGGGGCCAGTCTGGAGGGTGGGGTAAGGCGCGCCGTACTCGACAGGCGGCGGCAGCGTGATAGGCGGCGTGACCCCTTGCGCCTCGGGGCGTTCCGGAGGCGGTGCAAACACGGTTGTCGGTATGCCGGCGCTGGTGAACTGAGGCACCCGCGTGCCGCAGTTCGGGCAGAATGTCGCGCCCTGGGGCAGGGGTGTGCCGCAGGTGGTGCAATTCATGGCTTCCTCCCCGCTAGCTCGCGGACGCGGGCAGCGATGTCGGGCGCGGTCACGAGTGCCTCCCCTACAAGGATGGCATCCGCGCCCCAGGCATGGACCTGTGCCACGTCCTCGCGCGTGAAGATGCCGCTCTCGCTCACCAGCAGCGGCCGGCCCTGCGCGGGGAGGCGCTCGGCGATGCGGGCGGTGGTCTCAAGCGATGTTGTGAAGCTGTGCAGGTCGCGGTTGTTGACGCCGACGACGGTCGCTCCGGCGGCGAGCGCGCGCTCCAGCTCGGCCTCGTCGTGGACCTCGACGAGGGCCTGCATACCGAGCTCGTGGGTGAGCGCCAGCAGCCCGCGGAGGCTCGTGTCGTCGAGCGCGGCCACGATCAGCAGCAGCGCATCAGCGCCGGCGGCCCGCGCCTCGTAGACCTGGTAGGGGTCGAGCAGGAAGTCTTTGCGGAGGACCGGGACGGGGCGCGCGGCGCTTGCCACTTCGGGCGCCGCGCGGATGCCAGTGAGGAACGCCAGACTACCCTGGAAGAAGCGCTCGTCGGTGAGGACCGAGATGGCGGCGGCGCCGCTCAGAGCGTAGGTGGCGGCGAGCGCCAGCGGGTCGAAGTTTTCGATCAGCACGCCGCGCGAGGGGGAGGCCTTCTTGACCTCGGCGATCAGCGTCGGCCAGCCCGGGCGGCTCAGCGCTGCGGCGAAGTCGCGGGGGGGCGGTGCGTCGGCGATACGTCGCTCAAGCTGCTCCAGCGGCTGCTCGGCCTGCCGTCGGGCAACCTCCACGCGCTTGTGGTCCAGGATCTTGGTCAGGATGGTGTCGGCGGCGGTCATGCGGCGTCCTCGCTGATCGTGTCACACGGGCGCATTGTAGCATATTGGCGCGCTGATCACGCCTCACCGCGCACGCGGCTCAGCGTGTCGAGCGTCGCCAGCAGCGTCACCTCGTCGCCGGCGGTGATGCGTGCGTCGGCCGGGGGGAGCACGCGCACCTGCCCCTGAGCGCCGTGCATGGCGATGATGTGCGCGCCGTGTGCGTCGCGCACCTGTGCCACGGAGGCACCGGCTATCGGGTGAGACTCCGGCACGGCGAATCGGACGCTCGCCATCAGCTCGCCACCGACGAAGAAGGCGTGGCGCACGTCTCCGATGACGGCGGCGGCCGCGAGAGTAGAGGCGGCGAGGGCCGAGGTGCTGTAGGTGGTGCGGATGCCCACGAGGTCCGAGAGCCGCTCGGCGAGCGCGTCGCTGAAGGTGCGCAGGACGATAGGGATGTCGGGCCGGAGCTCGCGCGCAGCCAGCCCGACCTGGAGGTTGAGCAGGTCGTCGGCGGTGAGCGCCGCTACGGCCGTGGCGTGGTCGATCCCGGCCTGCCGCAGCACCTCTGGGTCGCGCGCGTCGCCGGTGACGGTAGTCATACCCTCCAGGCGGTTGATCTTGTTAATGAACTCGGGGCGGCCATCGGCGAGGCGCACCACCACGATCCGCGGCGGTGGGCTGAGCCGGTAGAGCTGGCGCACCACGCGGTAGCCGACTTTGCCGAGGCCGCAGACGATGACGGAGGGCTGCGCTTCGTGGGGCGGCTGCGGCGAGGCGGTCGCCGGGAAGTCGAGTTTGCTGCCACGGGCGTTGGCGAGCCGCAGCGCGTCGATCCGCGGCAGCTGGCTAAGCAGCGTCACTCGGTCGCCCGCGCCGAGCTGGCTCATCAGGCTGCGCGCCACAGCTCGTCCGCCACGCGTCTGGTGGTGCAGCACGCGCACTTCCTCGGCCTCCTCCACCGCGCGCACAAATCCTGCGAGGCGGCTGTCAGGCTCGACGGTGAGCTGCGTGACGCCGAGGAGCGTACCGGCGAGCGGCAGCACGATGTCGATGTCGCGGCTGACGGCGGCGGCGGCAAAGGTGGGGGCGGCGAGGGCCGAGGCGCTGAAGGCGGTGTTGGGGCCGAGCGAGCGCTCGAGGTTGCGGTCCAGCTCCTCGCTGAAGACGCGCAGGATGGTGCGCAGACCGGGCCGCAGCGCGCGGGCGCCGAGGGCGATCTCGATGTTGAGCAGGTCGCCGTTGATCGCCGCGACCAGAGCGCGGCAGCGCACCACCCCGGCGCGGCGTAGCACCTCGGGCTCGCGCGCGTCGCCGTGGATCACCGGCACGCCGTGGGCCAGCACGCGGGCCACGAACTCGCTCCCCCAGTCGAGCTCGACCACCACCGCCTCGTAGCCGGCGGCGGCGAGCTGCTCGACCACGCGCACCCCGACGCGCCCGAGCCCGCAGACGACGACGTGGCCGCGGTAGGTGGAGGCGAGCGAGACCTGCCAGGCCTCACGGCGGCTGCCCTTGTCCAGCAGCAGGCGGCCGAAGTTGAGCACGCTCTGGACGACCAGGGCCAGGCCCAGCAGCGGCGTGAGGAAGAAGATCACGCCCCCGAGCGCCTCGCGCGGGAAGGCCAGGCCGCTCTGGAGCGTGAGCAGTTTGAGGGTCTCGTAGAGTGCCTCGGCCGGCCCTTCGGGGCGCGGCGACTCCGGCGTGCCGGGGTAGAGGAGGGCCAGGTAGAGGGTGCTGAGCAGCGCGACGATGGCGAAGCCGGCAAGCGCCAGCCACGACTCACGCAGCAGCAGGCCAAAGTCGTAGAGGTTGGCGCGCAGCAGGCGCCAGAGCGACAGGCGGCGGTGGGCGCGACTGGTGGGGCGTCTGGACACAGGTGGTCCTTCTGTGCGCGGGTGCTGCCAGTATTATAGTCTTGCCCGCTCTTTACGTGGCGGCGCGGATCGCGTACCATTTGCACGAGTGTGAATGACCCTCTGTCTCAGTGGTGTATTTACCACCACATGTGTCGTGCTGAGCGCAGCGAAGTATCTCCGGCACAGACTCTTCGCTGCGCTCAGCGTGACAGGCTTCTTACCGGATAAGCTGCTTAGTGCGAGATGTAATCGCTATGCGCTACGAGTTTGCGACAGCGGACCGTATTGTGGTGGGCCCCGGCAGCAGCGCCGATTTGCCGGCCCTGACCGCGCCCCTCGGCGGGGCGGCGCTGCTGGTCCACGGCCGCGGGGCGGTGGAGCGCGGCGGGGCTACGGCCGATCTTATCCGGCGGCTGCTGGGTGGCGGCGCGGTGCGGGCGAGCCACGCCGTTGGGGGCGAGCCGGATGTGGCGGGCGCTGAGGCAGGCGCCGCGCTGGCGCGCCAGCACGGGTGCGACCTGGTGATCGGCGTGGGCGGTGGCAGCGCGCTCGACATGGCGAAGGCGGTAGCCGCGCTTGCGGCGAACGAGGGGGGCGCCACGCGCTATCTGGAGGTGGTGGGCGAGGGGCGGCCTCTGGAGCGTCCGGCCCTGCCGGTGGTGGCCGTGCCAACGACGGCCGGCACCGGGAGCGAGGTGACACGCAACGCGGTGCTGGTGGCGCCCCAACACCGCGTGAAGGCCAGCGTGCGACATGTGAGCATGCTGCCGCGGCTGGCGCTGGTAGACGCGGAGCTGACACACGAGATGCCCCCGGCTCTCACGGCGAGCACCGGGATGGACGCGCTGACGCAGCTGCTCGAGGCCTATGTCTCGCGCCGGGCCACGCCGCTGATGGACGGGCTGTGCCTGGAGGGGCTGGCGCGGGCGAGGTGGGCATTGCCGCGGGCCTATGCCAGCGGCGATAACGGTGAGGCGCGTGCGGCGATGAGCGAGGCCAGCCTGATGAGCGGGCTGGCGCTGGCGAACGCCGGCCTCGGCGCGGTCCACGGCATCGCTGCGCCGCTCGGCGGGGGCTTCCCGGCGCCGCACGGCGCGGCCTGCGCGGCGCTGCTGCCCCACGTGACGGCCGTGAACATCCGGGCGCTGCGCCGGAGCGATACCAGTAGCCCAGCCCTGGCGCGCTATGAGCGTGTGGCCGAGGTCATGGGCGCGCACGGGGTGGACGGCCTGGTGGAGCTGCTCCACGAGCTGGCGCGCTCGATGGCGATCCCGGGCCTGGGAGCCTACGGCGTCACGCACGCCGATGTGCCGACCCTGGCCCTCGCCGCGTCGCGAGCGAGCAGCACGCGTGGCAACCCGGTGGACCTGGAGCTCGCCGAGCTCGAGGAGGCGCTGGCGAGGAGTCTTGAGTCGTGAGTCGTGAGTTCAAGGGCGGACCCTCCACTCGCCCTGCATACACGTTCTGTCCGCACATGAACTCGCGGCACGGTTCGCCAACCGGTTTTCTGTCCGTACGTGAAAGCAGTTGAGAGGGGGGTGAGGTATGCGATTTCGAGGCGTATTTGTTCTGACGCTGGCGCTTGCGCTGGCAGCGTGTGGGGCGCCGCAGACAGCTCCCGCCGCACAGACTGAGCCACCGCTCGACATAACAACAGCCCCTACACAGACGCTGGTGATGCTCCCCACGGGCACGTCCGTGCCGCCCAGTGCGACACCCGCGCCAACAGATCCCCCGACCGCAGTGCCCACCCAGCTGCCGAGCAACCCGACGGCGGCCACGCCGACTGCGCCGCTGTTCCTGGAGCCCACACCGCGCGGCGGGCCGACATCGTCGCCGGCCACCGGCGCGACGGCCGAGGTCACTGCCGCACCGGTGCCACAGAGTGCCGCACCAGGTGCCCAGACCGCTGGCGGTGCCACGCTGAGCGCCCCGGCCACAGGCGACGCTGAGCGAGCCGTCACGGGCAAACCAGTGCGCCTGGTCATCGAGCGGATCGCCGTGGACCGCAAGCTCATCGCCGTGGGGCTCGACAAAAACCGCCTGCCGGTCGTACCGGATCACGACGTGGGCTGGTACACGCTCGGCGCGCAGCCCGGCCAGGGCGAGAACGTCGTGCTGTGGGGCCACGTACTGCGCTTCCGCAAGACCCCCGACATCCCGGCGCCGTTCGCGCAGCTGAAGGAGCTCAAGGAGGGCGACGCCGTCACGCTGTACGACGCGCAGGGCAACGCATACCGCTATGTCGTCACGCAGCAGGTGTGGGCGACGCCGGACGAGGTGGAGTACATGCTGCCGAGCGGCCGCGAGCAAGTCACGATGATCTCGTGTATCGGCGACAAGGTCATCGAGGACGGGTCGGTGGAGATGACGCACCGGCTGATCACGATCGCAGAGCCGGACGCGTGACAGGACCCTGAAGAAGCTGCCGCAAGCCGCGCGTCAGCGCCGGCCGAGCTCGTCGTCTCGCCAGCGGATGTTGCCGCGCAGCAGGAGGTTTGAGGAGTTGAGCTTGTAGGCCAGGTCCTGCGCGAGATTCCGCATGACGACGTAGCCGATGTGAGGGAATCGCTCGCAGAGGGTGCGGAACTCCGATTTCCTCGCCAGCCGGTACGCTACACGACATGGGCGCACAGCGGTTATAATACAGGTTATCACAGCACCGGAATACGTAATCGACGACGAGGACACACGCCGTGGGGAAGAAGTCACGAGAGAAGCGCGAGCGCCGCGCACACGCCGGCTTTATCGCCAGCCTGACCAACAGCGAGGGCTCCTGGCTGGAGCGAGCGCCGGACGCGGAGGAGATCACGCGCATCCAGACTGCGGACAGGATGCTGCGCAGCTTCCGGGTGGACGCGATGCAGCTCGGCGCGAACCAGGAAGAGTTCAACAAGTTCAGCCTCTCGGTCTACCGCGACCCCCGCTGGGAGCCGCTGTACCTGGACGACTGGTTGATCGAGGGCATTATCGCGGAGCACGGCGAGCCGCCGGTGGTGGAGGATGAGGGCGACCCAGCGTTTAGCACCTACCTGCTCAAGGCGCTCGGCTCGGTTGCGTCGTCGCGGTTCCGCCGCGCGATGGCGGAGCAGTCGCGCCGTTTCCTGCCGCAGTACATGCAGGAGGGCAAGATCAAGGAGGCGCTGGCGATCGAGCACAACGCCTACATGACGGTGATGAGCGACGCGGCGACTCCGCTGCTGGTGCAGACTCTCGTTGGCGGCCTGGCGCGCTACTACGACGAGATCGAGGAGGAGTAACGCGCCTGTGGCGGAGGAGGCCTCGTGCGATCTCGCGCGGCCTCCTCCGCCCTACCGTCCCGCCGCCTCGATGCGCTGCACGCTGAACAACAGCGCCCGCGGCACGTGGAAGAATCCCTTGTAGCTCCCCCCCTTAACTGGCAGCGCCACCTCACCGCGCCGGTCCAGATAGCCGTACCACTCGCCGTGCTTCGGGTCTACGAAGCGCGCGAAGCTGTACGCGTCCACCCGGTCCAGCCAGCGCAGCCAGCGCTCCTCTCCCGTCAGCGTGTGAGCCAGCACCAGCGCGTAGATCGCCTCGGTGTGCGGCCACCACAGCTTCATGTTCGACTCGAGCTGTGCGGTTGGCCGCCCCTCGGTGTCCATGAAATAGTACAGCCCGCCGTGCTCTTGGTCCCAGCCGAACTCCAGCGAGCCTTCGAGCGCGTCGAGCGCCAGCTGCCGGTGCCGCTCGCTGGGGATGATCTCCAGCATGTGCAGGAGGAACCAGGCCACTTCGACCGCGTGGCCGGGGTTGAACAGGCGCCCCTCCGGCCACTCCGAGAGGTCGCGCCCGTCGAGCGCCACATTCTCCACCAGGATGCGTCGCGCCGGGTCGTAGTGCGCGACTACGCCCTCCATGGCCGCGCGCAGCACCTCGCGGTAGCGCGGGTCGTCGGAGACCTTGACCAGCTCGATCGCCATGCTGGCCAGCACCATCACGTTCGCCAGGTTGCTCACTGCCGGGCTGCCCGGGAGCGAGGGGCGGCCGAGGAGATCGGGGCGACGGATCCACTCCTCGATGCGCCAGAACAGGTCGGCCGCCTCGTCGATAAAGGTCTGGTCGCCGGTGGCACGGCCGTACTCCAGCAGCCCCATCATCATGAACACGGCCGCGTAGGGCTTGCGCTGCTCGGCGTACGGCACCCCCTCACGCGTGAGGCTGAAGTACACGCGCCCCTGCTCGTCCCGCCCGTGGCGCCGCATGAAGTCGCAGACCAGCCTGGCGGCGTCCAGGTACTCCGGGCGCGCCTCCCACTCGTTGTACAGGCGTGAGAACATCCAGACGGCGCGGCCCTGCATCCACAAGTACTTCTTGGTGTCGTAGATGCGCCCCTCGCGGTCCAGGCAGGTGAAGGTCCCGCCGTGCTCGCGGTCCAGGCCGTTGGCGAGCCAGAAGGGGATGACGGACTCGTTCAGATTCTGTCGGTAGCGGGCGGCGTAGGCTTCCAGCACGGCGTGCTCCTCTGCTCTTGTCGTGTTCGTATGATTCTAGCGCATCAGGCGGCGGTGCATCACCGCGATGCAGGCGTCGGCCACCGCGGGCATGCCGGCCTGCTCGGCGCGCGCCACGGCCTCGGGGCTGCTCGTGCCCGGCTGCATCCAGACCGCGCCGGCACCGATCGCGAGCGCGTCGTCCACCACCTCCGGCACGAACTCCGGGCGGCGGAAGACGTTGACGATGTCGACGTGCTCGGGAATATCGCGCAGGCTGGCGTACGGCTGCTCGCCGAGCACCGGGCCCTCCAGGTGCGGGTTGACGGGGATGATGCGGTAGCCCTGCGCCTGCATGAAGCCCGCGATCCCGTAGGACGAGCGGTCCGGGTCGTCGCTGAGGCCCACTACCGCGATCGTCCGAGCGTTCCTGAGGGTTTCTCTCATCTGGTCAAGGTTCAGCATCTGTGCTCCTCTCTGTTCGCTGCTATGGTACGCTGCAGTGCGCTGTGGTGCAAGCAGCGCACCACCGGCCGCGGCGCGACCTGTGGTAAGATAGCCGATATAACCGGCTGAAACCCCCCATACCGGCGGCCCCGCCACTGTCTATCCTCCCGAAAGGAGACCGCGCCGCGGTGCTCAACACGCTCCATCTCCAGACATTCATCGCCGTGGTGGACGCAGGCAACTACAGCGCAGCGGCCGAGGTGCTGCACATGTCCCAGCCGGCCGTGAGCCAGCACATCAAGCAGCTGGAGGCGCAGCTGGACGACGTGAAGCTGTTCCGGCGCGTGGGCCAGCAGATGCTGCTGACCCACGCTGGCGAGGAGCTGGTGGAGCTTGCGCGCGAGGTGCTGGCGCTGGCGACACGGGCCGAGGAGAACATCCGCAATCTGCGCGGCCAGGTGAGCGGCCGGGTGACTCTGGGGTGCACGCCCTCGAGCGGGGAGCGCCTGCTGCCGCCAGTGCTTAGCGCGTTCCGCGATCAGTTCCCGGCGATCCAGGTGTCGGTGGTGATGGCGCCGCTGGACACGCTGCTGGAGTGGCTGGCGGGGCAGCAGGTTCAGGTGCTGATCTCCGAGGAGCCGCAGCGCCGCAGGGGGTGGGAGTCGCAGCCGCTCGGCTCCGAGCGCCTCGTGCTGCTGGCGCCGCGCGGCCACGCGCTGCTGCAGCACGAGCAGGTGCCGCCGGGGCTGCTCAAGGGCCAGCCGCTCGTGCTGCCGCGGGCGGGCACGCCGCTGCGGCGGGTTATTGAGGATGGGTTGCGCCGGCGTGGCGTGGGCGCCGCGGACATCGCGGTGGCGCTCGAGACAGACGGCACGACCCTGGTGGTGCAGGCGGTGCGGGCCGGCCTCGGCCTGGCGTTCGTCCCGCAGCTGCGCCTCCCCGGCGGCCGCGACACCGGTGTTGTGGAGCTGGCTGGCCTGAATCTGCAGCAGGAGTGGTACGTGCTGCGCTCGCGCGAGCGCGGCGCCCCGCGCGCGGTGCAGGAGCTCTACGCCTTCATCGCCGGGCCGGACGCCCGCAAGCTCCTCGTGAAGGAGGGGCTTAAGCCACCCTCTGACTGAGCGTTACGCCCCCTCAAGCTGCTGCACCAGCGCCTCGAACAGGTCGCTCTCGGTGATGATGCCGACCACGCAGCGGTTCTCGTCCACGACGGGAAGCCCGCCGATCTTGCTCTCGATCATGAGCATCGCCGCCTCGCGCAGCCCTGTCCCTGGCGTCACGGTGATCGGCTCCTCGGTCATCACCTCGTAGACCTTGACCCGCCGCAGCGCGTCGGCGATGTCGAACGGGTCCATCCCGGCCACCCGCAGGAGGTCTGCGCCGCGGATGTCCCCCTGTGTGATCATGCCGCGCAGCTCACCAGTGTCGATCACCACCGGCAGGCGCCGGACGCTGTGCTCGCGCATGAGCGTGAGCGCCTCGCTCACCGGCGCGGCCAGGTTCACGGTGATCGCCGGCGCGCGCATCCAGAAGCGGATCTCCTGCTCGGCAGGAACCTCGTCCCGCCGCGCCCCAGCGTCGCTCTGCTTCGTCATCGCCGTCTCCTTCCTGTGATCACCGGCTGTCCTCGTATTGTAGCGCCGACCGGTGCCGCGAGGCCGTAAGCCTCGCTCACCCTCGGTGGACGAATCACCATCCGTGGCGTTATGGGATACTCCGCCTTCGTGAGTGATTCTTACCTGTGCCGCGCGGTACGCTGTGCTACAGTGAGACCACAGCTCTTGTCGCTGTAACCCTGGAGGTGGCCCATGGAACGACACCGAGTTGCCGACTGGATGAGCACGCCGCCGATCGTGGTGGCGCCGACGCTCTCCCTGGCAGAGGCCCAGCACGTGATGGAGCGGCACAGCGTGCGGCGCCTCCCGGTTGTGGCGGACGGGCAGTTGGTGGGCGTGATCACGCGCGGCGACCTGCGCGCGGCCCACCCGAGTGAGTCGACCCTGAGCGTGTACGAGTGGCGCGCGCTCCTGGACAAGGCGACGGTCGCGGAGGCGATGACCCGCGACCCGCTGACGATCGGGCCCGATGAGCCGGTCTTGGCGGCTGCCAGGCTGATGCTGGCGCGCAAGATCAGCGGCCTGCCGGTGGTTTCCAACCGCCGAGTGGTGGGGGTGATCACCGAGAGCGACCTGTTTCGGCTGCTGATCGCGCAGCAGACCGGCGAGAAAGATGCCGACGCGGAGCGGCCGGCGCTGGTGTGCCACCACTGCCAGACCGTGCTGCGCGGCCGCTTGCTGGTGAGCGTGGGGCCGGATGATGTCTGCTGGCGCTGCCACTACCATCTGCACCGCTGCGAAAACTGCCGCTACTTCGACGGTATCGTCTGCCTGATGAACCGGACCGAGCGGCATGAGCCCGTCCCCGGGCGCAGCTGTGAGGCCTTCTCATACCTACCGCCGCGCGCGGTGAGCGTTGGACAGTAGCACATGGCTGGACTATCCTCCCACCTGCTGGCGGTTCGCGCCGCGCTGCCCCACGACGGGGAGAAGCGGTTCGGCGACCGCGCCGCAGCGGGCCGCCGCCTTGCAGCGCTGCTGGGCCAGTTCCGGGGTTCCCCGGCCCTGGCGCTGGCGATATCGCCGGGCGGCGTGCCCGTGGCCGCCGAGCTCGCGCGGGCGCTCCGTATCCCGCTGGACGTCTTCGTGACGCGCGAGTTCCGCGCGCCTGGCTGCCCGGCGGCGGTGGCAGGCGCAGTGAGTGAGGGTGGCGGGCTGTGCCTGAACGGCGCCGCCCTGCGCCTCCCGGGCGTGGCGGCCTGCGCGGTGTGGCGCGAGGCGCAGCTGCAGCAGGCCGACGTGGCTGCCCTGGTGGGTCTCTACCGCGGCGCGCGGCCGCCGGCAGTCTTCCCGCGCTGCCCGGTGATCCTGGTGGACGATGGGCTTGGGAGCGGGCTCGCGCACCTCGCGGCGCTCCGTGGGCTGCGGCGCTACCACCCGCACCAGTGCATCCTGGCGACGCCCTTCGGCACAGAGGCCGCGCTGGCGCGGGTTGAGCACGCGTGCGACTCGGTGGTCTGCCTGGAGATTGTGGGCTCCGGGGAGGATGACCCGCTGGAGCGCTGGGCCTGGCCGGTGTGCGAGGAGGAGGCCGCCGCGATGTTGGCGCGTCTACGGGGCCAGGTGGGGGAGGAGTAGCGGCCCTCGGCGTCTGGAGGAGGTCTGGAGGGGCCGCAGCCCCTCCAGTGACAGCTCAATCCTAGTGGATGATCAATACTGGGCACTTGGCGCGCTGCGCCACGGTGTTGCTGACGCTCCCGAGCAGCAGCTCGCCGAGCAGGGTGTGCCCGCGCGAGCCTACCACGATCAGGTCGAACGCCTCCTCATCGGCGACCCGCAGGATCGCCTGCGCGGCCGGGCCCTCGATCAGCTCCGTGGCGCACGGCGCGAGGTCGCCCACCTGGGTGCGGGCCGCCTCGAGCAGCGAGCGGCCGATGATCGAGCGCGCCTCGAGCAGGCGCTCGTACTCGGGCGTGCCGAGAAGATCCGAGACGTGGGGGAAGGCGTGCAGCAGCGTCAGCTCGGCGCCGTAGCGTCGTGCCAGGTCCACGGCCATATCGATCGCCCGGGTGGCAGGTCGGGAGCCGTCCACCGCGACGAGTATTTTGCGAAACATCCGAGCACCCTCCTCATTGAGGTGCGTCACCACAGCGGTGGCGCCACCCGTACTATACGCCCGCGGGGTCAGGTTTGGGGGAGAAGATGCCGGGACGCAGCGTGAAGAGCGGATAACGCGAGTTGACGACTGATAATGACAGGTAGCTGCCTCTTCCCTCCACGCGCTTCTGTCAGTGCTATGCTAGTACCACACTGATGTGGGGGGAGGCGGTTATGAAGACGATCTTGGTACCGCTCGACGGCTCAGCGCTGGCTGAGCACGCGCTGCCTTATGTGCGAGTGCTGGCCAGGCTGCTTGGTGCGCGCCTCCAGCTGCTGCGGGTGATTCCGAACTCGACGCTGGAGCAGGGCGACACCTTTGGCTACGACCTGGCGGCGATCTACGGGATGGGCGAGGCGGTCGCAGCGCGCCAGGAGCACGAGCTCCAGCTGCGCGAGACACTCCGCGAGCGCGCCGAGGTGTACCTGGGTCGCCAGGCCACCGCGCTCGCGGAACACGGGCTTGAGGTGGGGTTCGAGGCGCGCTTCGGGCCGCCGGCCGAGGTGATCGTAGAGACGGCCAAGGCTGAGCACGTGGCGATGATCGCGATGGCGACCCACGGCTACAGCGGTATCCGGCGCTGGGCGCTGGGGAGCGTGGCGGACAAGGTGGTGCACGCGACGTGCACGCCGGTGCTGCTGGTGCGCGGCGAGGTGGCTGATGAGGTGCCGGCTATCAGGCGCGTGTTGCTGCCGCTCGACGGCTCGCACCTCGCCGAGCAGGCCCTGCCGCTGGCGACCGAGATCGTGACGCGCGGGGGCGGGGAGCTGGTGCTGCTGCGGGCCACCGTCCCGGCGGTGGAGATCGCGGCGGGGATGCCGCCCTCGGTGCGGGTGGCGGCCACCTACGAGGATCTGACGGAGCCGATGCACAAGATCGCGCGCGAGGATCTGGAGGGGCTGGCGGCGCGGCTGCGGGGCGAGGTGCCGCAGGTGGCGGTGGTAGCGCCGGTGGGGGACCCGGGCGAGCTGATCGTGGACGAGGCGCAGGCGCACCACGCTGACCTGATCGTGATGGCGACGCACGGCTACAGCGGGATCCGGCGCTGGGCGCTGGGGAGCGTGGCGGACAAGGTGCTGCACGCCACGACGACGCCGCTGATTCTGGTGCGGGCCAAAGGCTGAGTGCTGCGTGTTGAGCGTTGAGAGGGGGCGCTGCGATCGCTCATCGCAGCGCCCCCTCTCAGCACGGCTACTGCTCTGTCGCTACCGCACCGCGTCCATCGCCAGCGCGATCGCGCCGAGCGTGCCGGAGCGGGAGCCGAGGCCGGGCGGCACGATGTAGCCGTCGATCTGCTCGACGATCGCCTGGGAGGCGACGTAGCCGTTGAGGAGCTGCTGCACGCGGCGCCGCACGAGCGGGAAGAGGTGCGGCTGGGCCATCACGCCGCCCCCCATGACCACGCGCTGCGGTGAGATCGTGAGCACTAGGTTGGCGACCGCAAGCGCGAGGTACTCCGCCTCAAGCTCCCACGCCGGGTGCTCGGGCGGGAGAGTCTCGGCGCGCACGCCCCAGCGGCGCTCGATCGCCGGGCCTGCGGCGAGGCCCTCCAGGCAGTCGCCGTGGTACGGGCACCAACCCTCAAACGGGTCGCGCGCGCGGTCGTGCGGGATGAGCATGTGGCCGACCTCGGGGTGCACAAGCCCATGCATGATGCCGCCGCCCACCAGGCCACCCCCGCCGATCCCAGTGCCGACAGTGAGATAGATAAAGGTGTCGAGCCCCTGCGCGGCGCCCCAGCGGTGCTCGCCGAGCGCGGCGCCGTTGGTGTCGGTGTCGAAGCCGATGGGGACGCCCAGGGCGCGCCCGATGGCCCCGCCGAAGTCGGTGTTGGCCCAGCCGGGCTTGGGCGTCGTGGTGATGTAGCCGAAGGTGGGCGAGACGGGGTCCACATCAACGGGGCCGAAGGAGGCGATGCCGACGGCGGCGATGGGCGCGATGCGCTGCTGCTCCTGGAAGAAGGCGATCGTGCGGGCCATCGTCTCGGCGGGCGTGGTGGTGGGGAAACGCGCCTCGGCGCGGATGTCGTCCGGGCCTGAGCCGACGGTGCACACGAACTTGGTGCCGCCGCCCTCGATCCCGCCGTACAATGTCGGTTCAGCGCTGGCTGTCATTGGTCTACTCCGCTGGGCTGGGCGGCGCCGCACGCCGCGTGGTAGGTCCTATCGTACCACTATCTGGCGCTGCGCGCGGCGGGTGGTCTTGAAGGGGGACAGCCGGGTGGAGCGCGAGGGACGCGCTCGTAGAGCAGAGGAGAATCTATGTCGGGACACCTGGTAATCTATGGCGCCTACGGCTACACTGGCGAGCTGATCGTGCGGCGGGCGGTGGAGCGCGGCCTGCGCCCGGTGCTGAGCGGGCGCGACCCGGTGCGCGTGGCGCGGCTGGCCGCAGAGTACGGCCTCGAGCACAGAGCCGTGGCGCTGGGGGATGTGGCGGCGCTCGATCGTGCGCTCGCCGGGGTCTCCACGGTGCTGCACTGCGCCGGCCCGTTCGCGGTCACCTCAAAGGCCATGGCTGACGCCTGCCTGCGCGCCGGAGTCCACTACCTTGACATCACCGGCGAGATCGCGGTCTTCGAGGCGCTGGCGCGGCGTGATAGCGAGGCGCGGGCGCGAGGGGTCATGCTGCTGCCGGGCGTCGGGTTCGACGTGGTGCCGTCGGACTGTCTGGCGGCGCACCTCGCGCGGCGGCTTCCCGGGGCCGAGCGGCTCGCCCTGGCGTTCATGGGGCTGGGCGCGGGGCTGTCGCGCGGCACGGCGACCACGGCACTGATGGGGCTCGGCTCCGGCGCTGGGGGTGCGGTGCGGCGGGACGGGCGCATCGTGGAGGTGCCGACGGCGTGGCGCACCCGCACGATCGACTTTGGCGAGGGGCCGCGCACCACCGTGACCATCCCGTGGGGCGATGTGGCGACAGCGTACTACAGCACGGGCATCCCGAATATCGAGGTATCCATGGCGGTGCCGCGGCGCGCGGTGCGCTGGATGCGCCTGGGGCAATCGCTGGGGCCGGTGCTGCGGCTCTCGCCTGTCCGCGCGGCCCTGCTGCGGGCTGTGCGCTCGGGGCCGCCCGGCCCGAGCGACGAGCAGCGCGCCCGCGGCCAGTCGCTGCTGTGGGGCGAGGCCGTCGCGCCAGATGGGCGGCGCGTGGTATCGCGTCTGCGTGCGCCTGAGGGGTACACGCTCACAGCCCACGCCGCGGTCGCGATCGCAGAGCGCGCCCTGGTCGGCGATGTGCGCCCCGGCTTCGCGACGCCGTCGCTGGCCTACGGCGCGGATTTCGTGCTGGGGCTGCCGGGCATCACCCGCACGGACGAAATGTAAGGGCTGAGGGCTGAGCCTTGATGCTCAATTCTCAGCCCTCAATCCTCAGCTCTCAAGACTCAAGACGCAGCCCTCGCTACGGCGCCGACGCCACCGCCACCGACGTTGGGTGGCAGCCGACGCAGGTGGTGGGGCTGCCGGTGAGCTTCGCCACCTCGAGCTGGCCCTGGCGCGCGTAGTCGATCGCCTCGCCGAGGATGCGCGCCGACTCCTGGTCGGCGTGAAAGCCCATTGAGTTCTCCGAGGCGATGAAGTCGAGCCGCCACTGCGCCTTGCGCTGGAGCGCGCGCGCCGGCTGGAGCTGGTCCTCGGTGGCGCCACCCTGCGCCGCGGCCGTGATGTCCTCGATCAGCGCCACCACCGCGATCTCCGCGCGATCCATGAGTGCTCTGGTGCGGTCCTGGATACCCAGCACACGGGCCTCGAGCGCCTCCTCTGGGATGTTGTGGCAGGTCTGGCAGGCGTTGTTGAGGTTCAGCAGCGGGCTGCGGACCCAGTGGTCACTCACCTTCACCGATCCCACCCGCTCGTACGGCATGTGGCAGTCGGCGCAGGCCACGCCGCTGCGGGCGTGGATACCCTGGCTCCAGAGCTCGAACTCGGGGTGCTGCGCCTTGAGCGCGAGGGCCCCGCTCTGCTTGTGGGTCCAGTCCTTCCAGCCGACCTCATCATAGTACTGCTCGATCTGCTCCACCTTGAGCCCGTTGTGCCAGGGGTAGGTGAGGCGTCGCGCCTCGGCCTCGGGCTTGAAGTGGTACTCGACGTGGCACTGGGCGCAGACGAACGAGCGCATCTCGATGCGCGTCGCCAGCAGGTTCGGGTCGTAGGTGCCCTGGCGTCCGGCCTCGCGCCAGCGCTCGACGCTGGGCAGGTGTGGCACCGGGTCATCGGACTGCGCCAGGCGCTGGATTCCCTCCATGAAGCCCGGCCGCGTGATCCGCAGCTGCATGCTCTCCGGGTCGTGGCAGTCGGCGCAGACAACCGGGTGGGCGACCAGCTTGGTGGCCTCGGAGTACGGCATCGTGTTCATGACCTCGAAGCCGCGCATGATCGCCTCCTGGCGGTGCTCCTCGTCGTCGGGCACGCCGGCCTCGATGCCCTTCTGGCGGTAGGCTGGGAGCACGGCGCCGTGGCAGTGGAGGCAGTTGCCGAACTGCTTCGCCACCAGCACGCGCTGCGTCTCGCGCTGGTCGGAGAGCATGTAGGCGTGGCCGCGCTCCTCGCGGTAGTCGAGCGAGAAGGGGTAGCCGTCGAAGATCGTGCGCCAGCGCGGGAACTCGTCGAGGCGCTGGAAAGCCTCGCTGCCGCCGTGGGTGGTGGCCTCGATGTCTACCGTACGCTGGTAGCTGTCGTACTGGAAGGGGTAATTCTTGCCCCAGGTGGCCGGGTCGATGGTGTCCTCGTTCAGCTCGACGACGCGGTAGACGTGCTGCTCGGCCTCTGCCTGGCGCTGGGCGATGTTGCCGAGGAGGAGCATCACGGCCACCGTGGCCAGGGCGACCACGACGATGGTGCCGATGTAGAGCAAGGTGGCTCGATTGCGAAGAAAGCCTAGCCGATTCATGGCACTCCTCTCTAGCGTGTCGGGTCGTGGCCGACGCCCTGGTGACACTTGACGCAGTCGATCTGGCTGTCGGCGGAGTGGGCGGCGACATTGCCGACGAACTGGCCGTGGCAGTAGAGGCAGTTCTCCTGCAGGATGGCCCGCGACTGCGGGCGCATCTGGATGGGGTAGTGGAAGTTCTGGAAGGTGAAGTAGTACGAGTGCCAGAAGCCGTTTTCGGCCTTGGTGGCGTACTTGCCGACAATGTCGTGGGGCACGTGGCATGAGTTGCACGTGGCAACCGAGTGGTGGCTGGACTTGGCCCAGCCGTCGTACTGCTCACGCATGATGTGGCAGTTCACGCAGGCCTGTGGGTTGTCCGAGAGGTAGGAGTAGCCGCGGGCGTAGTAGAACGTGTACGTCCCGAGCCCGGCCAATACTCCGACCATCACGAATACAGTCAGCAGGCGTGCGTCCAACCGGCGTAGCTGTTGCACCATTGGCGGCTGATTTCTCAGGCAGGCGGCTCCAGTTTGAGGACCGACACGGGGGTGGACGTCATATGGCATGCATAATGTATGCCATATGTATCAGAATAGCGCGAAATCAGCACATACATGAATGAGAGCTATTATATTGACAGTGGTATCTTAACCCATGAGTAGTTTGCTATCCTCGAGTATCGAGGCGTACTCCAACACAGAGAGTAGGAGCTGTGAACCGCAAGTGGCTCATTGTGATCGGCCTGCTGATGCTGTGCGCTGCGGTGCTCTGGCACGCGACGGTGTCGGCGCGGCTGTCGCCGCGTATCACACCTGATTGGAGCTGGAGCGCCCGCTTCATCGGGGTCAGCACCTACCCAGAGCCTGCGACGCAGCGGCTCCCCGAGCGCGATGTCACCGGGGTCTACGAGCGGCTTATTCGCGCCGTCCCCAGCACGTTCACTCCGGCCTCGGTCGATCTCGTCGAAAGCTACACCATCCGCGCGGCCCTCACCGGCTCTGTGCTCTATCAGCATCGCTACTCCGCGACCGTGGACCCGCACACCGGCCAGCACCTCGACCAGCGCTATCAGGGCGAGTACTTCGTGTTCCCGCGCGAGGTGCAGCGCGGCACGTACCGCCTGCGCGCGTTCCGCCTCAACGGCGTGCCGCTGAGCTACCAGGGCGATGAGATCGTCGAGGGTCTGGAGACGTATCGCTTCGCCTACACCGGGCGTGCGGCGTACACAGAGGTATACGATAGTCCGGGGCAGTTCGCGAGCGTGGCGGTCGAGCCCGGCCAGGAGATCCGCTGCCGCGATGACCAGTTCTCGATCCAGGTGTGGGTCGAGCCGATCACCGGCGAGATCGTCCGGCGCTCCGAGGCCTGCCCGTCAGGCGACTACATTTATGCGATCGGTGGCGACGAGCCGCTCACGCCGGTGCTCCGCTGGTCCGGCGTGACAACCGGCGACGATGTGATCCGCAGAGTCGCCTCGGTGGAGGCGCAGCGGGACGCATACCTCTGGGGCACGTACTATGTGCCGCTGTCGCTGCTGGTGGGCGGGCTGCTGCTCCTGCTGCTCGCGCTGCTCCCCGAGCGGCTGCGGCAGCGCCTCCCGCGCGCGAACCTCCGCGGCTCGCTGGCCATCAAGTGGGTGGCCGTCACGGTAGGTGGCATCGGCGTGACGATCGGCGTGATCGGGATTGTCAGCGGCGAGGTGTTCAGACGACCTGCCACGACGCAGGTTGAGAATAGCGCGCGGCAGATCGTGGAGCTTATCCAGCAGGTGATGCTGGCAGAAGAGCAGCTCTTCAACGCGGCAATGCTCGACATCGTGCTGGATCGCTTCACGCTGTCGGCGCCGAGCATCGCGTACATCAGTATCGTGGATGCCGAAGGGCGGCTGGTGGTAGACAATAGCCACGTGCTGGATGCAGAGCGCTTTTCGGCGGAGTCTTTCCCTACGGCGAGCATCGTTCGCGAGGAGAGCTTCTACCACGAGATGGCCGGACAGCACTTCTTCCACTACTCCCGGCCGATCCTTGGGCCCTACGACCCACAGCGCCGCTCGGCCATCGTGGGCGCGGTGGCGATCGATATGCATATGGTGAATGCTGAGCGGCAGGTGGCCGAGGCGTTGTCCACGGCCTCGTTGCTGTTCTGGGGGGTGCAGGGGTTCCTCGTAGTGGTGCTGTACGTGCTGATGCGCGTCATCGTGCTGCGCCCGATCGTGCGGCTGACGCAGGCAGCGCAGCGCTTTGGGGCGGGGGACCTCCGCGTGCGCGCGACGGTGAGCTCGGGCGACGAGATCGGCGCGATGGCGCAGGCCTTCAACCGTATGGCAGATGAGATCGAGCGCTCCCAGCGGAGCCTGCTCGACGAGGTGGCCGAGCGGCGGCGCGCTGAGGAGGAGCTGATCGGCGCCAAAGCGGTGGCCGAGAGTGCCAACCGCGCCAAGTCGGCCTTCCTCGCCAACATGAGCCACGAGATCCGCACCCCGCTCAACGGCGTGATCGGCATGTCCGGCCTGCTGCTCGAGACACCACTCTCCCCGCAGCAGCGCGAGTTCGTCGAGGCAGTGCGCTACTCGGGCGACAACCTGCTGGCCGTGATCAATGACATTCTCGACTTCTCCAAGATCGAGGCCAGCAAGATGGAGATCGAGACTACCGACTTCGACCTCCGCACTGTCACCGACGGGGTGGCAACCATGCTCGCCGAGCGGGCGCACCAGAAGGGCCTCGAGCTCACCAGCTTCGTCTCGCCGGATGTGCCGCCCGTGCTGCGCGGCGACCCCTTCCGCCTCTCCCAGGTGCTCACCAACCTCACCGGCAACGCCGTTAAGTTCACCGGACGCGGCGAGGTCGCGGTGCGGGCCGACCTCGCGGTGGCCGACGAGACCCACGTCACGCTGCGCTTCACGGTCCGTGACACGGGCATCGGCATCACCCCCGAGCAGCAGGGGCGCCTGTTCGAGTCGTTCAGCCAGGCCGACTCTTCTACCACCCGGAAGTACGGCGGCACGGGCCTGGGGCTGGCGATCTGCAAGCGGCTGGTGGAGCTGATGGACGGCGCGATCGGAATCGAGAGTACGCCCGGCCGCGGCAGCACCTTCTGGTTCACGGTGCGCCTGGAGCGCGGCTCGTCCGAGGCCCTGGCGCGGAGCGCCCCGCGCACCGACCTGCGCGGCCTGCGCGTGCTGGTGGTGGACGACAACGCCACCAACCGGACGATCGTCCACCAGCAGGTGGTGGCCTGGGGTATGCAGAACGGCAGCGTGGCGAGCGCTGCGGCGGCCCTTGAGCTGCTCCGGGAGCACGCGGCCGGCGGCGAGCCGTACGACCTGGCGATCATCGACATGCAGATGCCGGAGATGGACGGGCTCGACCTCGCGCGTGCTATCCGCGCCGACCGTGCGCTGGAGGGTGTGCGGGTGGTGATGCTCACCTCAATCGGCAAGCCGGCCAGCACCGAGGAGCTGCGGCAGGCCGGCATCAGCGCCGTGATGACGAAGCCAGTGCGGCAATCCGACCTGTACGACTGCCTGGCGAGTGTGGTGGGGGATGGCCTGCCCTCTCAGGGGGCGGGCCGGCGCACCAGGCCCCACGTGATGGAGGTCTCGGTGCTGGTGGCTGAGGACAACCCGGTGAACCAGCTCGTGGCCCTACACATGCTCGAGGCGCTCGGCTACCAGGTGGATCTGGTGGACAACGGGCGGCTGGCGGTGGAGGCGCTGCAGCGGCGGCGGTACGCGGCGGTCCTCATGGATGTCCAGATGCCGGAGATGGACGGGTACGCGGCCACCGACGCGATCCGGCGGGCCGAGGGCAGCGATCGGCACACGCCGATCATCGCGCTCACGGCGCACGCGCTGCGGGGCGAGCGCGAGAAGTGCTTTGCGGCCGGCATGGACGATTATCTCTCGAAGCCGATCGTGCCCGAGGCGCTGGAGGAGACGCTCCGGCGCTGGGCCGGGCGGACGCTCACGCGCCAGGAGGAGGGGACACAGGAGTCGCCCGAACCGGCTGCGGCGAGCATCACGGCGCCTGAGATGGCTCTGATGAGCGTGGCAGCTTCGGAGCCCTCAGGGCCCGCCGAGGAGCTCGAGCCGACCGCGATGCCGCCCGAGGGTGCGGACCCGGTGCTCGACGCTGTGGTGCTTGGCAACCTGCACGCCCTCGGCGCGGGCGCCGGCCGGTCGCTTCTGCCAGGGCTGGTAACCAGCTTCGCGGCGATGGGCCCACAGCGCGTCGAAGGGCTCCGCGCTGCGGCGCGCGCCGGCGATGTTGCCCGGATAGCGCGCGAGGCGCACGCTCTCAAGGGCGCCTGCGCCAACCTCGGGGCGCGGCGCGCCGCGGCCCAGTGCGAGCGGATCGAGGAGCTTGGCAGGGGCAGCGAGCTTGCGCAGGCCGTGGAGCTGATCGATGCTCTGGAGGTGGAGCTGCGGCTTGCCCTCAGCGCTCTGGAGGCCGAGAGCAGATGAGTGTGGCGCCATGCGTGTACTGATCGCGGAAGATGAGCCGATCTCGCGGATGATCCTGCAGGTGGCGGTCGAGAGCCTCGGGCATACCTGCGTGGTGGCTGAGGATGGCGCAGAGGCGTGGGACATCTACCAGCGTGAGGATGTGGACGTGCTGATCAGCGACCGCCAGATGCCGGGGATGGACGGCGTGGAGCTGTGCCGGGCGGTGCGCGGGCGCGGGCGGAGCGGGTACACCTACTTCATCTTCCTCACTGCTCTGACGGAAAAGGCCGAGGTGCTGGTGGGGATCGAGGCCGGCGCGGACGACTACCTCGCCAAGCCGCTCGACCTGAACGACCTGCAGATCCGTCTGACCGTGGCCGAGCGGGTGACTGCGCTCCACCGCCGGATCGCAGAGCAGCAGGACGAGATGGAGCGGCTGAACCGCCAGCTCTACGTGCAGTCGCGCTGCGACGCGCTGACCGGTCTCGGCAACCGGCTGCGCCTGACCGAGGACCTGGAGCTGATCGGTGGCGAGGCGGCCCGCTACGGCCACGGCTTCGGCGCCATCCTGTTCGATGTGGACGAGTTCAAGGCGTACAACGACCACTACGGCCACCTCGCGGGGGACGAGGTGCTGCGGAGGGTCGCTGACGCGCTGGCGCAGAGCACCCGCGACGGCGACCGGGTGTACCGCTACGGCGGAGAGGAGTTTCTCCTGCTGCTCCCGGAGCAGGGGATCGATGCCTGCGTCCTGGTCGCAGAGCGTATCAGAGCTAGGGTCGAGGCGCTGAATCTTGCCCACGCGGTGCGCCGCGGGCAGCGTGTCGTTACGGTGAGCGCCGGCGTCGCTACGCTGAACCTGCACGTGCACCAGACGGTCTACGCCTGGCTGCGCGAGGCGGACGCGGCGCTGTACGAGGCCAAGCACCGCGGGCGCAACCGCGTGGTGCGTGCCGACGAGATGACGCTGAACGCCCGTGAAGAGTCTCCCGGGCTGTGGTGACGCATTCCCCTTGTGACCTAGGGCGCATTCGCGTACCCTGCTACCACAGATGTGGAAGGGAGGCCCGCGATGACGTTCGAGGAGACCCATGTTGACGTAGTGAGCCTGCGGCTTCTGCGCCCTGGCTTGATCGATACGCCGCTGAAGCTGCGCCTGGCCGTGTTCTTCGCCCAGTTCCCGCAGATGCGCGAGACGCCGATGCGCCTGAGCGGCTGGCTCGGCGGCTGGGAGCGTCACGAGATCGAGACAGCGCTGGATGCCCTCGCAGACTCGGGTCTGTTCGAGCGAGCCACGCACGGGGGGACGAACACGTATCGGCTGGCGGCCGCGCCACACCGGGAGGTGCTTGCGGCGCTCAGCGACGACCTGGCCGATCCATATCGCCGAGGGCTGATCGAGGCGTACCTGCTCCTCGCCGCGCCCGAGGGAGAGCTCCTGGAGCTGCGGCCGGCGCGTGTGCGGCACGCGGACGCCTACGCCTAGCACTGCCAATACCACCCCTATGGCTGCCCACGTCACACCCGCCACCTTTGTATCCGATGACGCCGCAGTCTTCGACGCCCTGAGCCATCCGCTCCACATGCGCCGTATTGGGGGCGGCAGCGAGACCGATGTCTACGCCGCCGAGGGTGCGGGGTATGTCGTCAAGTTCAAGCGCGACCTGAGCGGTTCGCCGGAGCGCGTGCTGGCCCACGCGCTTCGGCACCGAGCGGTGTCCGAGCTGTTCGCCGCGTACCTGGGGGACGAGCACGCCATCACGAGCGCGTATGTCGTGGTGGGAGATGAGCAGGGCCGAGCCCAGCTTCTGGTGGTGCAGCCGTTCCTGGGGGACGCGCAACAGCTCGCGTCGGTGAAATACGGCGAGCTATCGTCGCAGGAGCGGCAGGTCATCGCGCGCCAGCTGCGTGACCTGGTGCGGCGCGCGCTGCGATGCTGGCGGGCCACAGGCCATCTGCCCGATCTCCACGGCACCCACAGCGTGAGCGCGGCCGAGCGGCGCTGGCTGAACACCGCTGCCGCCGCGCCCCGGCGCATCTGGCGGTTCGTGGCCCGCGAGCACCTGCTGCGCTCTCACAACCTCCTGCTGGCAGGCGGCCCCGAGCCGCACGTGGTGCTGGTAGACTACGACCCGGTGCGCTGGAGATCGCCGCTGCGCGCGCTCTACCACGCCGCCCGCTGGGTCCTGTTCTGGCGGGACGACTGGCTGATCCGGAGGCTGGAGCGGAGCCCCTGAGCGGCTTTCCCACCTTGCCCTGTGGCTCACGCGGTCCGGTCTGCGTCCGGGCTCTGCGCGAGCGGGAGCAAGACCGTGAAGCGGCTCCCACTCCCCTCGGTGCTCTCCACAGAAATCGTGCCGCCGTGGAGCGTCACGATCTCCTTCACCACATACAGCCCGATCCCCATGCTGCTGCCCGCCTGCTCGGCCGCGTTCGGCGCGCGGTAGAAGCAGTCGAACAGGTGTGGGATCGAATCGACAGGGATGCCGATGCCCTGGTCGGATACGCTGAGGGAGGCGAAGGCACTGTCCAGCTCGAGCTGGACTCTCACCGCGCCGCCTGCGGGGGTGTACTTGATCGCGTTGCTGAGCAGGTTCTGCACGACCTGCTCCAGCCGGACGGGGTCGCCTGCCACCAGCAGCGGAGCGGCGGGGCGCGCGAGGGAGAGTCTGTGGCCGCTGGGGCTGGGCTGAAGGGTGGCGACGATCTGCTCGACCAGGGCACACAGATCGAGCGGGGCAATCTTGAGCGCGAGCCGCCCCTCGTGCAGCCGGGTGAGGTCCATCAGCGCCGTGATCATCTGGTTGAGGCGCTTGGCCTGCTCGGCGATCACCTGCACCGAGCGCTGGTTGCGCTCGCTCAGACCGTCCTGCTCGGCTCTGCGGTCCAGCAGCTGCGCCTGGCCGAGGAGGCCCGTGAGGGCGTTGCGCAGGTCGTGGGTGGCAATGGTGAAGAGCATGTCGCGCTCGCGCACCGCCTCCTGTGCCTGCCGGTAGAGCTGGGCGTTGTCGAGCGCCAGCGCTAACCGCCGCGCGATCTCCTGTGCCACATCGCGGTCAGCCTCATCGTAGCGCCGCATCGCATCGGAGGAGACCCACGTCAGCGTTCCGAGGAGCTGGCCGCGCGCCACGAGCGGGATGGAGATGAACGAGCGTGGAGCGAGCTCGCGCAGGAGCGTGCGGTGGCGCTCCTCGGCGGCCACGGACTCGACCCATGTGTCGGGGACGCTCGGGAGTAGGACCGGCTGGCGTGTCCTGAGTGCTGCGGCGATCTCACTTTGCGTCCAGGCAGGGTCAGCGTGGTAGGTCTGCTGAAGCTCACGTACCAGCGCCGCTCGGGTGGGGCTGGCGCAGGCGCCGCTGGCGTACGAGATCTCTCCGTCGGCCCCTACCAGGTGGACCGCGCACCAATCGGCGAAGTCCGGCACGATCAGGTGCGCGACGCTCCCAGGGATCGCGGCCTCGTCGAGGGCCGCGTCGCTCAAAGCGCGGCTGACTGCGTCCAGCACGGCGCTCGCGGCGGCGGCGCGCTTGCGCTCGGTGATGTCCACCGTGCTGCCGATGCAGCGAACCGACGTCCCCTCCGCGTCGCGCACGATGATGCCGCGGTCCCAGACGTGGAGGTAGTGCCCGTTCCTGTGGCGCACGCGGTACTCGGTGCTGTAGCTGTCGTTCATGAGCCGCTCGGCGCGCCCGCGGGTCCGCGAGGGCTCCAGGTCTTCCGGGTGTATGAGCGCGCTCCAGCTGTCGCGGGTGGGCGGCAGCTCACCGGGGCGGTAGCCGAGCAGCTGGGTGAGGCCGGCGGAGCGCTCGACGGTGTCGGATACCATGTCCCACTCGTATACGAAGCCCCTGGCGGCCGCCTCGGCGTACTCCGAGCGGAGCAGCGCCCTCTGGAGTGCCTCCTCGGTGCGCTTGTACGCCGTGATGTTTGTCGCGGTGCCGATCAGCTGCCGGATGCCGCCGTCCGCGTCGCGCGTCAGGGCCCGGGCACGGCCGCTCACCCAGCGCCAGCCGCCGTCGCGGTGACGGAAGCGGTACTGGATCTCGAGCACCTCCTCGCCCGGGGCAGTGTCGAGCCTGGCGATCAGATCGCGCACGGTCGGCACGTCGTCGGGGTGGAGCAGGCCGAAGAGCGAGCCGTTTGTCAGGACGGCGAGTTCGGCCGGGGTATAGCCGAACATCAG
The DNA here is from genome assembly GCA_039805565.1 of Chloroflexota bacterium. GTDB lineage: Bacteria > Chloroflexota > Chloroflexia > Chloroflexales > Roseiflexaceae > CALJIC01. Next base: position 12,307 of record JBDLTZ010000035.1, on the reverse strand, counting down.
CTCGATCTGCCGATTGACGTAGACGATCTGGTCGTCCCGCGCGTCGTACACGAAGATCAGGCACGGCGATATGTCGGCGATGTGCGCGATGAACTGCTCACGCGCGCGGAGCTCGCCGCTGATGCGGGCCTGATCGGTGATAGCGCAGGTGGTGGGCGCGGGGGCCTCTGGGAGCGGGGGCAGCTCGCGCACCAGCACCTCTACGCCCATGACGGTGCCGGCGCGCGCGAGCACCGGGTGGAAGCTCGCCAGGCAGCGACTGCGGCCCTGCTGGCCAAACACTGGGGACTGGATCTCCAGATCGGCGATCGGCTCGCCGCTGCTCAGGACCTGGCGCAGGAGCGGTTCCAGAGCGGGGGCGAGCGTTGGGAGCACCTCGCTGAGCGTGCGCCCGACGTGATCCTCGGCCGGGAGGCCGTTGATGACCGCGAGCGCCTGGCTGACCTCGACATAGCGAAGGTCGCGGTCCAGCACCGCCACAGCGAGGTGCTGGGCCGGCTCGTGGGCGCGCACGTCGGTCGTGCGGTTATCCTGTGGGACCATCGGCTGGCTCCCCTCCGCGGACGTGTGCGGCTGTCACTGCCTGTGTCGTCGTGCGTGCCCAGAGGCACAACAGGAGCGCTGAGACTGATTATCTGTGTTTGCTGAGCTTGTGTAGGAGTAGTATATCACACGCGTGTTGAGTGTGTAATTTCTGTGTGCGAAGCTCCGGATGGCACGGGATATGCAATGAGTACCGGGTAAGCAATGACAGCGGTGGTCATCGCACAGACGCTGGGAAGCGTCGTCGAAACCGTATGCCGCCCCCTCTCCTCACGGCTGCCTTCCAAGGCAGCCGTTTCCGCGCCATGGGACGAGGGTGCGCCGCTCAGGAGAGCGCCATGATCGACTTGAGCATCGATTGGCTCCAGATCGGGACACACCTTATGCACCTCGCCATGGCGTTTCTCCTCGCACTGCCGATCGGGTGGGACCGCGAGCAGGCGGTGAGGAGCGCCGGCCTGCGCACCTTCCCGCTGGTGGCGATCGCGGCGTGCAGCTTCGTGCTTGTGGCGCGGCAGGTGTCCGGCGGCAGCGCCGAGGCGCAGGCGCGCATCATCGAGGGGCTGATGACCGGCATCGGCTTTATTGGCGGCGGCGCGATCCTCAAGACCGGGGTCAGCGTCCACGGCACCGCGACGGCGGCGAGCATCTGGAATACCGGCGCGCTCGGGGCCGCCGTGGCGTACGATATGCCGGAGATTGCACTCGTCCTGAGCCTGGTGAACTTCGCGACGCTGCGCTGGCTCGGTGGGCTGAAGCAGCATCTGCGGCGTAGTCCGGAGGAAGTGCCTGATGACGGGCACGGTGGCGACCCGCTGCGCTCGTAACGCTTCACCTATCGCTTCGCGAGGAGCGCGTCGCTCACAGCCCCCGAGCGCCGCAGCAGCCAGCCGCTATCGGCCACGCGGGCGCCGAGGATCACCCAGGCGAGGCTGCTCGTCGGGTCGGCCCAGGCGAGCGTGCCGGAGGCGCCGCTGTGGCCGAACGAGCGCGGGCCGGCGGCCTCCGGCACCCAGTGCGGCTGCTTCTCGCCGCGCACCTCCGGCCCGAGCCCCCACGGGCAGGGGTCCCAGCAGAGCGGTGCGATGAAGCCGCCGGCGAGCCCGCCGGTCTGGTCGGCGGTGGCGGCCGTACGCAGCCCGGCGCTGAGGAAGCCGGCCGGCTCGCCGAGGTAGGCACGGACGAGCGCGAGCGCGCCGGGCGCGGTGGTGACGAGCCCGGCCCAGGGCAGGGCCAGCGAGCGCCAGAACGAGGAGTTGAAGGGCTCGATCGGCGTGCCGCGGTGTCTCCCGCGCACATCCGCCAGCGCGGCGGGCGGGCGAGGTGGCTCCTGCCCCAGGTACCCCTCGATACCAAGCGGGTCCAGCACCTGCTCGCGCAGCAGCTCCGCGAACGGCCGACGCGCCACGCGCTCGGCGGCCAGCGCGACGAGCCCGTAGCCCGCGTTGCTGTACTGCACGCGCGTCCACGGCGGCGCCTCAAGCGGCGTGTGCCGGCAGGCCTCCGCCAGGCGCGGCCAGTCGAGCCCCTGCGCATACGTCGCCGCTGCCGGGGCCACGTCGAGTGGCAGGCCGGACGTGTGGCAGAGTAGCGTTCGCAGCGTGACCCCCGGCTGGGCAGCCACCGCCCCAGGCAGCAGCGCTGCCAGCTCGTCGTCCAGGCCTAGCAGCCCCTGGTCCACCAGGCGCAGCGCGGCCAGGGCCGTGGCGAGCTTGGTGATCGACGCGACCGGGAAGAGCGAGTCCGGGCCGAGCGATTGCCCCGCGCCATCCGCTCCCAGCGCCAGCACGTCGGAGGCCTCCCCGCGCGCCGCCGCAACGACCAGCCCCGGCACGTGCCCGGCGCCGATCAGCTCCTCCGCCGCGGCGCGCACCCCGTCGCCCAGCGTCAGTCCCGCCCCGGAAGTCTCGCCTGCCATCGACTGCCCCTCTCTGCTCGCGCCGCTCCGCGCTGTGGAGCATACGCGAATGTCGCCCAATGTCAAGCGGGGAGCGTAGTGACGGGGCGCCCCAGGACATGTGAGACGCCCCGCCAGGGTTGGGCACCACTGCGCGTAACGATCGGGCCGCTCAGCGCATCAGACCAGTGGAGCTGTTGAGAGGAGGGCATAGACTATGGACCAGCACCGTTATGGGTACACAGTGCGGACGCCGCTCGCGCACGCGGCGGCGGTGGAGGCGGTGACGGCTGCGCTGAAGGCGGAGGGCTTCGGCGTCCTGACCACCATCGATATGCGGGCGACGCTCAAGGCACGCCTCGGCGCGGACGTCGCCCCCTACATCATCCTGGGTGCGTGCAATCCGCCGCTGGCGCTGCGCGCACTCACCGCGGAGCCCGAGATTGGCCTGCTGCTGCCCTGCAACGTCGCTGTCTATGTCGATGCCTCCGGGCAGACCACGGTCTCGGCGATCGACCCGGAGGCGATGTTCAGCGTTGTGCAGCGCGACGACCTGACGCCTGTGGCACAAGAGGTCAGCGCGCGGCTGCGACGCGTGATGGACGCGCTGACGACTGGCGCCGCGTCGTGATCGACCACTTCGATCTTCTCGCGCCGCTGTACGACCGGATCATCGGCCCGCCGAACCCAGCCCGGCTGCGCGAAGTGCTGCGGCTGCCGACCGCGGGCTGTCTGCTGGACGCGGGCGGCGGCACGGGACGCGTGGCATCCCAGCTGCGCGGGGACGTCGGGGAGCTGGTGGTGGCGGACGCCTCACGCCCGATGCTGCATCGGGCGGAGGGCAAAGGCGAACTGTGGTGGCCGTCCAGGCGCGCGCCGAGCGGCTGCCCTTCCCCAACGGCGCGTGTGACCGCGTGCTCGTGGTTGACGCACTCCACCACTTCCCCGACGCAGCGGGCGCGGTGCGCGAGCTCGTGCGCATGCTGGCGCCGGGCGGACGCCTGGTGATCGAGGAGCCAGATATCGCGCACGCATCCGTCAAACTCATCGCGCTGGCGGAGCGCCTGGCGCTGATGGGCAGCCGCTTCTTCAGCCCGGCGGCGATCCGTCGCTGCCGCTACCGCGCCGCGTTCCACGACGGTATTGCCCGGCTGGGCGGCATGCCATCCGCGTCGGCAACCTGCTCGGCAACAGCTGGGACGCGCTGCTGCACACGCTGTCCGGTGGCCGGCTTGACGCCGGGCATGCGGCGAATCTCTCCACCACATCTCGCCCAGACCTCCATCGGTTCTCCATCTTTACGAGCTACACTGACGGTATCAGAGCAGACCGCCGCGACCAACAGCGGCCCGGCGGTGCAGGACCCGAGGAGGAAACCGATGCGTACCCGTAGCTGGATCATCGCCGTCAGTGCTGCACTGGCGCTCGCAATCGCCCTCACGCTGCCGTCGCTCACGTTTGCCGTAGGCCCCGGCACCCAGACCGGGCGCGGCCCGGGCGGCGGGATGGGCGGCGGGATGGGCGGCCCGCAGGAGTCGCTGGTGGCCGTCGCGGCGCAGGTGCTCGGCGTCCCCCAGGCCGACCTGGTGGCAGAGCTGCAGGCGGGCAAGACCATCGCCGACGTAGCGGGCGACAAGACCGGCGCGATCGTGGACGCCTTCGTGAAGCCGCGCGCTGACCGGCTGAGTGCCCTGGTAGTCGCCGGGCACATCACCCAGGCCCAGGCCGACCAGCAGCTCGTGACGATCAAGGTGAATGTGACGGACCGCCTGAGCCAGTCGTGGGCCCCGCAGGGCGCGGGCTTTGTGGACGCGGACGGCGACGGCGCCTGTGACAACGCCGGGACTGGCGCCGGGATGGGCAAGGGCGCTGGGATGAGCAAGGGCGCTGGGATGAGCAAGGGCGCCGGAATGGGTCAGGGCCGCGGCAGGATGGGCGGCCAGTAGCAGGAGGTCGTGGGGAGAGGGAGCCGGAGGCCCCTCTCCCCACGCGGCAGCGAGGAGGCCGAGATGACACAGCGTGTCCTCGTCGTCGATGACGACCGGCAGATCGTCCGGCTGGTCCAGGCCTACCTGGAGCAGGCCGGCTTTGTGGTGCTCACCGCGAGCGACGGCGCCACGGCGCTGCGCACCATCCGCGCCGAGCGACCGGACCTGCTGGTGCTCGATCTGATGCTGCCGGACACCGACGGCTGGGAGATCACCCGCGTCGTCCGCGCCGACCCACACACCGCCGCGCTGCCGATCCTGATGCTCACCGCCCGCGTCGAGGACACCGACCGCATCGTCGGTCTTGAGCTTGGCGCCGACGACTATGTGACCAAACCCTTCAACCCGCGCGAGGTGGTGGCCCGTATCCGCGCGATCCTGCGTCGGACCAGCACACCCGTGGCTGAGCGCCCGGCGCTGAGCTACGGTTCGCTGCGGCTGGACGTCGACCAGCACGTCGTCACGCTTGCCGGCCAGGCCGTGGAGCTGACGCCCACCGAGTTCGACCTGTTGCGGCTGTTCATCACGCAGCCCGGGCACGCCTTCACTCGCCAGGAGCTGATCGAGCAGGGGCTCGGCTACGCCTACGAGGGGCTGGAGCGCACGGTGGACAGCCACATCAAGAACCTGCGCAAGAAGCTGGAGCGCGTGCCGGAAGCCCCGCAGATCGAGACGGTCTATGGCGTTGGCTACCGCCTCCACCGTGGGGGAGAGTGAGCCATGCGTCGCCTCTGGGTCCAGCTCGCACTGGCATTCGCCGTGGTCGCGCTGCTCAGCGTGGTTTCGGCCGCGCTGCTCGCCAACCGCCAGACCAGCGCGGACTTCCGCGGGTTCCTGGCCCAGAGCCAGCTGCAGGAGTCCGGGCTGGCCGCCGCCCTCGCGGTGTACTACGCGGAGCACGGCGGGTGGGACGGCGTCGCGGCGGTGTTCGACAACCGGGGTGGCCCTGGGGGAGTGGGCGCCGGCCGCGGGATGATGCGCGGCGCGCCGACGCTGGTGCTTGCCGATCCGGCCGGCTCCGTGGTCTACAGCACCGCTGGCGGTGTGGGCGGGCGGCTAACGGCCGAGGACCGGGCGGCCGCGATCCCCGTCGTCGCCGACGGCACGCCGGTGGGGCTCCTGGTGGCGCGCTCTGCCGGGCAGGCTGGGCTGACGGATGCCGGCGAGCGCTTCCTGGCGCAGGTCAACCGGGCGCTCCTTCAGGCCGGGCTTGCGGGCGTCACGCTCGGGGCGCTGCTCGGCCTGGCACTGGCGCGCGGTCTGGCTGCTCCGCTCGACCGTCTGGCGCACGCGGCGCGCCGGCTCGCCGGCGGCGATCTCACTGAGCGAGTGATGGTCGCCGGTTCTGCTGAGGCTGTCGCGGCGGCCGAGGCCTTCAATGACATGGCCGCTGCGCTCGAGCGGGCCGAGGCGCAGCGGCGCCGGATGGTGGCCGACATCGCCCACGAGCTGCGAACACCGCTGGCAGTGATCCAGGGCAACCTGCATGCGCTCCTGGACGACGTCTACCCGCTGGAGAAGGGCGAGGTGCAGACGATCCTGGACGAGACGCTGCTGCTGGCGCGGCTGGTGGAGGACCTGCGTGAGCTAGCGCTGGCCGAGGCCGGGCAGCTGCGTATCGAGGCACAGGTGGTGGACGTCGCCGGGCTCCTGGCCCAGGCATCTGAGGTGTTCCGGGGGCTGGCATCTGACAAGGGCGTGGCCCTCGCAGTCAGCGTCGCAGAGAGTCTTGGGCCGGCCTGGGCCGACCCCGACCGCGCCGGACAGGTGCTGCACAACCTGTTGGCGAACGCGCTGCGCTACACCCCAGCCGGCGGCAGTGTGACGATGCGCGCGCTGCCGAGCACGGACGCCGCGGGGGACCCCGCGGCGCGCGCCAGTTCTGCGCCGATGGCCGTGATCCTGGTGGAGGACACCGGCCCGGGCATCGCGCCAGCCGACCTGCCGCACGTCTTCGAGCGCTTCTGGCGGGCGGACCCGGCGCGTGCGCGCCAGCAGGGGGGTTCGGGCCTGGGGCTCGCGATCGCCCGCCAGCTGGTGCAGGCGCAGGGAGGGCAGATTGGTGTCACGAGCACTGTCGGGCAGGGAAGTTGCTTCTGGTTCACTCTCCCGCTGTGCCCGCCCGAGCGCGAGCACCACGGCAGCACAGGTGCGCCGGTCGCGGGCACCGCATAACTGGCGTCTGCCGCGGCGCACAGACGTCCGTGCTGGGTGTCTTCGCGGTGGGCGACGTGCTCTACAACCAGGTGCCGGTGGCGGTGATCGCCGTGGTGGACGTGGTGAAGGCACTGATCGTAGTCGACTGCTACCTGTACCTGAGTAGCCAACCGCATACACCGGGCGTGCTTGGTCGCCGGCATACCCCATCAGGGATGTTCGAGTAGTTGCACAGCATAGACAGAGGAGCACAGCGCCATGGCTGAATGACTGGTGATCGTTGGCGGCGTCGCGGCCGGTCTGAGCGCCGCCGCCAAGGCGCGTTAGGAGCGCGAGCGCGCCCACCGGCCCTGGTGCGCTGCGTTCGCCGGTGTGCTGGCCTGCCTCCTCGTGGGTGCGCTGCTCATCCCTGCTCCGCCGGACCAGAAGCTCATCGCTGCGCTGAGCGGCGTGTGCACGCAGCAGATCACCCGCCGCCCTCTTCCGGGTGTGGCTCGCGTCACACGGGTTTGCGCCGTGGCTGCCGCCCGCGCGCCACCTCGCGCCGCGGCGCTGCGAGCAGGCCGTGGTAGGGCGCCGCCAGGTACAGCAGCGCCGTCATCAGCGCGGCCGAGGTCAGACACCACAGGCAGGTCGCGCCGATCACAAACGGCTCCAGGAACGTCAGGTAGATCGAGAACACTGTCCCGGTGCCCGCCAGGCCGGCCACGGCCAGGCCTGCCAGCTCGGCCCGTCGCCCGCGCAGCAGGTGCTCCGCCCCCCACGCGAGCAGCAGCGCGATGTAGGCTGCCACCCCCAGTACACCCACAGGGATGCCGAAGACGAAGGCGTAGGAGCTCTGCTGCACCGCCGCACAGTTCCCCACCGGCCCGCACACCGCCGCGGCCTGCGCGGTCTCGACCAGCGTGAGGTAGACGGCTACCGCCAGCCCGGCCAGCGACAGCAGCGGGACTGCGCGGTCCCGCCAGCGCGGCGCGGCGCCAGCGCGCGGACGGCGCCAGGTACGCGCGGCCCAGACCACCGCCGCGAGCATACCCGCTAGCACCGCCAGAGCCAGGGCGTTGGCCGGCATGTCGCGCAGGAGCGGCGGGGTGTCGCTCCGCGGCGCTGCTGGTGTGGCGACACGCGGAGCAGGCGCAGCCGTGGCCGGGGATTCGAATCTGAGGTGCTCGGCAAGGCCCGGGATGTCCGGCCAGGGCAGGCCGTCGCCCACCAAAGCGGCATCAATCAGAGCGGGCAGGCGCTCCGGTATCTCGACCGCACCGACAAGCACCGCCTTGCCGATGACGAGCGCCGGCACGCCGAGCCGGTCGTCCGGCACCTGGAAGTGCTGCACCATCGCCTGGTAGAGTTGCTGGCCAGCGGGCGTCGTCACGTCGATGGCCGCAATCTGCAGCTGGTCTCTGTAGCGCGCCATCAGCGGCGGCAGGGAATCGGTCATCACAGTATGGCAGTGCGGGCAGGCTGGCGAGTAGAACAGCACCGCGCGGGCGATAGGGTCGGCCGCAGGGGCGGGCGCACTGCCGAGAGCGAGCGCGGCGCCGACGACGGCGAGCAGCAACAGTCGAAGCATGGCTGCCTCCCGATGGAAAGGGTGGGGCGCTGTGGACTGGCCCGGGCAGGGACTCGGCCCGGAGGGCGAGTGTCACATCAGCAGGAGCAGCGCCCGCGTTGGCGTATCGCCTGTGCAGGCCGGCGATACGGCAGGCAGTGTAAGTATAGCAGCCAAAGATGGAGAACCGATGGAGATCGACCGGAGCAAGCATCCAGGCCCAGCCACGTCGCGCGATCTTCACCTGGCGTCACCGCGCCGCAACGGATCATATGCCATCTCTGGCATATACTCTGAAGCATGGAGCACGAACCCTACAGCCCGCATGCCGACCTCTTCCGGGCGCTGATGAATCCAGCGCGGATCGCCATCCTCGCGGTCTTGCGCGGCGCCGAGCAGTGTGTGTGCCACCTCGAGGCGCACCTCGGCTACCCGCAGGCGTACCTCTCCAAGCAGCTCGCCGTGCTGCGTGCGGCCGCGCTCGTCACGGACCGTCGCGAGGGCTGGAACGTGTACTACCGGGTCGAGCGGCCGGAGGTGTTTGTGCTGCTTGATGCCGCACAGTCCATTGCGGGCGGGCCTACGGCGCCGACGCGCCCTTCCCCTGCCGCGTGCCCCTGCCCGAAGTGCGCGTGCCTCGCCCCCAATGTGGACGACGCCACGTGAGATCGTAGGAGGGACTACACCCATGCTGAATGTCAAAGTGCTTGGGCCGGGCTGCGCGAACTGCCGGCGCCTGGAGGCGCTGGTCAGGAAGGTCGCGTCTGAGCGCGGCGTCGAGGTAGATGTCGAGAAGGTCACCGACTATGCCCAGATCATCCGCTGGTCGGTCATGGCCACCCCGGGTCTGGTCGTTAACGAGACACGTGTGTCCAGCGGGCGCATCCCGAGCGAGGCCGAGATCGCCGGCTGGCTGCAGGCGTAAGGAGCCCCATATGGCCGCCTCAGTCTCACCCGCCCCGTTTGACCGGCACCCGACGCGCCGTGCAGTCGTCACGCTGGCGCTCGCGGCGGCCGCCTGGCTCGTGGCCTACAACACAGTGCAGCCGCTTGCCGACTGGTTGGCCCACGGCCTGTTTGGCCTGACCCGCGGCTCACAGCTGGGTGAGTCGGTGGCCTTCTTTCTGTACGACGTGCCGAAGATCCTGCTGCTGCTCAGCGGCATGATCTTTGTGATCTCTCTCATCCGCTCGTTCTTCAGCGCCGAGCGCACGCGCGCGCTGCTGGGCGGCAAGCGCGAGGGGGTGGGCAATGTGCTGGCGGCGAGCCTGGGGGTGGTGACGCCGTTCTGCTCGTGCTCGGCGGTGCCGCTGTTCATCGGGTTTGTCGAGGCCGGCATCCCACTCGGCGTGACCTTCTCGTTCCTGATCGCCGCGCCCGTGATCAATGAGGTTGCGCTGGCGCTACTGTTTGGCATGTTCGGCTGGAAGGTCGCGGGGCTGTACCTCGCCTCCGGCCTGACCATAGCCATCATCGCCGGCATGGCTATCGGGCGCCTGCACATGGAGCGCTTCGTCGAGGACTTCGTCTGGCAGATCCACGGTGGGCAGGGCACGGTAGCGGCTGAGCACCCCACCTGGGCGCAGCGCATCGCGCAGGCCGGGCAGGCTACGCGCGAGATCGTCGCCAGGGTCTGGTTGTTTGTGGTGGTTGGGATCGGGGTAGGGGCGGGAATCCACGGCTACGTGCCGGAGCAGGCGCTGGCGGACATCCTCGGCAAGGGTGCGTGGTGGTCGGTGCCGGCGGCGGTGCTGCTGGGCGTGCCGCTCTACGCCAACGCCGCGGGTGTCATCCCCGTGGTCCACGCCCTGATGGAGAAGGGCGCCGCGCTCGGGACGGTGCTGGCGTTCATGATGGCCGTCGTGGGGCTGAGCCTGCCCGAGGTGATCATCCTGCGGCGGGTGCTCAAGCCACGCCTGATCGCGGTATTTGTCGGCGTGGTCGCGCTGGCGATCACGCTCACCGGCTACCTGTTCAACGCGGTACTCTAGCACCCTACGTGCTCCGAATCGCTGACGCGCTCGAAATACGACTTACATCAGAGACATCGCCCTCGTCCGGTGCTAGGCTCTGCGCATCATCCGAACGCGCGGTAAGCTGAGCGATGCCCTCAGCCCGCCCGGCCTCACGAGCCGGTACACACGATTAGGAGCGAACCATGATTGCCCAGTCCTCCCGCCATCCGCCGGTGGCCCATGAGCTGCGCCCTTCCGATTGGCTGCGGCTCGCTGTAGGTGCCGCGGTCCTGAGCGCCGCCGCCGTCCTCATCACCCAGCTCACGGCACTCGCCATCTGGCCCGAGCTCATCGCGTTCGATCCGCTGAACTCTCTCCCGCGCTCGATCCTCTTCACGGTGATTCCGGCCTTTGCGGCGACGGGGGTCTTTGCCTGGCTTGACCGGCACGTGGCCCGGCCCGGTCGCGCGTTTCTGCTCGTCGCCGCCATCGTCCTGATGATCAGCATCGTCCCGGACTATCTGCTGCCCTTTGCGAACAAGACCCTGCTGGCGAGCACGGTGACGGCAGCGCTGCATGTCGTCGCGGGTATTGTCACCGTGAGCATGCTGCTGACCGGCTACCGCTCAGCGCGCCAGATCACGTGAGCGCGTGTCTGGCCGTCATGCGCTCCCCGCTGCTGGCGCGGATGCCTATCACACACCTTTTGCGGGTTCTCGGCTGGTGACAGCCCGATGCTACCCGCGAAAGGTGTGTTCGCCGTGCCCGTCTCGACGTTGTACACGCCCTGAGATGCCATCGGATCTGCGTGACATAAGCCCCGGATGCGGGTATAGTGAGCAGAGGGCCAGTGCTTTTCCGCACACGAGCGTAGGCGCCTGGTAGTGCGGCTGAAGCTGGCACGCTGGCCGTGCGTGACATGGCCGGCGCCGAGCATAGCAGCGAAGGGTAGTGGCATCCATGACGGAATCGGCGGCCGTCTCCCAATCTGCCCGCGTCATTGCGGCGGTCCCCACCTTCGCGGGACTTGATGCCGCAACGCTCGCTGCTGTCGCCCGCACAGTTACCCGCCAGCAGTATGTCGCCGACCAGGTGGTGTTCCTGGAGGGTGATCCGAGCGCGGCGCTGTATGTCGTTGAGCACGGCTGGCTCAAGGCTGTCAAGGTCGCACCATCCGGGCGAGAGCAGACCCTGCGCGTGGTTGGCCCCGGCGAGGTGTTCAGCGATCTCAGCGTGCTGGCTGGCGCCCCCAACCCCGCCACTGTCATCGCGCTCGAAGCGTCCATCAGCGCGTCTGAACCCACCCGCGCAACCGGCGAAAGCTGTGTCAACAACATGCTGAAGGTGCTGCTACGTGAGGCTGTCGTGGAGCGCGGGATGAGGCAGAAGGACAAGACGGGCGGAGAACACGAAAAACCCGAACCGCTGAAGGCGTAGCCGGATATCCAGCCAACCATTCAGCAATTCGGGCGAGTAAGACGCGACCCTGGTGCCACTCCTGCAAGAGTATCACCAGGGTCAGACGTTCGCCACCGATCAGAGCCCTCGATAGTCGCTTATCGCGCGTATCTTTTTGGACTTTTACAACCGACAGCCAAACGCTTTTCTTTTGGTAGCGCTGTGTCCGTGCCCCGAGGGGTTCAAACACAGCAACCGACCGTAGGATTGGTGGAGATGGGGGGAGTCGAACCCCCGTCCAGAAAAGTAAGCTGAAGGCGTCTACAAGCTTAGTCCGTCGTTTGTTGTCGCTCGCGGCCGCACGGCGAACAGAGCAGCCTTTGAGCCATCCCGCTTGTCTTAGCTCAGCCTAGCAGGCGTTAGCCGAGAGCACCCCGACTTGCTGACGCTCCGACCCGCCCCATCGGGGTGAGGGCGGCGGAGCGCGCTACCCGTTTAGTTAGGCAGCGAGGGCCATCGCCGGCTTAAAGGCGACAACCTTGTTGTTGTTGGCAGTTATGCCGTTGCCCCTTTAACGAGACTGGGCGGCTCGGCTTGCAACCCGCAGCATCGTTCCCTGTCGATACCAGTCATCCCCGTGCTGCCCCAGTATTGTAGCAAATCTGTCCCACCCTGTAAAGTAGCGAAGTGTTAGAATCAGGGCTAATGCAAAGTCGGACTAGAGGAGAATAACAGGAGAACACCGCGCTGCTATGATTGGGGCGCCAACCACACAATCAGGACAGCGAGGTGTTCAGCATGGATGCTATCACATTCA